>NZ_JBSFKD010000061.1:0-30308 GCF_053598395.1 Streptomyces sp. NPDC001135 | reverse complement strand
AGGTCGCCCAGCCGGGCGGAGAGATACGGCAGCTGGCCGCCGGCCTTCATCCGGTGCAGCAGGGGTCCGCCGGCGGGCGGCGGCGCGGCGAGCGCTGGGGCGGGGCCTCGCCCTGGCGCAGCGCGTCGACCAGGGCGTGCAGGTCGGCCTCACCGTGCGCGGCGGTACGGCGCAGGGCGGCGACGCGGTCGGAGACCGAGCGGGCGGCGCGGTCGGCGGCCACGGCGGCGATGAGGATGCCGGCGACGGTCACGGTGACCGCTCCGGCGATCACGGCCCACAGCATGGGCCCGGTGCGCGCACCGGAGGACCGGATGCTGAACAGAACGGCGGCGGTGGCGCTGAGGGCGACCGCGACGGGCGGCAGCACGGCGAGCCGCATGAGCTGGGGCCGTATGTGCGTCTCGGGCAGTGCGGGAGCGGGTCGGGCGACCGGTCGCCCGTGCCGTCCGCCCTCCCGGCGGTCGGCACGGCCGGCCGGTGCTCGGAGGTGAGACATCTGCGTCCTCGTACTTGTCCGTCGGGCTGCCATGCGGCCACTGACAGTAGTCGCCTCCGCATCATGTGCGGGGGGCAGTTGACAAAGTCCCGCAGGATTGGTCCCGCTCTGGTATGAACTCTCGTACGACAGACCGATAACCTCGCGACATTCCGCACACCTGTTCACCCGGCCCGCCCCAGGTCGGATTGTTACGGAGAGTGTCCGCCTTGGCCTGGGGTGGCTCGCGGAGGGACGAGGACGGTCACAGAGCCGTCAGACAGAACTGCACGAGCCCGGCGTCGACGTCCAGGATGTTGCGCTCCATCTCCTGCCACGGCGGGTGGAAGCCGCCGTGGCGGTCGCCCCACTCCACAGTGAAGCCGAGGATGCCGCCCTTGGTACGCGTGGTGTCGGCGAAGTGCCGCGCGTAGGCGTAGTCGTCGCTGGTGCCACAGGTCGGATACAGGTGGAAGGCGGACTTCGCGGTGTAGGTACGGCCTCCCACGCCCTTGACGGCCGCGCAGAACTTCTGTGCGAGGTCGACGCAGTCGTTGGCGTCGTCCTTCGGGATGAACTCCCCGTACGTGCCGTTGCCCAGCCCCCGCCGGTAGTCGAACGCGGAGTTGAGGAAGTTCTGTTCCTCGTCCTGGGACTGGTTCTCGTCGTCACCCCAGTTGGTCAGCATGTCGTCGGAGTAGCTGTGCACGTCGACGAACCAGCGGGTGCGGGGGTGGGTGTCGAGCAGCCAGCGGACGTTGCGGGTCTCGGGCTCCGAGAAGGCGCTCGGCCCCTGGTAGACGTCGCTGGCCGGGTCGTCCGAGACCTGCACCGGGGCGCTCGGGTCGAAGGCCCGGGTGAAGTCGAAGAGGAAGTCGTAGTTGCGGTTGATGTCGACGCCGATGCGGGCCGGGTCGCCACCCGAGTTCGCCGGATTGCGGTTCTTGCGCCACATCGGCGCGACGGTCTGGCTGTGCAGCCGGCCGTCCGGGTTGACCAGGGGGAACACGACGAGCTCCAGCCCGTCCACGATCCTGCGCACCTCGTCGCGGGTGAAGTGCGTACCCCCGTAGCCGAGACCGGTGCCGGTGGCGTAGGCCTCCAGCAGGTCGGCCGCGAAGTGGACGAGGATCTCGCAGCTGCCCCACTCCCGGGCATGCACCCCGCCGATCAGTACGGCGCAGTCCTTGGTGCCGGCGGGGGCGGAGCCGATCCGCAGGGCCCGGCAGGCCCGGCCCTCGACCGAGGACTCGGGGAGGTCGATGAGTTCGCTGGTGGCCGGGTAGGCGGTGGCCAGGCTGGTCACGGCGGAGTCGACCTCGGTGATGTTCAGATACGGCATGGTGTCCTCCTGGGCGTCCTATGCCTTGGCGGCCAGGCCGCGGGGGACCGCGTCGGCGGGGGCGAAGCGGTCGCCCTGGCCGACCTCGGCCTGGCGGGCGCGGCCGACGGCCGTGGCGTCCTCGATCGTCGTGACCGAGACTCCCTCGCGTTCGAGGGCCTCCGCCTGCTCGGCGGTCACATAGGCGTCGATGGCGACGGTGCCGTCGGCGGACCGGTGGGGACGGCCGCCGACGTCGGGGCGGGCGTCCCGCAGCAGGGCAAGCAGGGTGTCGGCGTCACGGGCGGTGACGCGCACCCGGAGGATGGGCTCGGAAGTGCTGGACATGACGGCTTCTTCCGGCGCCGTCGGCCGCCTGGGCGGCGTCGGCGGCGCGAGTGGTACGGGTGAAGAGCGCGCGCAGTTCGACGGTGTCTGTAAGCATATGCCCGATGTGTACGTCGTATCCTCAGCGTGCTCCGCCCCGGTAGAAGGCGTCAAGCGGAGGCTCGGGGAGACTGCCCAGCAGGGTGTTCAGGCCGGCCATCAGCTCGCGTTCGTCGTCGTAGTCGTCGAAGCGTGGGACGAGGGCGCGTAGCCGCGGGTACTCGGCCGCGGGCAGCCGGTGCAGACCCAGGCGCAGCATGACGTCGGGCTCCTCGGGATCGTCGACGACCTGGCGCTTGTCCACGAGGAGGCAGCCGAGGGTCCAGGCGACGAAGGTGCGGTAGACCGTGAGCGCGGTGGCGTCGTCGAATCCGGCGCGGGTGAGGACGGCGAGCATGTGCTCGGTGAGCTGGAGCCAGGCCCTCGGGCGGCGGGCCACGGGCACGGCGAGCGGGCGGGTGGCGACCACCGGCAGGATCTGCGGATGGGCGTGCACGACGCAGGCGAAGGCCCGCGCGATCCGGCACAGTTCTCCCCGCCAGGGCGGTTCGGCCGGTCCGGCGCCGCCGTCGGCGCGGGACTCCTGGGCCGAGGTGCGCAGCCGTTCGTTGACCTCTTCGAAGAACGCCTCGACCAACCCGTCGAGCAGGCCTTCCTTGCCGTCGGTGTAGCGGTAGAGGGCCATCGGTTCCACGCCCAGGTCGGCGGCCAGGCGGCGCATGGTCAGGGCCGCGAGCCCGGCCCGGTCGACGAGGGCTACAGCGGCACTGAGCACCAGCGGGCGGCTGAGGCGTCCCCGCCTCTCGGGGGTGTCGCGCTGAACCATGGCCGCACTCCGGATACGACGTATATGTCGTTGTTAATTGTACGTTTTATCCTCGCTCGGCGGATTCCGCTCCGGGTGACGGGTAAGTCCGCGTCGGCCGCGGGGCCCGATTGACGCGAGCACGTCCGGAACGCCCCGTTCCACTTCCCAATGATCAATTCCACGTAGATGTTCATCTTATTCTGTCAAGATCAAGCAAAGCCCCTGTGAGACCGACCGGCCGGTCAGCCATCCGCCAACACGGGCGAAATGCCTCATCACGACGGCCGCCGGCGACCCGCCGCCCGGTGGGCGCGCCTCCGCCCCCGCTCCGACCAGGCAACACGGCCTACTTCTTTCCGTATTGATGGAGAGATCTTTACCAGCGGCCCACACCTGAGGATGCGCTGCGAATAATCACTTCGCCCCCCACCTTCTTACCTGGCACTTATCTTTCACAGGAGTTTTGGATGAGTCGTGCCCGCTTGAGAGCGCGGCCGAGACCGTTCAGGACAGAACCGTCCCGCCTGTCACCAGGGTTGCGCCGCACCGCCGGTCTGCTCTCCCTGGTGCTGCTCGCCGAGACGGCTTTCGTACTGCAGTCGACCGGCACCGCCTTCGCCACCCCCGATGTCGCCGCCCACGCGCGGACGGCGACATCGGCGAAGCCCTCCCCCCATGGCCCCGCGCAGGCCGAGGACGAAGCATCCGCCGTCCTGATGGCCCGGTTGCAGCACCGCAGGATCGAGGTGCTGAACGACCGGACGGAGAACACCACCACCTGGGCGCTTCCGTCGGGGGCCTTCCAGACCGAGTCCTTCGCCGGACCGATCCGGGTGAAGCAGGGCGGTACCTGGAGGGACGTCGACACCGCGCTGACGCACACGGGCACCACGCTGGCCCCCAAGGCCGCCGCCGCCCACGTCGCCGTGTCCGACGGCGGTGACACGTCGCTGGCCTCGGTGTCCCGGGGGTCCGCGTCGTTCGGCATCGGCTGGCAGAGCAAGCTGCCGGCGCCGAAGGTCACGGGCGCGACCGCCTCCTACGGCCTGGGCAGCGGCCAGACGCTGAAGGCGACGGCGCTGCCGCAGGGCTTCAGCGAGACCGTCAACCTCGCCCACGCCCCCGCGTCGCGACCGTCGTACCGCATCCCGCTGCATCTGAAGGGCCTGAAGCTCTCCGCCACGAAGGCCGGGCACCTGCAGTTGAAGGACGCCCACGGCCACCTGGTGGCCGACGCTCCGGCGCCGCGCATGTGGGACGCCTCCAAGGACCCGCGCTCCGGGGAGTCCGCGCACGTCGCGAAGGTCGCCACCAAGGTCGAGACGGCCGCGGACGGCCGGCAGACCCTGGTACTCACCCCGGACGCGTCCTTCCTGGCCCGCAAGGACCTGACCTACCCGGTGACGGTCGACCCGACCTCCACACTGGCGGTCACCACCGACACCTGGGTGCAGACCCCCGACTACCTGGACTCCCAGCGCGGTTCGACGGAGCTGAAGTCCGGCACCTACGACAGCGGCACCCATGTGGCGCGCTCGTACCTGAACTTCGACGTGTCGAAGTTCACGGGCAAGCACATCCTGGACACCAACCTGGCGCTGTACTCGTACTACTCCTCGACCTGTTCCACCTCCGGGTCGGGCACCCAGGTGCGGCGGATCACCTCCAGCTGGGACTCCTCGACGATCACCTGGGGTGCCCAGCCGTCGACCACCACCACCGGCGCGGTCACCAACAAGGCGGCGCTCGGCTACGACTCCTCCTGCCCGGCCGGCACGATGAACTTCGACGTCGACGCCATCGTGCAGGCCTGGGCGAGCGGCTCGGCCAACTACGGCCTGCAGGTCCGCGGCGCCACCGAGACCGACACGCTGACCTGGCGGCGTTTCCGCTCCGCCAACTACATCTCCGGCGACTCCTCGGTCGAACCGCACCTGACGGTCACCTACAACTCGTACCCGGCCGTGCCGACGTCGGTGGCGATCTCGCCGTCCCAGGTGAACGCCTACAACGGCAAGCGGTACGCCACCTCGCTGACGCCTCAGCTGTCCGCCAAGGTCACTGACGCCGACGGCGGTACCGTCAAGGCCCAGTTCGAGGTCACGCCCGACCCGGCCTACAACGACGCGGGCACGTACTCGTACACCGCCACCTCGTCGAGCGTGGCGTCCGGCTCGACGGCGACCCTGACCGTGCCGTCCGCCAACGCCTTCCCGTCCGGGTCCCATCTGCGGGTGCGGGTGCGCGGCTACGACAGCACCGACTACGGCTCGTGGTCCGGCTACACCACCTTCGTGCTCAACACCGCCAAGCCGGCCGCCCCGAGCATCACCTGCGACCCGTACACCGAGAGTTCCTGGACGGCCACCTCCTCCGGCGGTGCGACCTGCACCCTGGACACGTCCGCCACCGACGGGCAGGGCTACTACTGGGGCCTGGACGACTCCAGCACCCCGCACCGGATCGACGACACCACCGACGGCAGCGGTGGCGACCCGCTGACCATCACCGTCGACCCCGCCGACGGCTGGCACACCCTGTACGCCAAGACCGTCGACTCCGGCGGCAACCTGTCCACCACGACGACCCAGTACGCCTTCGGCGTCGGGGCCGACGGCGCGGCCGTACTGGCGCCCGGTGACGGCGACCGGCCCGCGCGGCGCGTCGCGCTGTCCGCCACCGGCAAGTCCACCTACACCGGGGTGACCTACCAGTACCGGCGTGGCGAGACCGACTCCTGGCACACGGTGCCGCTGGCCGACGTCACCAAGAACAGCGACGGTTCGGCGGTCACCTCCTGGCCCCTGGCGGCACCGAACGGCGCGCCGCCCGCCCTGGCCTGGAACATCACCACCAGCCTGAGCGAGGACGGCCCGGTCGACATCCGTGCCGCCTTCACGGACGGGACCACCACCGGCTACGCGCAGCCCGTGACGGTCACCGTCGACCGCAACGCCGGCGACGCCCCTTCGGCCGACGTCGGCCCCGGCTCGGCGAACGAACTGACCGGTGACTACACCCTGCCGTCCACCGATGCCTCGGCGTTCGGCATGACGGTCACCCGCACGGCCTCGTCCCGCCGCCCGACCGCGGGCGCCGACGCCGAGGGCCAGGCGCCCGTCTTCGGCCCCCAGTGGACCTCCGGCACCGCGTCGCAGACCTCCGACTCCGGCTGGGACTACCTGCGGCAGACCTCGTCCACCTCGGTCGGCGTCGTGGACAGCGAGGGCGACGAAACCGGCTTCACCGCCACCAGCGGCGGCGGCTGGAAGCCGGAGCCGGGTGCGGAGGACCTCACCCTCACCGGCTCTCTGACCGGCACCTTCACGCTCAAGGACGACCAGGGCACCACGACCACCTTCGCGAAGGTGGACCCGGCGGCGACCACCTGGCAGGTGTCCACCACGTTCACGCCCCTCTCCGACTCCACCACCACGGTGGTGTCCGAGAAGGTGACGTCGGGCACCAGCACGCTGGCCCGCCCGAAGTACCTGATCGCCCCGACGTCCGCGGTCAGCGCGTCGACGTGTGCGGCCACGCCGTCCACCGCGGGCTGCCGGATGCTGCAGTACGTCTACGCGACCTCCACCACCGCCACCTCCAGCGCTCTGGGCGACTACACCGGCCAGGTGAAGCAGATCCTGGAGTGGGCCACCACCCCCGGCGCCACGACGTCCACGTCCACGGCGATCGCGCAGTACGCGTACGACGACTCCGGCCGGCTGCGCGAGGAGTGGGACCCCCGGATCTCGCCCGCGCTGAAGACCGCGTACACCTACGACAGCGCGGGACGCGTCGCGACCCTGACCCCGGCGGGCGAACTGCCGTGGACCTTCACCTACGGCACGGCCGGCAACGCCGCCACCGCCGGTGCGGGCATGCTGCTGTCCGCGTCCCGGCCCACGCTCGTGCAGGGCTCGCAGAACCAGACCGACGGCGGCACGGCCACCGTCTCGATGGTCTACGACGTCCCGCTGAGCGGCAGCACCGCCCCGTACCAGATGGGCACGTCCGACGTGGCCGCCTGGGGGCAGACGGACGTGCCGACGGACGCCGCCGCGGTGTTCCCCGCGGACTCGGTGCCCGCCTCGCACGACGGAGCCGGCCTGACCTCGTCGTCGTACACCCGCGCGTCGCTGACCTACGCGGACGCCTCCGGCCGCGAGGTGAACTCCGCGGCGCCGGGCGGGCACATCACCACCACCGAGTACGACGGCTCCGGCAACACGGTGCGGGAGCTGACCGCCGGCAACCGCGAGCTGGCGCTCGCCTCCTCCGGCACGGGCCTGGCCCAGCTCACCTCGCTCGGCATCAGCGGTCTGTCCACCGCGGACCGGGCCGAGCAGCTGTCCACCACCCACGTGTACTCCAGCGACGGGGTGCGCGAGCTGCAGCAGTACGACCCGCTGCACATGGTCACGCTCACCGGCACCCTCAAGGCCGGCACGGGCGGCACCGACCTGCCCGCCGGCACCGCCATCGCCGCCCGCCGGCACACGGTGACCACGTACGACGAGGGCCGTCCCACCGACGGCACCGCCTCGGTCAGCAACGAGCCCACGACCGTCGTCGTCGGCGCGCACGTGGACGGCTACCCGTCCGACGCGGACACCCGCACGACCGCGACCGCCTACGACTGGGTCAAGGGCCTGCCGACCTCGACCACGCAGGACCCGTCGGGCCTGGCCATCACGCGCAAGACCTCGTACGACGCGCAGGGGCGTGAGGTCAAGGGCATCATGCCCAAGTCGAACGGCTCGGACGCCGGTACCACGGTCACCACCTACTGGTCGGCCACCGGCACGGGCAGCTGCCAGGGCCGCCCCGAGTGGGCGGACATGGTGTGCTCCGTCGGTCCGGCCGGCGCCATCACCGGCGGCGGCAGCAACCCGGCCCAACTGCCCACCAAGACGTACGAGTACGACCGGTGGGGCAACGTCTCCAAGGAGACGCGGACCTCGGGCGGCACCACCCGCACCACCACCGTCACCACCGACGCGGCGGGCCGCACCACCACCGTCAGCATCACCGGCGGCACGGGCACCGCGGTCGCCGACACCACCGCCACCTACGACGCGTCGACGGGCAACGTCGCCACCGTCGCGTCGGGCGGGCACACCGTGCGGCGGACGTACGACACCCTGGGCCGGGACATCTCCTACGACGACGGCGCGGGCAACGTCCGCACCACCGCGTACGACGTCCTGAGCCGTCCGGTGAAGACGACCGACTCGGCCCCGTCGACCACCACGTACACCTACGACACCACCAAGGACCCGCGCGGTGTGGAGACCTCCCGCACCGACTCCGTGGCGGGTACCTTCAACGCCACCTACGACGCGGACGGCGGTGTGGCCACCGAGCAGCTGCCGGGCGGCTACACCCTCACCGTCGGCACGGACCAGACAGGAGCACAGACCTCCAGGACCTACACGCGCGACAGCGACGGCACCGTCGTCGCGTCCGACTCCGCCGAGCGCTCCGTTCAGGACCAGGTGGTCGCGGACGACGACACCAACGGGCAGACGGCCAGCCGTGACTACGGCTACGACCAGAGCGGCCGGCTCACCCGCGCCGACGACAGCAGCCCGGACGGCACCTGCACCAGGCGCGACTACGGGTTCGACAGCAACTCCAACCGCACCAGCGAGGCGGTCTCGGTGGGCGCGGCCGGCGCCGGCTGCTCCTCGACCGGTGCGACCAGCACCACCAACACCTACGACAGCGCCGACCGGCTGGTGAACGCCGGAACCGTCTACGACGCGTTCGGCCGCACCACCACCAAGGCGAACGGCACCACCTTCGCGTACTACACCACCGACCTGGTCAGGCAGGAGACCTCCGGCACCCGCCGGCAGACCTGGACCATGGACGCGGTCGGACGTCTGGCGTCCTCGGTCACCGAGACCCAGAACGCCGACAGCACCTGGAGCCAGACGGCGGTCAGGACCGACCACTACGGGGACGACACCGACAGCCCCGACTGGTCGACGGTGGACGCGCAGGGCACCATCAGCCGCAACGTCCAGGGCATCGGGGGCGGCCTCGACGCCGTCACCGGCGCCGCGACCGGTACCGTCCTGCAGCTGGCCGACCTGGCCGGCAACACGACGGTCCAGTTGCCTCTGGACCAGTCGGCCCCGGTCGTCTCGCAGTCCTTCGACGAGTTCGGCAACCCCGAGTCCGGCACCGCCACGGCGACGTACGGCTTCCGCGGTGCCACGCTGCGGAACAGCGGAACCGTCTCGGGCGACGTCCTCATGGGGCTGCGCGTCTACGACCCGTCCACCGGACGCTTCCTGCAGAGCGACCCGGTGCCGGGCGGATCGGCGAACGCCTACGACTACGCCGGCCACGACCCGTTGAACCAGCAGGACGACTCCGGTGCGTCGAGCCACTGCAAGTGCACCCGGTACAACAACTACTGGCGGGAGACGTCCGTCGGCCACATCCACTGGGGCCACTGGCACGACAACTACAGCAAGTGGATGAAGAGCTGGTTCAAGCGCAACGCGCTCAACCTCTTCAACTGGATCTTCGCTGGGATGTCCTACGGCAACCTGCGTATCAAGGTCGTCGGCATGAAGACCCGGTACGGCTACCAGAACTGGTACTTCAGGCGCTGCTACCACGGACGGTGGCAGCACGAGAAGGAGACCTACTACTGGTACGTGGCGAAGGGGACCGTGGAGATCACCGCCCTGTGGTTCCTGACCTGGCGGCGCACCCTCTACGACGGCCCGTACATGTACGACGCCAGAATCAGGTACTACTGACCCAGGCCGTGACCTGCCGGGCAGGGTGGGGCGTCACTGCCCACCCTGCCCGGTGGCGGTCGCGAGTCGAGCTCTCGAGGAATCATGGGAATCTCCGTTTCACACGATCCGGTCCGGATCCTGCTGGGCGTCCTCTGCCTCGCGCTGAACATCGGATGCTCCGTGGCCGCCTCTCGCATCGCCCGCCGAAAGGGGGCGGACCACCGCGACTGGAGCTTCGCCGCGCTGTTCTTCGGGCCCACAGCGATTGTCGCCCTCCTCCTGTTCGGCGGACGCAAGAACCACAAGAAGGTCTACCTGTGGGAGAAATGAAGGGAAAAATGAACGACCGCCCTCACCACCGCCGGGGTGGAACAGCGACGTGGCGCCTCCTCGCCGCTCCGCTCGCCGGCTGCGTCCTCGCCCTCTCGGGCTGCAGCGGCGGCACCGCGCACACCCACGGCTCCGCAGACGGCTGGCACCGTCCGATGGCCGCGCCGAGCGCTCCGACCCCGCGGGCCCGGCCGGTACCCGCGGCCGAGCCGACCGACACGGTGCTGCCGACGGTCTCCGGGCGATTCGGGCAGCGGGCCTCGATCACTGTGCCCAAGACCCGCCCGAGCGGACGGTTCGTCGTCGCCCCCCAGCTCAGGGGGGACGGGCGGGCGGCACACACGGGAGACGTCGCCGTCGTCAGGTACACGGCCAAGGTGTGGCGCACCGGCCGGACCCTGCCCGGCCCGTACGACAAGGGCGCGCACCCCTTGGTGTTCGCCGTGGGCCGGGGCGCCACGCTCCCCGCGCTCGACCGGGCGGTCGCCGGGCAGCGGGCCGGGAGCCGGGTGCTCGTCGTCGCCCCGCCGGCGGCGGCCTACGGCCAGACCGGTGCGGCCCGCCTCGGGGTGTCGGGCAAGGACACGGTGGTCTTCGTGGTGGACGTGGTGAACGTCGTCGCCGCGCACGCGCTCGTCCCGGGTGACCAGCGTGCCCTGGCCGGCTCGCTGCCGCAGGTCGGCCCCGACCACGCGCGGGGCACGGCCGCCATCGCGGTGCCCGACCGCGACGCGCCGCGGCACGCGGTCACCGCCCCGCTCGTGACGGGCGGCGGACCGGTCGTGAAGGCCGGTCAGACGGTGGTGCTGCAGTACTCCTCGGCCGTCTGGCAGACCGAGCGCGGCAAGGACCGGGCCGCGCTGGCCCAGAGTTCGGCGGCCGGCGGCGGCCCGCTCGCGGTCGTGATCGGGCGCGGCAATGTGCTCAAGGGCTGGGACAAGGCGCTGGTGGGCAGTCGAGTGGGCAGCCGGCTGCTCCTGGTGCTCCCGCCCGACCAGGCCTATGGGGCCCGTCCGCCGAAGGGAATTCCCGCGGGCGCCTCATTGGTCTGCGTGATCGACATCCTGGCGGCGGCGTAACTCCCGGCCGGGGCAGGGCGGCTGCGATCACCACGTGATCCGTGCCGGGGCGCCGCTCGCGGGGCCCCGCCCCATCGAGGGTCCCCTCGCGAAGGCAGGGTGCCCCGCGTCCGTTCGTCAGCACGAAGCGCGGGGCACCCTGTCGATCGGGGTGGAGAGTCAGTTCTCGGTTTCGAAGGTGCGCAGCAGATCTGCGGCGACGCTCAGGGCGATCGTCGCGGGTTCCTTGCCGGTGATGTCGGCCAGGCCGATCGGAGTCTTGATCCGGTCGATGGTGGCCTCGTCGTGACCGCCCTCGGTGGCGAGGCGTTTGCGGAACCGCACCCACTTGGCCGCCGACCCGATCAGCCCGATGGTCCCGAGATGGGTCGTACGCAAGGCGGCGTCGCACAGAGCGGCGTCCTCGGCGTGATCGTGGGTCATGATCAGGATGTGGGTGCCGCGCGGCAACTCCTCCAGCACCTCCTCGGGCAACAGCGGCGTGTGATGCACACGCACCTGCGCCACCGCGTCCGCCAGCACGCCGAGCCGCTCCTCGGCGAGGACGTCGGAGCGCGAGTCGATCAGGTGGAGGTCGATGTCCTGACGTGCCAGGATGCGCGCCAGTTCCAGCCCGACGTGCCCGACGCCGAAGATCGCCACCGCCCGTACCACCGGCAGCGGTTCGAGCAGCACCGAGACCGTACCGCCGCAGCACTGCACGCCGTGCTGGTTGGTCACCTTGTCGTTCAGGGCGAAATCGATCAGTTCCGGCTCCGGCTTGGACACGGCGATCATCTCCCGGGCCCGGTCGATCGCGACGGCCTCGACATTGCCGCCGCCGATCGAGCCCCATGTCTCGGTCCGCCCCACGACGAGTTTGGCACCGGCGTCGCGCGGGGCATGGCCGCGCACGGTCGCGACGGTCACCAGCACGCCGGGCTCCCGGCGTGCCCGCAACCGTGCGACCGCGGCGATCCACGTCATGTCAGGCACCGTTCAGCGCGTTCGCATCGGCCGGGACCTTGTCGCCGGCGGCATGCCCGTTCGCGGTGTGTCCGTTCGCGGTGTCTCCGTTCGCGGCGAGCGCGCCCGGGGCCTGCCCGTTGCGGGAGGCACCGCTCTGGCGAGCCGTCTGGATCGCCCAGTACACCGCCTCCGGCGTCGCGGGCGAGGCCAGCTCGACGCTGACCCCGTTCGGCCCGAACGCGGCGGCGGCCTGCCGCAGCGCTTCGCGCACCGAGAACGCCAGCATCAGCGGAGGCTCGCCCACCGCCTTCGACCCGTAGACCGCGCCCTCCTCGGTCGCGTTCTCCAGCAGCGTGACGTTGAACTCCTCGGGCATCTCCGAGAAGCTCGGCAGCTTGTAGGTGCTCGCGGCCTGGGTCTGCAGCCGGCCGCGGTGCGGCCCGGCACTGGTGTCCCAGCGCAGGTCCTCGAGCGTCAGCCAGCCCGCGCCCTGCACGAAACCGCCCTCGACCTGACCGATGTCGATCATCGGGGACAGGCTGTCGCCGACGTCGTGCACGATGTCCACCCGCCGGATGCGGTAGGAGCCGGTGAAGCCGTCCACCTCGACCTCGGTCGCGGCGGCGCCGTGGGCGAAGTACTTGAACGGCGAGCCCCGGAACGTCTTCGCGTCCCAGTGCAGCCCCTCGGTCCGGTAGAAACCGGCTGCCGACAGCTGCACCCGCTGGAAGTACGCGGTGCGCACCAGGTCGTCCCAGGCCAGCTCCTTGTCGCTGCCGAGGGCGCGCGCGACGCCCTCGACGATGCGCACGTCCGAGGCGTTCGCGCCCAGCTGGGTGGCGGCCACCTGCAGCAGCCGCTCACGCAACTGCTCGCAGGCGTTCTTCACCGCCCCGCCATTGAGGTCCGCCCCGGAACTGGCGGCGGTGGCCGAGGTGTTGGGCACCTTGTCGGTGCGCGTCGGGGCGAGCCGGACCTTGTGCAGCGGGATGCCCAGCGTGGTCGCGGCCACCTGCAGCATCTTGGTGTGCAGGCCCTGGCCCATCTCGGTGCCGCCGTGGTTGATCAGGACGGAGCCGTCCTTGTAGATCAGCACCAGCGCGCCGCCCTGGTTGAAGGCGGTGAGGTTGAAGGAGATGCCGAACTTGATGCCGGTGATCGCGAGGGCCCGCTTGGTGTGCGGGTGCGCGGCGTTGAAGGCGGCGATCTCACGCTTGCGGTCGGCGACGCCGGCGTCGTCCTGCACCTGCCGCCAGACGGTGGAGATCCGTTCGGGCTGGGTGACCGGCTGTCCGTACGGTGTCGTCTGGCCCTGGCCCGGCTGGTAGAAGTTGCGTTCCCGCAGCTCCATGGGGTCCAGGCCGAGCCGCGGTGCGCAGCGGCCCAGGATGTCCTCGATCACCAGCATGCCCTGCGGTCCGCCGAAGCCGCGGAAGGCGGTGTTGGAGACCGTGTTGGTCTTGGCGATGCGGCCGGCGACGCGCGCGTTGGGGATCCAGTAGGTGTTGTCGATGTGGCACAGCGCGCGGGCCAGTACCGGCTCGGACAGGTCCAGGCTCCAGCCGCCGTCCGCGGTCAGGGTGGCGTCCAGGGCCTGGATGCGGCCGTCGGCGTCGAAGCCGATCTTCCACGTGGCGTGGAACCCGTGCCGCTTGCCGGACATGGTCAGGTCCTGCGTCCGGTTGAGCCGGAACCGGACCGGCCGTCCGGTCAGCTTGGCGCCGAGCGCGGCGACGGCCGCGAACCCGTGCGGCTGCATCTCCTTGCCGCCGAAGCCGCCACCCATCCGCAGGCACTGCACCGTCACCTCGTGGGCGGGCACCCCGAGCACGTGCGAGACGATCTCCTGGGTCTCCGACGGGTGCTGGGTGCTGCTCTGGATGAACACCTGCCCGTTCTCGTCCACCTGGGCCAGCGCCGCGTGCGTCTCGAGGTAGAAGTGCTCCTGGCCGGAGAACTGGAACTCGCCGGTGAACACGTGCGCGGAGTCGGCGAAGCCGGCGTCGATGTCGCCGGTCTCCATCAGGGGCTGGGCGCCGTGGTAGCTGCCCGCCGCGATCGCGTCCTGCAGTGTGATCACGGAGGGCTGTTCGTCGAGTTCCACCTCGACGGCCGCCGCACCTCGCCGGGCCGCCTCCAGGGTCTCGCCGAGCACCCAGGCGACCGCGTGGCCGTGGAACATGACCTCGTCGGGGAACAGCGGTTCGTCGTGCTTCATCCCGGCGTCGTTGACGCCGGGCACGTCGGCGCCGGTGAGGACGCGGACCACGCCGGGCACGGCGAGCGCGGGCCCGGTGCGCAGCGCGGTGATCCTGCCGTGGGCCTTCATGACCTGGACCGGGTACGCGTGCAGCACGTCCTTGGTGCGCTGGACCAGGTCGTCGGTGTAGAGCGCGGTGCCGGTGACGTGCAGGTAGGCACTCTCGTGCGGCATCGAGACACCGACGACGGGCTTCTCGGGGCGCTCGGACAAATGACTCATGACGACACCGCCTCGGTGGTCTGCGCGTACAGCTTCAGCAGGCTCTGGCCGAGCATCGCGGAGCGGTAGTCGGCGCTGGCGCGATGATCGCTCATCGGCGTGCCCTCGGCCCGCAGCACCCGGGCCGCGGCCTCGATGGTCTCCGCCGACCAGGGCCTGCCCTCCAGGGCCGCCTCGGTGGCGAGGGCGCGGATCGGGGTGGCGGCCACGCCGCCCAGGCCGATGCGCGCCTTGCGGACGGCTCCGTCCTCGATGTCGAGCGCGAAGGCGACGGCCACGCTGGAGATGTCGTCGAAGCGCCGCTTGGCGATCTTGTGGAAGGCCACGACCGGCGACAGCGGCAGCGGGATGCGCACCGCGCGGATCAGCTCACCGGGCCTGCGCACACTCTGCCGGTAGCCGGTGAAGTAGTCCGCCAGCGGGACCTCACGCTCACCGTCGGCGTCGGCCAGCACCACCGATGCCTCCAGTGCGAGCAGCGTCGGCGGGCTGTCACCGATGGGGGATCCGGTGCCCAGGTTGCCGCCGAAGGTCGCGCTGTTGCGAATGAGCCGGGATGCGAACTGCGGGAACAGCTGTGCCAGCAGCGGGACGTCGCCGTCGAGGCGGCGTTCGATCTCGGTGAGTGTCAGCGCCGCCCCGATCTCGATGTGGTCGGCTGCGACGCGCAGCTCCCGCAGTTCGGACAGCCGGTCGATGGCGACCACGCAATCCGCCCGGCGGGACCGGATGTTCACTTCGACGCCCCAGTCGGTGGAGCCGGCGACCACCACCGCGTCGGGCCGCTCGCGCAGCAACCGCAGCGTCTCGGCCAGGGTGCTCTTCCGCAGGAACGCGCTGTCGTCCTGGATGTACTCGGTGGCGACCGGTGCGGGCGGGGTCTGGTCGCGACGCTGCGCCAACGGGTCCTCGTCGGTGGGCACACCGACGGCGAACGCGGCGTCGCGAATGGGGCGGTAGCCGGTGCAGCGGCACAGGTTTCCGCTCAGCGCGTGCAGGTCAAAGCCGTTCGGACCGTGCTCGGCGTCGGTGCTGTCGGCCGCGTCCGCATGCGCGCAGCGGTTCGGCCGGTAGTACTCGGCGGCCATGCTGCAGACGAATCCCGGGGTGCAGTAACCGCATTGGGAGCCGCCGCGGACCGCCATCTCCTCCTGCACCGGGTGCAAGGCGGGCGGCGTGCCCGGTTCGCCCGCGGTGGCGAGACCTTCGGAGGTGATGACCTCCTGACCGTCGAGCGCCGCGACCGGGACCAGGCAGGCGTTGACCGCCACCCAGTCGGTGGGCTTGTTCACTCCGGGACGGGCCACCAGGACCGAGCAGGCGCCGCATTCACCCTCGGCGCAGCCCTCCTTGGTGCCGGTGAGGCCACGCTCGCGCAGGAAGTCCAGCACTGTGGTGTGGGGCGCAGCCGGGGAGATCGGTGTTTCTTTCCCGTTGACCGTGATCCGCGCCCCTACCATGACGGGCCTTCAATCCGGTGTGTGATCGGTCGATTCAACATGTTCGCCAATTCCAGGCAGCTTTCTGTGTTCAGACGCGCCACGTGAGAGAAGCGGGCGCAGAACGGCACGCGACAGCGACGTGCCGGAAGGTGGTGACGGGAATCCCCGAATGTGCCACGGACGGGCACATCAGAACGGCGTGCTCAGCAGCCGTGCGCGATCCGACCCGGAACCCAGACCGTGCTCTGGGCGAGGCGACCGAGATCAGAGCTGGTGTACATCCGCTGGTCGCCTCCTTTCGGTAGTGATGGATCGGCTACCGCAAGCTAGTGGCTGGGGCGACACAGGTCAAGAGGTCGGCGTCCGGCGGCGGAGGGGGTCAACCGGTGGTTCCTCCGCGCGCGGCGGTTTCCGGGCGAGGAGCCGCCGCCTGGCGGTGCGGTCCGTGGTCCCTGCACGGCCCCCCGTCTACTTCGCCGCACCCCGCGTCCCCGCGCCACGGCCCGGCGTCCGGCGTCCGGCAGACGCAGGGGTGCCAGGTGGCATGGATGTCCCGTCCCGTCGCGGGTTCGGCCTGACGGCACAGCGGCTCGAAGGACAGGTACGGTCGCCGTGCCCGGGTTCCGGGAACGAGGTGACGGCACCTCACTGGGCGACGAGCCGGGCCGTCGTGCCGTTCCACAGGGTGCCCCGGGAGATCGGCGCCTCGACGGTGGCTCCGGCATGACGCGTCCGCAGGAAGACGATCCGGCCGGACCGTAACAGCCTCCGCACACCGGGCGGCAATCCGTCCAAAACCGTGCGGATCTTGGCTCGGAAAGGCCGTTGGCCTGCGACTTGTTGGTGTGGGAGGGTGGTGCACGGTTCCGCGTCGTGTGCGCCCTCACGACGCGTCCCACGACCAGTCCGACCCATGACCATCGGGGCGCAGGGGGTTCCTTTCGTGTTGGGCAGGATCTCGACACTCGCGCTCGGGGCGTTCGCGGTGGGGACGAGTGGATACATCGTCACCGGTGTGCTCCCGGACCTCAGTTCCGAGCTTTCCGTCTCCTTGTCCACGGCCGGACTGCTCGCCACGTCGTTCGCCGTGGCGTACGCGATCGGTTCTCCGCTGCTCGCCGTGGCGATGGGCGGATGGCCCCGGCGGCGGCTGATCGTCGGCGCGCTGCTCGTGTGCGCCGCCGGCAACGCGCTGGCCGCCGTGGCACCGGGCCTGGGGGTGCTGCTGGCCGCGCGGATCGTCACGGCGGTCGGTGCCGCGGTGTTCACCCCGGCAGCCACCGCCGCGGCGGCCGAGCTGAGCGGGCCCGAACGCAGGGCACGTGCGGCGGCGTGGGTGTTCGGCGGACTGGTGACGGCCACGATCGTCGGGGTACCGGCCGGGTCGCTGCTCGCCGGACCACTGGGCTACCGGGGCGTCTTCTGGCTGGTGGCCGCGTTCTGCGCGCTCGCCGCGGTGGCCGTCGCCGTGGTGGTGCCCGAGGTGGCCGCGCCGCCGCGGGTGACGCTGCGGGAGCGTGTCGGGGTCGCGGCGGACGCGCGGGTGCTGGTGGTGCTGGCGATCACGCTGGCCGCGAGCCTCGGGGTGTTCACCGTCTACACCTATGCGGCGCCGGTCCTGGCCGACCGGGTGGGGGCGCACGGCACCGGCCTGAGCCTGCTGCTGTTCGGGTACGGAATCGGCGGCGCCCTCGGCAACGTCGTCGGAGGTGTCGCCGCCGACCGGTACGGCTGGCGGGTGCCGCTCCTGGTGTCCGTGTCCGGCAGCGTCCTGGCGCTCGCGGCCCTGTCCGTGGCGCACGGTACGGTCCTCGCGACGGTGCTGCTGTTCGCGTGGGGCGTGTCCAGCTGGGCGTTCAACCCACCGGTGCAGCGACGGCTGATCGAGCTGTCACCCGGTGCGGGCGGTCTGCTGCTGGCCCTCAACGCCTCGGCCCTCTACCTCGGCATCGGGCTGTCCGGAGTGGTCGGCGGGGCGGTGATCGACCGCGTCGGGATCGGGGCCGTGCCACTGACCGGGGCCGCGCTGTGCACCGCTGCGGTCGTGGTGCAGGCCGTGTCGGGGGGCCGGTCCGCGGCACCCGAGGCGTCCGGGGTGTCCGAGGTGCCCGGACGATGACGGGGCGGCGGTACAGGACCGCGGTACAGGGGGCCGCGGTGAAGCGGCCGCTCGGGGAAGTGACCGGTACGGCGGAGGACACGCATGCGTGAGCTGAGGGACGCGGTGGGGATCGTCACCGGGGCGTCGCGTGGCGTCGGCCCGTACATCGCACAGCACCTGGCCGCGGCCGGTGTGCGGCTCGCGCTGGTCGCGAGGTCCGAGGACGGGCTGCGTGCCACTGCCGAGGAGATCGCGCGGCGGCACGGCACCAAGCCGCTCGTCGTCCCCGCCGACGTGTCCGACGAGGAGGCACAGCGGCGTGTCGTCGAGACGGTCCGCGCGGAACTCGGCGCGCCGGCGCTGCTGGTGAACAACGCCGCGGTCGAGCGCGTCGCCCGGTTCCAGGACGTGCCGGTCGAGACGATCAGGAGGATGCTCCTGGTGAACCTGTTCGGCGCCGAGGCCATGACCAGGCTGGTGCTGCCCGACATGCTCGCGGCCGGCCGTGGACACATCGTCAACATCGGCTCCGTCGGAGGGCGTACGGCCTACCCGTACGCCACCGTCAACTCCTCCGCCAAACACGGCCTGGTCGGATTCACCTGGTCCCTGCGTGAGGAACTGCGCGGCACCGGCGTGGGTGTCTCGGCCGTGTACCCGACACTGATCGCGGACGTGGGCATCTCGTCGGGCTGGACCGGAGGCCGACGCCCCGTGCTGCTCGGCCGGGTGACGCCGGACGACGTGGCGCGCGCGGTGCTGACATGCGTCCGCCAGAACCGGGTGGAGGTCACCGTCGCTCCCGTCACGGAGCGGATCGCGGACGTGGTGAGCGCGGTCTCGCCCCGGCTGACCTCCTGGATCGCCCGGGTGGGCGGCGTCCATTCCTATCTGCGCAGGGTCGCCGACGCGCACACACCGGTACGAAACGAAGAAGACAGAACACCCTAGCGGGTCACGCTAGGGGGTCCGGCCTGATCGGCCGGCCGCCAACGGGGGGACTGTAATGACCGAGAAATCCGACATATCCATATCCGAACACTGTTCCGGGTCCGCGCCCGGCCGTGACGAGATCCTGACCCGGGCGCGTGAGCTGCTCGCGGGGATCGACCCCGGCCATGACCAACCACGCGATCCGGGCGAGCCGTTGGCCCTCGAATCGCTCGGAGCGGTCGCCCTCAAGGCCGCGCTCGACGCGGAGTACGGCTCCGACGTGCCGCTGGAGGTCTTTTTCGGCCGCTGCACGCTGGAGACGGTCGCCGACGCCGTGCGCAACCACCGCACCGGCGACGGCCCGGTGCCGCCGCTGGTCCCCGCGCCCGAGCGCGCCCACGAGCCGTTCCCGCTGACCGAGGTCCAGCAGGCGTACTGGCTGGGCAGCCGCGGCTTCGACCTCGGAGGGCGCTCCGCGCACTTCTACGGGGAGCTCGACCTGTTCGCGGCCGAACCCGACCAGGTGGAGAAGGCGTTCAACCTCCTCGTCGACCGCCACGGCATGCTGCGGGCGGTCCTGCTCCCCGACGGCCGCCAGCGCATGATGCCGGAGGTCCCGTACTACCGGATCCGCCACGCCGACCTCGGCGAGCTCGGTGAGCAGGAGTGCGAGGCCCGGCTGCGGGAGACCCGCGACGAGATGTCGGCCCAGGTCTTCGACCCGCACACCTGGCCGCTGTACGAGATGCGCACGCACCGCCTGCCCGGCGGACGCCTCCGCCTTCATGTGAGCATCGACCTGCTGTTCGCGGACGCCGGCAGCATCCAGATCCTGATGGCCGAATGGATCCGGCTGGTCCTCGACCCCGCCTCGGCCGGCCCGGCGCCGGACCTCACCTTCCGGGACCACGTCGAAGCCCTCGCCGCCCACCGCGCACAGCCCGGCCACGACCGGGCCCGTGCCTACTGGTTCGACCGGCTCGACACCCTTCCTCCGGCGCCCGAACTGCCCGTACGGGCCGTCGACCACGACGGGCCGCCGGTCTTCGTCCGCCGGGAGCGGCGCCTGCCCGGCCACGTGTGGCGGCGCCTTCGGGACCGCGCCAACACCCTCGGCGTCACCCCGTCGGTGCTGCTGTGCGCGGCCTACGCGCAGGTGCTGCGCACCTGGAGCCGCACCTGCCGGTTCACCCTCAACCTCACGCTCGCCGACCGTCCCCGGGTGCACCCCGACATCGACCGGATCGTCGGCGACTTCACCAGCACCGTGCTGCTGGAGTGCGACCTCGGCGGCGCACCGAATCTGGGCACGGCCGCGGGGAGGCTGCAGGCGCGCCTCCTGCAGGACCTGGCACACGCCCGGTTCAGCGGGGTCGAGGTGCAGCGCGAGCTGGCCCGCCGCGGCGACCCGGCACAGGCGCGGATGCCCGTGGTGTTCACGGCACTGCTGCGCGAGGAGGACGGGCTCGGCGGGTTGGAGGGCATCCTGTTCGAGACCGGCCACGCCCTGTCCCAGACACCGCAGGTCTACCTCGACAACCAGGTCGTGGCGCGCGGCGGGGACCTGGTCGTCAGCTGGGACGCGGTGGAGGACGTGTTCCCCGGGGGCGTGCTCGACGCCATGTTCGCCGCGTACCTGGAGCTCCTCGAGCGGGCCGCGGAGGGCGAGGACCCGGGTCCGGTGCTGCTGCCGCCGGGGCAGGCCGCCGTACGCGCGGCGGTGAACGACACCCAGGGGCCGCTGCCGGACGAACTGCTCCACACGGCACTGGACCGGAGGGCCGCGCAGGATCCCGAGGCCCCTGCCGTGATCACCGCCGCCCGGACGCTGACCTTCGGCGAGCTGGACCGGCGCGCACACCAGGTGGCGCGGCGCCTGCGCGCGCTGGGGGCGGGCCGTGCGAACACCCTGGTCGCCGTCCTGATGCACAAGGGCTGGGAGCAGGTCGTCGCCGCGCTGGGCGTGCTGCGTGCCGGCGCCGCGTATCTGCCGGTGGACGCGGGCCTGCCGCCGGACCGTGTCACGCAGCTCGTGGCGGCGGGCCGGGCCGATGTCGTGCTCACCCAGCCGGGTGTGACGGTGCCGCCGGGCGTCACCGCGCTGGTGGTGGGGGACGAGCCGTGGCCGGACGTGCCGGACACGCCGGTGGAGCCGCCCGCCACCGGACCGGACGACCTCGCCTACGTCATCTTCACCTCGGGATCGACCGGGCGGCCCAAGGGGGTGATGACCAGTCACCGCGCCGCGGCGAACACCGTCCAGGACATCGACGAGCGGTTCGGCGTCGGTCCGCGGGACCGCGTGCTCGGGCTGTCCTCGCTGAGCTTCGACCTGTCCGTGTACGACGTCTTCGGTGTGCTGGGGGCCGGCGGGGCCCTGGTGCTGCCCGCCCCGGACGAGTCCCGTGATCCGGCCCGCTGGCTGCGGCTGGCCGAGGAACACCGGGTGACGCTGTGGAACAGCGTGCCGCCGCTGCTGGAGCTGCTGGTCGAGCACTGCGAGCGGCAGGGCGCGGCCTTCCCCCCGACCGTGCGCACGGCGCTGCTGAGCGGCGACTGGATCCCGCTCTCCCTGCCGGGACGGGTCCGGGCCGTCGCCTCGGGCACACCCCGGCTGGTGAGTCTGGGCGGCGCCACCGAGGCGGCGATCTGGTCGATCTGGCACCCGATCGACCGGATCGACCCCGCGTGGACCAGCATCCCCTACGGCACCCCGCTGCGGAACCAGACCTTCCATGTGCTGGACGCGGAGCTGGCCGACCAGCCCGACCACGTCACGGGCGAACTGTTCATCGGCGGCGCCGGCGTCGCCCTGGGGTACTGGGACGACCCGGAGCGGACCGCGGAGCGGTTCATCGGCCATCCGGCGACCGGGGAGCGGCTGTACCGCACGGGCGACCTCGGCCGGTATCTGCCGGACGGCACGGTGGAACTGCTCGGCCGGGACGACTTCCAGGTGAAGATCGGCGGTCACCGGATCGAGCTGGGCGAGATCGAGGCCGTGCTCGGCGGGCATCCCGGTGTGCGGTCGGCCGCGGTGGTGGCGCGGGACGGCAAGCGGCTCGTCGCCTATGTCGTGCCCGAGGACGGGTCCGCCCCGGCCGAGACCGAACTGCGCGGCCATCTCGCCGGGAAACTCCCGGCGTACATGGTCCCGTCGGCCGTGGTCCTCCTCGACCGGCTGCCGACAGGGCCCAACGGCAAGCTGGACCGGCGTGCGCTGCCCGCCCCGCCGACGGCCGCGGGCGCGGGCCAGGAACCGCCGGCGACGCCCGTGGAGGAGGCGCTCGCCCGGGCCTGGGCGGCGGTGCTGCCGGCGGACCGGATCGGCCGCCACGACAACTTCTTCGCGCTGGGGGGCGACTCCCTGCTCGTGGTCCGGGCCGTCGCCCGGGTCGCCGACGAGGGACTGCGGCTGACGATCGCCGACTTCTACGCGCACCAGACCGTCGCCGAGCAGGCGGATGCCGCGACGGCCCTGCCGGCGACCGCCGCGGACCGGAGCGAGGTCACCGGCCGGGCCGGGCTGTCACCGAGCCAGCTGTGGTTCTTCTCCCAGGAGTTCGCCGACGCCCACCACTGGAACGGCATGTGGCCGGTCTTCGAACTGGACCGGCCGATGGAGACCGGTGCGCTGCGCGCCGCCCTCGACACCGTGCTCGCCCACCACGACGGCCTGCGCGCCCGGTTCGTCCGCGACGGTGACGGCTGGCACGCGGAGCTGCCGGGCGCCGAGCCGGTGGAGGACTCGCGGGTGACGCTGGTCGATCTGGGCGAGGTCCCCGACGACCGCGTCGAGGCCGAGATCGCCCGCCATGCCGCGCACCGCAACGGCGGACTGGACCCGGCGGCCGGGCGGACCGTCCAGCTCACGCAGTTCGACCTGGGCCCGCACCGGCGCCCCCGGCTGCTCGTCAGCGCGCACTGGCTGGTCATGGACTACTACGCCTCCCGGATCTTCCACGAGGATCTGCGCACCGCCTACACGGCGCTCGCGGGGGGCGAACGGCCGGTGCTGCCGGGCAAGACCGCCTCGCTTCCGCTGTGCGCGGAGCAGCTGCGGATCCAGGCGGCGAGCGCCGAGCTCGCCGCCGAACTGCCGCACTGGACCCGGCTCGCCCAGCTCTCCCCCGCTCCCCTGCCGGTCGACCACCGCCTCGGCCCCAACTCCCAGGAGTCGGCGGTACGCCTCTTCGCGGAGGTCACCGGCGACACCGCGGCGGCCGTGGTGTCCGGGCTGCCGCGGAAACACGGCGTCGAGATCCGCGAGGTGCTGCTCACGGCCCTCGCGCGGGCGGTGACCGCCTGGACGGGCGAGCCGGAGACGCTGGTGGAGGTCGAGGGACACGGCCGACGGCGGGCGTTCGGCGCGCTCGACGTCACGCGCACCGTCGGCCGCTTCTCCACGCTGTCACCGCTGCTGCTGCCCGCGGGCGACCTCGCGTCGGTGCGTGACCGGATCCGCGAGACACCGCACCAGGGTGACGGCTACGGCCTGCTCAGGTATCTGCACCCGGACCCGGAGGTGCGGGAGCGGCTGGCCCGCGTCCCGGCACCGGAGATCGGGTTCAACTACTGGGGCGACGTCAGCGAGTACTTCACCGGCGGCGCCCGGCCGGTCGTGGAGTCGTTCGGCCACCACCGCAGCGGCGCGGGCCACCGGACCCGGACGCTCGACCTCATGGCGATGGCGTCCGGGGACGCCCTGAGGCTGGTGTGGACCTACAGCCGCCATCTGCACCGCGAGGAAACGATCCGCGCCCTCGCCGACCGCTTCGTCGCGGAACTGCACGCGCTCGCGCGGAGCGCCGTATGAACAAGGGAGCACACATCGTGGACCACCCGCGTCCGGAGGAGATGTTCGGCGCGGTCACCGTGCCCGAGGTACTGGAGCTCGCCGCGGCCACGCCGCGCGGGATCACCGTGGTGGACCGCCGGCTGTCGGCGGTGCCACTGCCGTACGCGCTGCTGGCCTCCGGGGCGCGGCGGGTGGCCGCCGGGCTGGCGAAGGCCGGGGTGGAACGGCAGGACCGGGTGGCGATCGTGTCGTCCACCTCGCCCGGGTTCCTGCTCAGCCTGTTCGGGGTGTGGCGGGCGGGGGCGGTGCCGGTGATCCTGCCGCTGCCGCACCGGCTGTCCGACCTGCCGGACTTCGTCGAAGAGGTCGGCCGGCGGCTGGACCATGTCGACGCGCGGTGCGTCGTGGTCGCCGACTCGTTCGGCGACTTCGTCACCAGCCGGGTCACCGGCGGCCGGACGGTGCTGACCTGCGGGGAGCTGGCCGCCTCGCGCGAGGAGAGCACCGGTCCGGTCCCGGTGGGCCCCGACGACCTGGCGTACCTCCAGTTCACGTCGGGCACCACGGGCCTGCCGCGGGCCGTCGCGCTCACCCACCGGCAGATGCTGACCAACGCGGCGGTGTGCTGCGAACGGCTGCGGCTGGACCGGGAGCGGAGCGTCCATGTGAGCTGGCTGCCGCTCTACCACGACATGGGGCTGATCTCCACGCTGGCGGCCATGGCCTACCGCATCAAGCTGGTGCTCCAGGCACCCCAGGACTTCCTCGCCCGCCCCGATTCCTGGGTGGACGCGCTGTCCGCGTACCGGGCCACCAGCACGGTCGCGCCCAACTTCGCCTACGGCCTCGCCGCGCAGAGCATGACCGAACGGCCCCGGGACCTCGACCTGTCCGCGTTGGAGGTCTGCGGGGACGGCGCGGAGCCGATCCGGTCCGGGCCCCTGGAGCGGTTCACCCGGGCCGGTGCCCGCCACGGGCTGCGGCCGGAGGCCGTCACCCCCATGTACGGCCTGGCCGAGGCGACCTTGGCGGTGGCCATGGGCGAGGTCGGCGAGCCGATCGCCTGGGACCATGTGTCCCGGCGGGAGCTGCAGCGGGACGGGGTGGCCCGGCCGGTCCCGGCCGGGGATCCGGACGCGCGGGCCCTCGCGGTGTGCGGCCGGCCCGTGCCGGGCGTGGAGGCCGAGATCCGGGACGCGGACGGCAAGGCCCTCGACGACCGCCGGGTCGGCGAGATCTGGGTGCGCAGCCCGTCCGTGATGACGGGGTACTGGCAGGATCCGGAGGCGACCGCCGAGGTCCTCGGCGACGGCTGGCTGCGCACCGGCGACCTCGGCTACCGCACCGAACGCGGCCTGGTGGTGTGCGGGCGGCTCAAGGACATGATCATCGTGGGGGGCCGCAACCTCTACCCGGAGGACTACGAGCACGTGGCCGCCGCCGTGGAGGGCGTACGGCCCGCGTGCGCGGCGTTCCCGGTGCCGGAGACCGAACGGATGATCGTCGCTCTGGAGCCCCGGGAAGGCGTCGACGACGGGTACGACGGCCTCGCCGACCGGGTGATGCTCAGGCTGCGCGAGCAGCTCGGCCACGCCCCGGACAAGGTGGTCGTCCTGGAGCGCGGCTCGATCCCGCGCACCTCCTCCGGCAAGGTCCAGCGCGGACGGTGCCGGGAGGGCTATCTGGCGGGACGGCTGCGGGTGCTGGCGGAGACCGTCCGCTGACCGCAGCCGCCGCCCGGCCCGCCCGCCCGGTCACCCGGGCGGGCGGGCCGCTGTCCGTCAGCGGCGCCGGGTCACCACGACCCGTGCGCCCCGGGCGGGGATCAGCGTGACGTGGTGGGCCTTCTGCGGCTCGGGGGCCGGGTCGTCCGGCCGGATGTCGTAACGCGAGAGGATCTCACGCAGCGCCACCTGCGCCTCCAGCAGTGCGAAGCCCGCGCCGATGCAGCGGCGGGCGCCGCCGCCGAACGGGATCCAGGTGTGGGCGGGCGGCTGGCCGTCGAGGAACCGCTCGGGGCGGAACGCGTCCGGCTGGTCGTGGTAGGCCGGGTCGGACTGGACCAGCCCGATCGCGGGCATCACGGTGGCACCCGCCGGAATCCGGTATCCGCCGACCTCCAGCGGGCGGGTGAGCTGCCGGGCCACCTCGTACACCACGGGCTTGAGCCGCAGGCCCTCCTTGGCGACCGCCGTCAGATACGCCTCGTCGCCCTCGTCGGCGGCGCGCCGCGCCCTGCCCAACTGCTCGGGGTTGCGGATCAGTTCGTGCACGGCCCAGGCCAGGCCCGTGGCGGTCGTCTCGTGTCCGGCCAGGAGCAGGGTGATCAGCTGGTCGCGCAGCTCGGCGTCGGTGAAGCCACCGCCCTCCTCGTTCTCCGCCTGCTGCAGCAGGCGCGACAGGACGTCGGTATGGCTGTGCAGGTCCGCGGAGCCACGGCGGCCGGCGATCTCCTCGTACAGCAGCGCGTCCAGGCGGCGCTGCATGGAGGTGTGCCGGCGCCACGGACCGATGCGCTGGAGCAGCGGGTACGGCAGGCCCAGCAGGGTCACCGGGCCGATGTCGGCGATGCCGCGCACCAGCGGACGCATCTGCGCCAGCCGGGCCTCGTCGGTCACGCCGAACACGACCTGGAGGATGACCTCCAGGGTGAGCGCCTGCATCCTTCGGTGCACGCTGATCACCCGGTCCTCCGGCCAGCGTTCCACCTCCGCCTTGGTCAGGGCGGTCACCATCTCCCGGTAGCCGGCCAGGGCCGCACCGGTGAAGGCGGGCATCAACAGCCGCCGCGAACGGCGGTGTTCGCCCTCGTCGGTGAGGAGCACCGAGTGGTCGCCGAGGGCCGGGCCCATGATGGCGTTGCCCTCGCCGGCGTGCAGGACCTCCACCGGGCCGCCGAAGACCGTCTTGATGTCCTCCTGGCGGCTGAGGATGACCAGGTGCCGGGTGGGTGTGGTCAGCCTGAGGGTGAACACGTCCCCGTAGCGGCGGCGCAGCACCGGGAACAGGTGGTGGCGGTACTGAGCGAAGAGCAGGGTCTGCACGGTCGCGGGCAGCCGCAGGCCGGGCGGCCGCCTCCCTCGGGCCGGCCGGTGTGTGGCCGCCGGTATCGCTGACGCGCCGTCAATACTGCTCGACATCGCCTGTTTCCCCCTTGAAAAGCAAGGCTGGGCGGCCATGTGGTCCGCACAGCCGGTCGTGTGGTTCACGCTAGCAGCCGGGGCGTCCGACGGACATGACGAGCGTGCGCCGTCGCATCCTTCCGGCCGCCTGCGGCTAGGGTCCTCACATGCTCGGACCGATTCTGCCCGCCCCGGTCGTGTGCGCCGAGGCGTTCCGCGACGCACCGGAGTGCGTGCTGCTGCCCGAGGAACGGGAGGTGCTGGCGCGGATCCGGCACGAGGAGCGGCGGCGGGAGTTCGCCACGGTCCGGCACTGCGCCCGGCGCGCCCTCGCCGAACTGGGCGTCGCGCCCGCGCCGCTGCTGCCGGACGGGCAGGGGGCGCCGTGCTGGCCTCAGGGCGTGGTCGGCAGCATGACGCACACGCTCGGGTACCGGGCGGCGGCGGTCGCCCCCCGCTCCGCGGCGCGGGCGGTGGGCATCGACGCCGAGCCCCACGCCCCGCTGCCGCGCCGGGTGGTCCGCGGCGTCGTCCGGCCGGAGGAGCGGCAGCGGCTGGCCGCGCTGCACGCGGCCGATCCGGCGACGTGCTGGGACCGGCTGCTGTTCTGCGCCAAGGAGGCCGTGTACAAGGCCTGGTACCCGATGACGCTGCGCCGGATCGGCTTCCTCGACGCGTCGGTGGACATCGACCGGGAGACCGGGGCCTTCCACGCCGAGGTGCACGCGCGGACGCCGGCGGCCGGGGACGGCGGCCGGGCCGCGGCGTCCCCCCGCTCGTTCACGGGGCGTTGGACCGCCTCCCCGCGGCTGCTGGTCGTCGCCGTCGTCGTACCCGCCCCGCCACGGCACCCGGAGCCCGGTACCCGGCCCACGAGTTGAGCGGGGAGGCCAGCGCCCCGAGGCCGACGAGGAGCCGCAGCCCGCCGGCCAGCGCGATGATCAGGTACATGTTGTGCCAGTGCTGCTCCAGCACACCGCCCAGGATCGAGGCGACCGGGATCGACATGAACGCGAGCATCCGGGTCGTGGCGACGACACGGCCGAGGAGCTCCGGCGGCACGGTCCGCTGGCGCAGGACGAACCAGGCGACCATGTTGACCGTACCGATCCCGTAGATCAGGGCCCACAGCACCGAGATGCCGACGACGTCCCGCACCGCGACCAGTGCCACGATCCCGGCGCCCGCGAGCACCGTTCCCGCGATGACGATCCGGCCCGGCGCGAAGCGCCGGCCCAGCCACGGGCAGACCGCCGCCCCCAGCACCGCCCCCGCCCCCTGTGCCGCCAGGACCACCCCGATGAGGGCCGACGACATCCCGTGGTAGTCACTGAGGTAGTAGACGAGGTTCGCCTGCACCATCCAGGTGCCCAGGTTGGCGAGGGCGAACAGGGTGGCGCCGCTCAGCAGGACCCGGTTGTCGCGGCCGATGTGGACCAGCGCGTCCTTGATCTCGCCCAGCAGCTCGCGGCGCTCCGGCGCGCCCTCGTCCGGGGACGGGCACGGTCCCGCGGACCCGCTCGTGCCCCGTCCGATCGTCAGGATGGCCAGGCCGGACACGGCGAACGTGGCCGCGTCGGCCCAGACCGCCCCCTGGTAGCCGAGAGCGGCGATGAGCACGCCGGCCACGGCCGGGCCGGCGAGGCTCATCAGGTTGTCGCCCATCTGCATCCAGGAGTTGGCGCGTTCCAGGTCCTGGTCCCGCACCAGGCGCGGCACCAGCCCCTGGAAGGCCGGGTAGTACAGCGGCTCCACGCACGCCAGCAGGAACGCGAGTGCGTACACCAGCAGCACGGAGGAGGTGCCCGATGTCACCACGAGCGCGAGCAGCCCGGCCAGCGCCGTCGCCGTCAGGTCCCCGACGACCAGGATCCGCCGGCGGTCGAACCGGTCGGCGAACACCCCGCCGGGCAGGGAGAGCACCAGCAGCGGCGCGTACTCCAGCGCGTACACCACGGCTGTGTTCAGCGCCGAGCCGGTCAGCTCGAACACCATCAGCGGCAGCGCCAGCCGGTAGATCCAGTTGCCCAGCCCCGACACGACGAACGCGAACAGCAGGAGTTCGTACGGGGCCCCCAGCCGCCGGCGGGAGGCCGCCCGGCCGTCCGTGCTCACCCCGTCACCTCGCGGATCAGGCCGGTCACGGCCGTACGCCAGGGACGGAGGTAGAAGTGGTCGCCGGGGAACATGCGCACCGAGAACGGGCCGGACAGTTCCTCTCGCCAGGCCTCCAGCTGGGTGAGGGGGATCGGGTCGTCCGTGCCGCCCAGCACGGTCGCGGGCACCGCGAGCGGCCCGGCACCGGGGGCCCGAAACGTCTCCCGGTACGTCTCCAGGACCTCGTAGTCGGCCCGGAAGTACGGCAGCACGAGATCGCGCAGCTCGGGGTGGTCGCGCAGTTCCGCCGGCACCCCGCCGTGCCGGCGGTCCACGACCTTCAGGAACTCCTCCTCGGGCAGGTCGTGGATGCGTCCCTCGTACGCCACCAGCCCGGGCGCGGGACGCGCGGAGAGGAACAGGTGGCGGGGCAGCGGACGCCCGGCCGCCGCCAGGGCGCGGGCCACCTCGAAGGCGACCAGGGCGCCGAAGCTGTGGCCGAAGAAGACGGTCGGCAGGTCGGTGCGGATCTGTCCGGTGAGTTCCTCCGTCAGGGGCCCCATCCGGGTGTGCGGTGCCTGCCTGGCCCGGGCGCCGCGGCCGGGGAGCTGCACGGCGCAGACGTCGACGTCCTCGGGCAGGTAGCGGTGCCAGCGGCTGAACTCGGCGGCGGTGCCCCCCGCGTGGTGGAAGCAGTACAGCCGCACCCGGGCGGCCGTACGCCGTTCACCGCGCACCACCCAGTGTTCGTCACCGGAGGGCGCCGGAGTCGGTGCCGGGTTCGAAGTCCCGGGCGGCGTCGCGGTCACCGGCCCTCCCCCGCCTGGCGGCGCAGCTCACCCGCGAGTGCCTCGATCGTCGGGAACTCGAACAGCACGCCGATGCTCAGCTCGACGCCCAGCCGGTCCCTGACCTCGGCGATCAGGCCGACGGCGCTGAGGGAGTCACCGCCCAGGGCGAAGAAGTCCTCGCCGTGTCCGACGGCCTGCACGCCGAGCGCGGCCTGCCAGACCTCTTCCAGGACCGCCGTGACGTCCTGCCCCGCGGTCCGGCCCCCGGGCGGTGCGGACCGCTCGTGCGCGACGGGCGCGACGGGCTCGGCGGGCGCGGCGGCAGCCGGGGGCGCGACGGGACTCTCCGACTACGTACTACGTCTGCTCGCCAAGGACCCGGCCCTCCGGCCCACAGCGGAGCAGGCCGCCGACTGGCTCGCCGCATGCCACC
>NZ_JBSFKD010000060.1:0-31694 GCF_053598395.1 Streptomyces sp. NPDC001135 | reverse complement strand
TAACTCACCCCGGAGCCGTTCCACCTCCCCCAGCCTCACACCACGAAGATGCCCACCATCAGGCGAGATCACTCGACGTAACGAAGCACTACTAGCGCTCCTCGGCGAACATCCGGTCCAGGAAGCGGCCAGGGTGGTTGACGAACGCGCGGGTCAAAGCGACGGGCTCGGCCTGCTCGTATTCCACCTGCTCGATGGTGCCGTCGCTTTCGATCTGCAGGATTCGTGCGCCGGGCATGGCCAGCAGGATCGGTGAATGCGTGGCCACCACGAACTGGCAGCCTTGTTGGAGGAGTTCCCGGACCCGGACCATCAACGCCAGGCATCCCTGCACCGACAGGGCTGCCTCCGGCTCGTCCAGTACATAGAGACCGTTCGGGCCGAAACGGTGGTGCGCCAGGTCGAGGAACGACTGGCCGTGCGAGCGTTCGTGCAGGGACCGGCCGCCGTAGGCGTGCAGCAGTTCTCCCGAGCCCTCGTCCAGCCGCTCGATCTCGGTGGCCACGTTGTAGAAACTCTCCGCGCGCAGGAAGAAACCCGTGCGAGGTCTACGGTTCCAGCACACAGTCAGGTGCTCGCCCAGATCGGACTCGGTGGCCCGGCTGGCGAATCGGAAGGACCGGGAACCACCCTCGGCGTTGAACCCGGCGGCCGTGGCCAGCGCCTCGATCAAGGTGGACTTGCCCGAGCCGTTGTCGCCGACCAAAAACGTCACCGCCGGGTCCAGATCGAGCCTGTCCATGCCGGCGAGGCGGGTGACGACCGGAAGGCTGAAGGGGTACCGGTCGGTGCCCACGCGGGAATCCAGCGCGACGTAGCGGACAAAGCCCTGGCCGTGGCCGGTCATCGGCTTCCCCTTCTCGGCCAGTGTGATGCAGCACGGTCTAGAGCAGTCATGCCCCGACCATAGATCCAGCCACTGACAGCCCGCGGACCACGTGAGCATCGCGATGCTGCCTCGGCAGGAGACCTGGCGACTCCCAGCTCATGAACGTCACCCGACCATGGATCGGGGTGTCTGCCAAACCCAGAGCCTGATGGCTTTTGCTACGCAGCCAGGTGACGCCTCCCGAGATCAGTTTCCACCGCCGTACCGATGTCCCGGAGGCCGTCAATGCCGGGCCGGTGATGGTTTTTTACCGAACCATGACAATGGGTTGCCACCTGCGGCGTCGTACCGCACGCCATGAGCTGCGCACTCAGCGTATACATCAGGCGTATACGCCGTGTGTAGAGTGCGGCGCCATGTCCATCGGTCACGCCCTCCTGGGGCTCCTGGAGTCCGGCCCGCGACACGGCTACGACCTGAAGCGGGCCTTTGACGAGAAGTTCGGTCACGACAGGCCGCTGCACTACGGCCAGGTCTACGCGACGATGTCCCGTCTGCTGAAGCACGGCCTCGTGGAGGTCGACGGGACAGAGGCGGGCGGCGGGCCCGAGCGCAAGCGGTACGCCATCACCGACGCCGGCGTCACCGATGTCGAGCGGTGGCTCGCGACCCCGGAGAAGCCGGAGGAGCACCTGCAGTCGACCCTCTACACGAAGGTCGTCCTCGCACTGCTCACTCATCGGAACGCGGCCGTCATCCTCGACACCCAGCGTGCCGAGCACCTGCGCAGCATGCGGATCCTGACCGACCGCAAGCGCAAGGGCGACCTCGCGGACCAGCTGATCTGCGACCACGCGCTGTTCCACCTGGAGGCCGACCTGCGCTGGCTGGAGCTGACGGCCGCGCGTCTCGACAAGCTGCGGGCGGAGGTGGCCGCATGACCAGCCTTCCTCCTCCTCCGGGCTCCCTGCTCGCCGCCGAGAACCTGCGCAAGGCCTACGGCCCGACGGTCGCGCTCGACGGCGCCGGGTTCTCCATCCACCCCGGCGAGGTCGTCGCCGTGATGGGTCCCTCCGGCTCCGGCAAGTCGACGCTGCTGCACTGCCTCGCCGGGATCGTGCCGCCCGACTCGGGGTCGATCACCTACGACGGGCGTGAGCTGACCGGCATGAGTGACGCCGAGCGCAGTGCGCTGCGGCGCAGCGAGTTCGGGTTCGTCTTCCAGTTCGGCCAGCTCGTCCCGGAGCTGACCTGCGTGGAGAACGTGGCGCTGCCGCTGCGGCTGAACGGCGTCTCCCGCAAGGAGGCCGAGAAGACGGCGCTCACCTGGATGGAACGGCTGGAGGTGGACGACCTCGAGGGCAAGCGGCCGGGCGAGGTCTCCGGTGGCCAGGGGCAGCGGGTCGCGGTGGCGCGGGCGCTGGTCACCGGGCCCCGGGTGCTGTTCGCGGACGAGCCGACCGGCGCGCTGGACTCGTTCAACGGCGAGCGTGTGATGGAGCTGCTCACGGGGGCGGCCCGGTCGACCCACGCAGCCGTGGTGCTGGTCACGCACGAGGCCCGGGTGGCCGCCTACTCCGACCGCGAGATCGTCGTACGCGACGGCAAGTCCCGGGACATGGAGAGCGCCATATGAGGCTGCGGCTGTGGTCGAGGGATCTGGCGATGGGGGCCCGGTTCGCCTTCACGGGCGGGCGTGAGGGGTGGGTCCGGGTGCTGCTGACGGCGGTCGGCGTCGGCCTCGGTGTGGCATTGCTGCTGCTGACGACCGCGCTGCCGAACGCGCTGGCCGTGCGTCAGCAGCGCGAACAGGCCCGCGAGGACTACTCGTTCACCACGTCCGCGCGCCCCAAGGCCGACAACACGGTACTGGTCGCCGCGACCGACACCCAGTGGCACTCCAAGAGCATCCGGGGCCGGCTCCTGGAACCCGAGGGCCCGCGCGCGCCGTTGCCGCCTGGGCTCGGTCACTTCCCGGCCAAGGGCGAGATGGTGGTTTCGCCGGCGCTGAAGAGGCTGCTGGACTCGGACGGGGCGAAGCTGCTGCGGGAGCGGCTGCCGTACCGGATCACCGGCACGATCGGCGGGAGCGGACTGGTCGGCTCCCAGGAACTGGCGTACTTCGCGGGCGCCGAGGGACTGGTGCCCCAGGCGGGCGGGGTGCGGGTGGAGCGGCTGGTCGGGTTCGGGAATCCGCATCCGACTGCCGAGCGGGCCGACCCTGTGCTCATCCTGATGACACTGGTCGTCTTCGTGGTACTGCTGATGCCGGTCGCCGTGTTCATCGCCGCGGCCGTACGGTTCGGCGGCGAGCGGCGCGACCGCAGGCTGGCCGCGCTGCGCCTGGTGGGCTCCGACAGCCGGATGACCCGTCGGATCGCGGCCGGCGAGGCGCTGGCCGGAGCGGTGCTCGGACTCGCCACCGGTACGGTGTTCTTCCTGATCGGGCGGCAGGTCACGGGCTCGCTCGAGGTGCTCGGGGAGAGCGTCTTCCCCAGCGATCTGAATCCCTCCCCCGCGCTCGTGCTGCTGGTAACGGTGGCGGTCCCAGCCGCCGCGGTGCTGGTGACGCTGTTCGCCATGCGTGGGGTGGTCGTCGAGCCGCTGGGCGTGGCGCGGGCGGCCCGGCCCGCACGGCGCCGCCTGTGGTGGCGACTTCTGCTGCCGCTGGCCGGCCTGGCGATGCTGTACCCGATGATCGGCAACGGCCGTAACCACGGTGACTTCAACCAGTACCTGGTCATCGGCGGCGTGCTGCTGGTGCTGGTCGGCGTGACCACTCTGCTGCCATGGGCCGTGGAGCGGGCCGTCGCCCAGCTCGGCGGCGGCGCGGTCTCCTGGCAACTGGCCGTACGCCGCCTTCAGCTGGGCAGCGGTACGGCAGCCCGCATGGTCAACGGCATAGCGGTGGCGGTGGCCGGGGCGATCGCGCTGCAGATGCTGTTCGCCGGCGCGCAGAGCCAGTACACCAAGGACACCGGCCGTGACCCCGAACGGGCCCAGATGGAGGTCGACTTGTCCGACCGGACCCAAGTTGCCCTCGCCGACGAGGAGTTCCACCGGACCAAGGGCGTACGGGCGGCGGTTGCGCTGTCCACGGGGACGATCGCCGAAAAACGCCGGGATCCGGACACCACGGTCGACCTCACCGTCGGCGACTGCGCCGCGCTGCGGGAGGTGGCGCACCTGCCGTTCTGCCGGGACGGCGACGTGTTCACGCTGGGCAACCCCGCCGCCCGGAGGTCCGGCTACGACGCTTCCATGCGAGCCCTCATCCGGCCCGGCCAGCACGTCTACGTCGACCCGACGTACGCGGACGTGCGCGGCCGTGAGGTGGCCTGGACGGTGCCGGCCGGTGTGCGGCGGGCATCCGTCCGCAAGGACTCGCTGCAGGACAGCACCTCCGGCTTGCTGGTCACCCCGGCTGCGCTGCCCGCCGCGGCCGCGCCGACCCTGAACGGCCACGTGTACGTCCGCCTCGACCCGTCGGTGCCCGACGCGGAGGAGTACGCACGCAACGCGGCCGTCAGGGTGGATCCGGTCGCGAACACCTTCGTCTGGTCGTCGACCGAGCAGTCCTCGAAGTACACCTCTTTGCGTACCGGCCTGTTCGTCGGCGCGGCCTGTGTGCTGGTTTTGGTCGGCGCGAGCCTGCTGGTCTCCCAGCTTGAGCAGTTGCGGGAGCGGCGCAAGCTGCTGTCTTCACTGGTCGCCTGCGGCACCCGGCGCCGCACTCTGGGCCTGTCGGTGCTGTGGCAGACGGCGATCCCGATCGTCCTCGGCCTGCTACTGGCCTCGACCGTGGGCCTGACCCTCGGTGTGGTGCTGCTGAAGATGACGGCAATTCCGGTGGTCGTCGACTGGACGAGCGTCCTGTCGATGAGCGGCGTCGGCTCGGTGGTGGTCCTCGCGGTCACCCTGCTCAGCCTGCCCGCCCTGCTGCGGCTGATGCGCCCGGAGGGCCTGCGCACCGAGTAGCCGGCCCGCTGCGTGGGCGCTTCCCGCCCCTGCGGGGCACCATGCCCGGTCGTCACGGATCGTCCTCGCACACCACCCGCCGCGGCTGGGCGAACAGCACGCCGCCCTTATCCAGGGGTGAGGTCTGAATCGCGCGGTCAGGGTGCCGTCGTCAATCTCAGCGACGAGTTCCCCGATCACACCGACGACAGCCCGGTGATCCGGTACTCCGCCACGATCAACCTCATCACGTGCGGTTCAACGAGTCACCGGTGCGTCGAGCCACGGCCAACCATGCACGAGGTCGTTAGGCAACCTTCGCCCCCGACCGGCATCGGGACAGGCTGATGCGCCTCCGAAAACGAGTGGCCCGGAAACGAGGGCACGGCTAACGTCGCGGCCGTGGATATCAGGGAACTGGATCGTCGTGCCCTCGCCACCTTGGGAGCGGTGATCGCACAGACTGGCCCGGACCAGCTTCGTCTTCCAACGCCGTGTGCCGACTGGACACTACACGGCCTCCTCCGCCACCAAGTGAGCGAGAACCTCGGCTTCGCAGCCGCCGCGGCAGGCGTCACCGGTGACCTCCGGGCCTGGGACCAGGGCAACCTGGGCGGGGATCCTTACCAGGCGTACCTCGACTCGGCCGACGCCATGACGCGGGCGTTCGCCGAGGACGTCCTGGACCATTCGCTCCAGATCAGGGAGTTCGGGTTCTTTCCCGGCCGGATCGCGCTCGGTATGCATGTGCTCGACTGCGTAGTCCACGGTTGGGATGTCGCTCAGACCATCGGCGTTGACTACGACCCGGACGACGACCTCGTCCGCTACGCACTCAAGGTCGCGGCGCAGATCCCGACCGGAGCACCGTCCGATGACCGGGCAAGGACACCGTTCGCCCCGGCGGTTGAGGTCGCCGCGGGCTCTCCCGCCTTGGAGCGGCTACTCGGACTCGTCGGCCGTCGCCCAGCGGCGGCTCACCAACGGGTCGTGCACTGACTTCTACACCGCGGAAACGCCGTCCGGTGTCGCCCGGTGCAGGAACCGACGTGATGGATCGGCAGGGGCCGAAGCCGTGGGAGGCCGACGACGAGTTGTGTGATCGAGCCGCCAGGCTTCACCTCACCGCGGCGGCTGTCATGTCCGGTCCGCGTGTCCCAGCGGAACACGCAGCCTCGTTCTACATGGCAAAATCGGTCCACTCGGCAGCTGTCAGCCGTTCCTGCCGGTCGGGTCGCATTGGTCAGTTGTCCGCGAGTGCCAGCTTGATGCCGAAGCCGACGAGCACCGAACCGGTGATCGCGTCGATGGCCCGCTGCACCGAGCCGCGGTTCAGCCACCGGCGGACGAGCTGGGTGCCGAATATCAGCGCGCTGAACCAGACCAGCCCTTCCAGATCATGCACGGTCGCCAGGACGACCCCCATCAGCAGATGCGAGGCGCCGGTGGGGATGAACTGGGGCAGCATCGCCATGTAGAAGACGCCGTTCTTCGGGTTCAGCAGGCTGGTGCCCAGCCCGCGCGCCCAGGAACGTGCCCATGTCGCCTCCGCGGTCGTGGCTCTCGCTCCACCCACCGCATCCTCCGACACGGGCCGGCCGCGCTCCTTGAACGTCCGGCGAAGCATGCCGATCCCCAGCCACGCCAGGTACCCGGCACCGGCCACGCGCAGCGCGTCGTACAGCAGATGGGATGCCGTGAGCACCGCCGCGGCACCGACCGCGGCGGCCACGCCCCACACGAGTACGCCGCAGAGGATCCCCAGCGCCGTCGCGAAGGCCCGGCGCCTGCCCAGGGTGATGGCGGAGCGTAGCACCAGAGCGGTGTCCAGTCCCGGCATGATGGTCAGCATGCCTGCCACTACGGCGAAGGATGCGATAGCAGAGGAAACGGTCATGCGGCCATCCTGAAGCCGCGACCGCGATCACGTCCAATGTGGTCTGCTTCACTGCGCATCAGCAGGGCTGATGTCGCTGCTCGCTCGGCGCTTCGCTCCTGGGAGTCGGCCGCACCTCAAGCGCTCCCTCGGCTGTCTCCGGCTTGGCGCAACCTGTCAGCGGAGGTCCTTGTCACTCAGCGCTGGGTGGTCGGGAAGGCATCGATGCCGGCTGGTTCCTTGCGTAGCACTCCAGTCGTGGATCGCCACCTGACAGCCCATCATCTACCTCGGTCCTTTGCCAGTCACACAGAACCGCGAACGTCGGCGCTGATGAACCTGCGGCATGCGACGGCATGACGGGAGGGCCGTCGCCCGCCAGCGCCGGCCGCGGCAGCGCCCAGTCCGCGTGGGCACGTTCAGCCGGCGGCACCACTCGGCACCGGCGACGCCGGAAGATCCGGCCGGAGCCTGAACTCCGGCCGGACTGACGGGCGTCGTCAGACGCTCCAGATCTCCTTCATCGTCTCCACTTCGCCCTTGGCGTTCAGCGTGACCTCATAGATATTCCCGAAGCAGCCGTAGGGCGCGTGCACCTTGGGGTAGTCCTTGGTGGGAGCCCCGATTTCCTCGGCCAGGCAGCGGTCGATGTGCAGCGACAGCTGCTCATGGTCGACCTGCTTCCACTTGCCGGGGCCGGCAGCCAGGGCCAGATATGCCTTGACGTCCTTGGGAAGGACGTAGTGCTTGGTCTGAGCCCCCTTCTCGGCGCCGTAGATCCAGTCGTTCGGCGTGCAGTGCGGCTTGGCCACCGCGGCCTCGAAGCCACTGGAGTCACGCATCAGCTCGACCTTCAACTTCATGTGCCCTGCGGGCAGGGTCGGCGGCGTGCCGCAGTCCCCGCCCTTTCCGTCACCATCGACGTCATCGGTCGGGTCGCTGCTTCCGGTCTTGCCGGTGTCCGACGCCTTGGACGCCGTAGCCGACGGCGCGCTCGACGGCGTTGCGCTGCTGCCGGAACCCCCGGTCGCGCCTGCGGTGTTGTCGTCCGGATCGCAGGCGGCGACGCCGCTCAGGGCGGCGAGAAGCGCAATCGCGCTGAAGACACGGCGAGTTGAAGTCATTCTTCCATTCCCCCGAATGAGTGAGCTCGGTGACGTGATCATGATTGATCGACGGAGCTTTCTACACCACGGAGCTGTTGAAAGGCCAATTGACGAGGCCGGAGGCGACGCCCGTCAGGAGGGCCCTGCGAGGACTTCGCCCGGCGACCAGCGCACCAGCGTCGCTTGCTCGTCCGCGGACAACAGTGCCTCAGCAGCCGCCGCATCTGGAACTCCTGGACATCGCGTTCGCAACCTTGAAAAGGGCGTGGGGCGAGCAGTTGGGGACCTTCAGCGGTGTGGCCGACGGGCACCGTGAACTAACGGACGCTCTCCTGGAGGTGGCCATTGACGCTCGGCGTTCCGGGACGGGGAGACCTCCGGCACAGGCCGGCATTGTCAATGCCGGCTCAGATGCTGCCGGGCATGGCCGCTCCTGGACGCGGCTACACGAGTACCTCGGTTCGGTGCCCGGTCCGCATACCCCCGCGCGAGGAGCGGACGTCGGTCCATGGGGTCGGTTTCTGGTGCCGCTCGAGGAGTTGGGTGAAGGAGAAGCGGGGGGTCGGCCGCCGGGACAGTCGGCTGCCTGGGGTGCGGAGGTACGACCGGCCCGTGTTCCGTGACCGGCGGCTTGCGCCAGGCGCGCTCGGCTGTCCTGCCCGACAGCCGCGGGAATCGACCGACGAGGATCCCCGTCCGGGCCGTCGCCCCCTTCGGCCGGTCTGCCGGCTGCGATGGCAGGCCGGTTGAGGGGCATTGTCAGTGACACCGCGTAGCGTGTGATCATCGAACCAGCAGTGCGGGGGAAGGCCGGCGCATGGGCAGGCGTGTGGAAAAGAGCGGCTACACCGCGGAACTGACGAATGATCTGGAGGTCGTCTACCGCAATCCGCAGGGGCGGAGGCTCAAGAAGTTCCCCGATGCGATCGCGGGTGCTCCCGGGCTCGGAGCCCTGATGGGGGCACGGACGCATCTGCGGAAGCACCGTGAGGCATGTCGTCTGCAGGCGGGTGAGTGGGCGTCGGACGCGGTCCGTGTGCCGCGTGCCCTGGCCGACGCGGACCCGCTGTGGCGGGAGGCCCTGGAGGCCGAGTCCGTCGAGCTGTCCGACGAGTTGGGTGACGGTGGCCTGTGGGTTCGTACGTACGCCGGGTTCGACGGCCGCACCCTGACCCAGGTGCTTCCCGAACAGCTCGTCCCGTACCGCGACCGCTTGATGCGCGGGCAGCACTGGGAGCCGGACGGCTGCTTCTCCACCGGCATACCGGATCCCTCCGACGGTGCCCTTCCCTTCCCTGAGCGGGTCATCGCCGCCCACCCCGGTTTCGAGGAGCCGGCGACGGAGAAGCTCCTGCTCCTGCAGGAACGCACGCAGCAGTGGAGGTGCGCCTACAAGGCGGACGTCGACAGTGTCCTCCAGGGCATGGAGGAGTCGGTCCCCGCGCTGCTGATCACACTCCTCGACGAGATGGCCGACCTCGCCCTGCGGCAGGGCGAGCATGCGACGGCCGCCGCCTGGTTCGGGCGGGCCCGCACCGCCGAGCGGGTGCAGGCGCGCAAGGTCGACAAGGAGTGGCTGCTGGGCCGGTACCTCACCTACGCCGAGGGCAAGGCTCTCTCCGCCACGGTCCTGCGGGCCTGGGCTCGCGAGCTGGCCGTCAAGGGAGAGGCGACCGAGGCCGATCTCTCGCGGTTCCGCCAGGTGGTGGTCCGCCGTGTCCAGGCGTCGTCCGAGGTGTACCCGCAGCTGGCCGTCGATGTGCGCAAGCTCGCCAAGGCCGCCGGTCTCGAACCGGAGCGGGAACTGGCCACGCTGCTCGGGGAGATGTTCGCGGTCGGCGGTGTCTCGCTGTCGGACGACAAGTTCTGGACCGACTGCCTCAAGGGCCGGGCCATGGACCTGCTGGGCAGGCACACGCCGGAGGCCGCTCGCCAAGTGCTGAGACTGCGTCCTCGGCGTTTCGGCGACAGCTCCAGGGTGTGGCGGGAGCTGCTGGAACGCACCGGTGCGCTGGCGCTGCTCACCGGCCAGGTCCCGGGGCTGCCCGTCGGCGAAGCCGCCGCCTGGCTGTCCGCGTGCGTCCTGTCGAACAGCGACAGGAACGGCCCCTGGCCCGTCATGTACGAGATCGCCGAGCGGATCGCGCCGAAGCTGGCTGCCGACGGTGTGCCCGTGCAGTTCCGTTACCTGGGAATCGGCGAGTATGCCGACGGTAAGACACCCCTCGACCTGATCGACCTGCTTCTGGAGCGCGGGGCCCCGGTCGCCGACCCTCCGGAGCTGCTCGGCCCGTCGCAGCTGTACCGCATCCAGCTCAGCCACCGGCCGAAGCTGGAGCACCTGCAGGCGGACGAGCGCTTCGCCCGAGAGCTGCGGGCACGGGTGCGAGCCGACCTGGAGATGACCACCAAGGACCTGGCGTCCAACAGCTGGTACCAGCCGCACGAGACCAAGGGCTGGCAGCGGATCCCCGAGCTGTTCGACAACCCGATCGGGCACGAGGAGATCCGGGCCTGGTTCGGCCGCGAGCGGGCGAAGCTGCGCGCAGGCCTCGACTTCGAGGAACTGGTCCTGCTGCTCGGCCGGCTCGTGCACGTGGGCGTGGCGGTGGACCTCCTCCTCAAGGACGCGCAGGCGGCGGCCGAGTTCGCGGCGGTGGACGTCGTAGCACTGCTGATGGCCCAGTTGCCCGACACCGTCTCGCGTGCGCAGGTCGAGGAGCTGCTGGGGAGGCTTCAGCCCTACTACGTCGAGCGGGAGGGTGTCCGGGGACCCAATCGCGGACCGATCCTGGAAGCGCTGCCGCAACTGGGCGAGCCGATGCACAGCCGGGCCGCCCGCTCCCTGGTCATGGCCGTCAACTGCCGTGCGGGACTGGCGCGGCTGGCCGGCTGTCTCACCCCTGGCGAGGGTGATGTGTCACCGACCGCCGACGCGGGGTCGCAGGAGCCGGAGGACAAGGTGAGCCGTCAGATGATGGCGCTCGCGAAGGAGGGCACGGCCGTTTGGGGTGGTGATCTGGGGCAGGCCACCACCACGTTCGACCGCATGCCACGCAACGGCCGGTTCCGGCGCACGCACGCGTGCGCCGCGGCACTCGTTCTGTGCGCCGTCTCCTCGATGCCGGGCGGCTCGGCGGCCCGGTCGCTGATGATGTACGCCGCCCACCCCTTCGTCACCGGTGAGCCGGGCCACTGGCGGATCGTCCACTGCGAGGTTCCCGAGGACCGTACCGATATCAACGTCCCGCTTCCCGGGACCGTCTTCCGGACGGACACGTCCGTCGCCTACGTCCTGGCCAGTTCAGGCAGGGACCCCCGGCGCACACTGTGGGAGTACTCCCTGGACGGCGTCCACCCCGAGGACGGCCCACTGGCTCTCGCAGGCGTGAAGCTCACGTGTGCCCATGTGCTGGAGCCCGTGCGTCCGGGCGCGTGGTTCACGCGCTTCGCCGAGCTGTACCGCAAGCACGGACCGGCACCGGCCCGCCCGGGGCTCGCCCGAGCCTTCGCGGAGCGCCTGGGCCTCTCCCAGGCGGAGGCCACCGCGCTGCTGACCGCACACGTCCCCTGTGCGCCGTACCAGCTGGACGAGGAGGACGGCTACCTCTCCGGCCACTACTCCGCCGACCTGGAGTCCTGGAAGATCCGGCACAAGGAGGCGGAACGAGCGGTTGCCGCACTGACCGACGCGCTCGGTCCCCGGTTCTTCACGACGTTCTACGACAAGCTCCTTCCCGACGACCCCGAGCAGCTGTGGGCCACAGGGCCCGACGTGGACCGGGCCGCCGAGTGGTGGCTGGCGGAACTGGGCAGCCCCCTGCCCGTACCCATCGCGCTCCTGCCCCTCGCCGCCAAGGAGACACTCCCGCCCCAGGGCGAGGCGGCCATGACTCGGCAGCCCCGCGGGGACAACCGGCGCTGGTGGCCCCACCTGCGGCTGCCCGCCCTCCTCGGCCGGCTTGCCACCGGGGCGGACTGCCTGGCTCCCCACCGCGCGGGCCTGGCGGGCGAACCGCACCCGCTGGCCCTGCCGAGAATCGCCGCCTGGCTCGCCTACCGCACCCCGGCCGGCGCCCCGTCGCGCCCCGCGGCCGGCGCGGCGATATCCCGGCTGTGCGAGGAGCTGTCCTCGGCCCCCGGTCCGCTCACACTCTTCTCACTGCAGAGCAACTACCTGATGGGCCCACCCCCTTCGACGGAGACGCTCACCGCTCATCCGGCGGTCACGGAGGTGGCCGACGCGGCCTACGACATGCGTCATCTGCGTGTGGACCCAGCCGCGCTCAAGGGACCCGATGATCCTCTGCTGGACGCCTTGGACATCTACCTCGACTCCGTACTGCCCTCTCAGTGGCTGCCCAGCCCCTCGGGACTGCCCGCCGTCGCGGACCTGCGGCTGCTGCTGAGCGGTGATTTCGCCGCGCTCGGAGCGCACTTGCTCACCGACGGCGAGCGACGCCCGGGCTGGGAACAGGACCCCGCGCGGTCCGTGCCGCATCTTGTCGAGGACTGCGCCGAGGCCTTCGGGCTGGGCAAGGACGCCGCGTCGCTCTACCTGATGCTGCTGGCGCTGCCGGACCCGTCGGACCGCAATGTCAAGGCGTGGACCGGCTGGAAGCCCAGCCGCTTCAAAAAAGCGGAGACCGAGCTGCACGCGTCGGGCCGAGTGCTGCGTGCCCTCCGGTCACGAGCGGGCCGCTCCCTCTTCCTGCCGGGCGCCTGGCAGGAGCGGAAGCCGCCTCGCCTCCCGATCGAGGCGTCGAAGCTCGGCCTGCTGCCCCTGGCCAGGGAGCACCGGTCGACATCACACCTGACCGCGGTGCCCTCCGCCCCGCTGCCGGTGCTGTTCTCGCGGGCGTGGGAGGGCGTAGCCCTGTAGGGGCACGGGAGGATGTCGTGTCCGCGGTCCGGGCCGGCCGGAGCTTGCCGCGTTCCCTCTCGCCGCGGCCGCCGTCCACGCTGATCGGCTCGGCGCCTTCCCGACCGGCGCGCTGCCGACGGCCGTCACGGCGGTGCTCGAGGTGCGCCGCCGCCTCGGCGAGCAGGCCCTCACCGTCGGCCGTACGGCGCCGGCCGGCCGCAGTGTCCTTCGCGGACGAGCCGGTGTTCGGCCTGTCGTCGTGGCCGGAGCGCGAGGCGTGGACCGAGACGGTCGAGGATCGAGTGCTCTCAGATGACACCCAGGCGCGCCAGGACTCCGCTTACGGTAGAGCTAGGACGGTTTGAGCTGCCACTGAGCGGCGAGCCCCACGTGGGGTCATGCCATGCGCTCCCTGCTGAGTGCTCGAGCAGGTGCTGTGCCGTGATCGGGGCGGTGTCCCGAGAGGCTCCTACAGCAATCAGAGCGGTGGTGAGCGTCGCAGCTGCCTCATCCGGCAGGGCATGCTCGGTGAGCAAGGGAAGCAGCAGCAGGAGTCGGGCAGGTGGGTCCTCGATCCCTTCGGCTATGGAGCTCGGACTGTCGACGATGCGGATGAGTTCACGCCACGTCAGTGTGTCTCCATGCAAGTCCGCCTCCCAGCTGGCGATTTGCTGGGCACTGCTCCAGCTCGGATGCGTAAACAAGTAGTCGACTCCGTAGTCGCCGACAAGATTGCGGTAGACCGCCACGGCCTCGTACCCACCCTCAACCGGTATCCGGAACACCGGCCACCGTTCCGGGTCCCTGAGCACCTCGGACATGGCGTCGGCATCAGCTCCGTCATCGCCGAACCACTCCGGCTCAGCACCCGCATCACGACAACACGGGCCCCCAAGGTGGTTCGACCAGAAGCCCGGACGGTCTACCAGTGGCTCTCCGTCGACCAGCGGGCCGCCGTTGTATCCCTCGATCAGCACGCCGTAAGCCTGCCATCCGCTCCTCCGTCGGCAGGGGATGGACGGTGACCGCACCGTCCATGTCGGTCCGCTCGACGGTGTGGCCCTGGAGCGCCGTCCGGAAGGGCACTCCCTCGCGTGCCACAAAGCGCTGATCAAACCGCGCCACCTCACAGCCGGCCTGATCCGAACGCCAGGCCTAGCGGCGCCCTACCAGCAGGGTCGGCTTCCTGAGGCCCACCTCCCTGTCGGGCAGCGCGGGCCGGGTGAACGGACTGCTCAGGCCCGGCCGTGCGCCTCCTGGGAGCGGCGCGACAGTGCGTCGATGACCGCGGCGGCGAACAGTACCCCGCCGGTGATCACGAACTGGACGGCGACCGGGATGTCTGTGATCGCCATGCCCGAGGCGATCGACTGGATGATCAGCGCGCCGAGCACCGCGGACCAGGTCGTGCCGCGTCCCCCGAACAGGCTGGTGCCGCCGATGACCGCCGCCGCGATGGCGTTCAGCAAGAGGACGCCCGAGCCGGAGGACTGGCTGACCGACGTGATCCGTGAGGCGAGGAACAGGCCGCCGATCGCGGCCATCGTGCCGGAGACCGCGAGCACCACGGTCTGCACCCGCACCACGCCGATACTGGCGCGGCGGGCCGCCTCGACACCGCCGCCGAGTGCGTAGACCCGTCGTCCGAGGTACGTGCTGCGCAGGAGCACGTCCAGCCCGGCCACCACGACGAGGAAGATCAGGAGGGCCAGTGGCAGTCCGTGGAACTGGTTGAGCACGTACGCGGCGGCGAACGCGATCACCGTGAGGGCTCCCGTGCGCACCCCTAGCTCGGAGAGGGAACGGTGCGGCAGGCCCAGGGCCCGCCGGTGGCTCCTGGTCCGGTAGGAGATGACGAAGGGCAGGCCCGCGCCGAGCGCCGCCACACCGTAGGCGACGCCGGTGTTGCTGAAGTAGTAGCTGGTCAGCTTGGCGACGAGGCCGTTTGAGTCGAGGTCGATGGTGCCACTGGTGCCGAGGACGTAGAGCATGGCGCCGTTCCAGGTCAGCAGCCCCGCGAGCGTGACGACGAACGCGGGCACGCGGGTCCTGGCGAAGGAGAAACCCTGGATGGTGCCGGCCGCTGTGCCCACCAGCACCGCGAGGATGACGGCGAGCCATTCGGGGACGCCGTTGTTGACGCTCAGCACGGCGAAGACGGCTGCCGCGAGACCGCTGATCGAACCGACCGACAGGTCGAGCTCGCCGATCAGCAGCACGAAGACGATGCCGACCGCGATCAGACCCGTACCCACGATGTCCACACTGAGGTTGGACAGGTTCCGGGGTGAGAGGAAGTTCGGGTTGAGGCACTGGAAGATGACCCATACCGCGAGGAGGACGAGGATGACCGGGAGCGAGCCCAGTTCGCCGGCGATGAACTTGTGCCGGGACACGGCGGCCCAGCCCTCCACCACACGGACGATCTTCCGCCCGGGCCCGGGTCGGCGGGGTTCGGCGGCGGGGGCGGCCTGCCTGTTGTCTGTCTTCTTGCGGTCCTGTGTCACCAGTCCACCTCCCGGTGGGCCATCCGGTGCGGAACGTTCTCCGTGGCCCCGGTGATGGAGGAAATGATCTCTTCTTGGGACGCGGTGTTCACGTTGAAGAAGCCGTTGTTGCGGCCCAGCCGCAACACCGCGGCCCGGTCTGCGAGGGCTTTGACATCGGCCATGTTGTGGCTGATGAGGAGGACTCCCATGCCGCGGTCACGCAGCTGGTCGACGAGTTCCAGGACTTCGGCGGTCTGTTCGATGCCCAGGGATGCCGTCGGCTCATCCAGGAGGAGTACCCGGGGGTCGCCGAGGAGGGAGCGGGCGATGGCGACCGTCTGCCGCTGGCCGCTGGACAGGGCCACGACGGGGGAGCGCAGATCGGGCAGGCCCGTCGCCAGGCGCTTCAGGAGGTCACGGGTACGGCGCTCCATCTCCGCTTCGTCGAGGAAGCCGAGCCTGCTGATCTCCTGCCCCAGGAACAGGTTGCCGACGACGTCGAGGTTGCCGCACAGGGCGAGGTCCTGGTAGACGGTGGCGACGCCGAGATCCCGGGCGTCCTGGGGACGCCTGATGTGGACCGCCCGGCCCTCCCATTCGATGACGCCCGAGTCCGCGGGGGCCACGCCCGAGATCACCTTGACGAGGGTGGACTTGCCGGCCCCGTTGTCCCCCAGAAGCGCCACGACCTCGCCCGCGCGGATCTTCAGTTCGATGTCGGTGAGGACCTGAACGACGCCGAAGCGCTTGCACACGCCGTGCAGCGCCAGCAGTGGTGGAGCCGACACGGAAACCATCTCCTTCCCCGGGCCCGGCTGTGGGGGACCGGCCTATCCGGTCAGTCCGGCCCGGTGGCAGGCCGTTCTGAGCCGGGGCACGCAGATCTGCTCGACCGTGTACACGCCGCCCTTCACGAGGGTGCCCTTGATGGTGCCGACGGTCACTGACACGGGGGTGAGCAGGACGGCCGGAACCACGTTCCCGCCGCGGGTGCGCACCGTGCCGGTGGCGAGGCGGTGGAGGTTCTCGCCGCGGGCCGCGGCCACGGCCATGGCGGCGCCCGCGGAGGCCTCGGCGCTGTTGGGCTTCCAGACGGTCATGTACTGTTCGCCGCCGACGATGCGGCGCACAGCCCCGAGGTCGGCGTCCTGGCCGGTGACGGGGGGAAGCGGGGAGACCTTGTTCGCTCTGAGGGCGGAGATGACGCCGGAGGCAAGGGCGTCGTTGGCGGAGTAGACGCCGTCGATGTTGCGGGCGCCGAGGTCGGCGATGGCGCCGGACATGTTCATGTTGGCGATGTCCGAACGCCACATGGGCGTGTCGTACGTCTTGCCGATCTTGACCTTGCCCCTGAGCACCGACAGGGCGCCTGCTTCGAACAGAAGGGTGTTGGGGTCGGTTGGATCGCCGTTGATCATGACGATCTGATCACCGACTGCCCGATGGGCCATGGCCTCCAGCAGCGCCCTCGCCTGGAGCCTGCCGACCTCCTGGCCGTCGAAGGACACATAGCCCGAGATCGGGCCCTCGTCGAGGCGGTCGTAGGAGATGACAGGGACGCCCGCGTCGTGCGCCTTCCTGACTGCGGCGCTGAGCGCGCTGGCGTCGACGGCCACGAGTACCAGTGCATCGACCCCTTTGGTGATCATGGAGTCCACCTGTCGCTGCTGGGCGGCCACGTCGCCGTTGGCATTGGCGTGCTCGACCGTGCAGTCGGCGCACAACTGCTTGATCTTCTCCTCCAGGAGAGGCCTGTCCTTGGACTCCCAGCGGGACGTGATGGCATCCGGCAGCAGCAGACCGATCCTCGGGCCGCTTCCGGCGTGGACGCCGGTCCCGCCCCCCTGTCCACAGGCGGCAAGAGCCATCGACATGGCGACCACGGCGATAGCAGCGTCCCGTATGAAGGTCTTCATGTGAGAGACCTCCCTGAGCCGTGCCTCTAGGGTGGGGCCCGAGCAGGGTCCGCAGGTCGGGGCGGCCGTGGACCGACTCGCTCCGTGGGGATGGCCTCCCGGTGGGCGGACCTGGCGAGGAGCGGTGTGCGCGTCTTCTGTGCCCCTTCGGCCGCCCGCTCAGGGGCGCGGACGGCGCGCATGCGCGGCGCCGTACCCGCACCAGGCCGGTCGTCCCGCCCGCGGGCACCGGCGTCTCTCTCAGTGCGTATGGCGATACCCGGCCTCCTCACCCGGCCACGCCACAAGACGGCCACGTCGTCAGTCTGGCATCGGCCGCGGTGACCTGCGAGCCCAGTGGATCCCTGAGGGGGCGAGGTGCCCAGCCAGAGCTGTGGCATCGGCGCGGCGGGCGGTGGCGCGCACCGGATGCGCGATGCGCACCCCCGGGTGGTGTGCACCACCGCACCAGGTATGCATCCACCCGGTGCGGTGGTGCGGCTACCGATGCAGAGCCACCACGGTGTCCACCACCGCACGGGCCCGCTCCACCTGTTCATCGCGCATCGCCTGCAGAGCCTGGGCGACGTTCTTCGGTGCGTCGGCGAGGACCTGGCCGACGCAGTGGGTGCGGATGATTCCCGGCGCGGCAGCCGCGGGGGCGTGCGTGGCCCACGCGCGGACCGCCATCAGGCATGACGCCGACCTCGTCCAGGACGAAGGACTCGGCGCCGCCGTCGTCGCCCCGTCGTTTCCCGACGATCTGAACGGTGCTACCTGCGACGCCTTCGCGGGCGCGGCCTTCATCTGGCATCCCGACATCGAAGCCTTCACTCAGGCCGGTCGGGACCGGCAGGTGGCCGCCGCATCCCCTGGCGGCTCGTCCGGGTCGGACACGACGGTCCTGGCCCAATGACCCAGCCCAGAACCTTCCGGCGGTGGGGGAGTGGCGCCCCCGTCGCCGGACGACCGAAGACACGCCGCGAGGCACACCATGTCCAGCTCCCCGATCCACGGGGTATCGGGGTATCGGGGTATCGGGGTTTGACGGCATCAGTGAAGAGGCCATGTGGCGGCATGCAGTCCCCGCGAAACTCCGCCGAGCCGGCACATACGACCGCGAGGTACTCACACAGATCCCTGCCATGCTGCCCGTCACGGGCCACGGCCGACGAACGCCCGGCATCACCACGCCCTCGGCTACGCCGACCGGGCGGCCGTTGAGCTGCTCAACAGCGCAGCCACCGGCCGCGATGCCGTCCCGTGGCGTCGAGTGGCGCACTGTGTACGGCTCAGAGCGAAGCGGCGAACCCCGAGAGGCTGGACCGCGTACGGCCTGGCACGGAGGTTCTGGGTGACCACCTCTCCGACCGGCAGTCCCTCAACCCGTTCATACGGTCTCGGCGGGCGCGGTGGCTGTCCGTGGGCGTTGCGCCATCGGAAGTAGGCCTGCAGGGACCGGTGCACCGAATGCCGCGATTGCCCTGCTCGCAGTGGCTTACTGGGACCCTGCAACACGAAGTGATCTTGCTGCTCGCGTGATCGCGTGCCCATGTCATGTCATGCGCCGACCGACTGCGCTGTTCATGCCTGACTCGTCCGGACACCCGCCTCAAGGAGGGCGACGATGCCCCGTTCGATTGTGTGCCCTCGCGGGGCCCGCTACCGACGTACGCTGCCGCCCATCGCCGTTGTCCTGCACCTGGTGGCCGCCGTCCTTCTCGGTGGCGCGACACCCGCCGCCGCGCTGAGCAAACCGATCGTCAACGGACCTGTGTTCAACGACCCGCTGGGCACGCCGACGCAGCAGAAGGCAATCTTCACCCAACTCGTGCAGTTGATCGACGCGACGCCCGCCGGGGCGGAGATCCGCGGCTCGATGTACGAGTTCCAGGACCAAGAGGTCGCCGCCGCGCTGCTCGCCGCCGACCGGCGCGGCGTCAACGTCAAGATCATCGTCGATGACTCGACCTATGTGGACAGTAACGGCGCTGAGTACGGCAACCCGGCCTTCGAGTCCCTCAGGTCCGGTCTCGGAACCAATGACGCCGCCCGCTCCTGGATCGTCGTCTGCGACGACATGTTCGAGGACGCCGACGGAGTGGATGACGTCCAGCGCGGCTGCCTGAGCGTCGCTCCCCCCGAACCGGCCTACAACCACAACAAGTTCTTCATCTTTTCGAGAATCGGTCCCTTCGACGACGGCACCAGTTACTCGAAGGTCGTCTTCCAGACCTCCTCGAACCTCTCCGACTGGTACAAGGTCGAGTCCTTCAACGACGCCGTGACCTTCACGGACGCCGCCGTCTACGACGGCTACGCCTCGTACCACGAGCAACTCCGCCACGGGCGCACCCTCGCAGGCGGCAACAACAACGCGTACTTCTCCACCCCGGCCGGCTCGACCTACCGGGGCTTCTTCTTCCCGCGCGGTGACACCTCGTACTACAACCCGGCCACCGACACCGTGGTCAACGCGCTGAACGAGATCAGCTGCGCCTACACCGGCACGGACGGGCTACAGCACCAGAGCGACATCCGCATCGTGGTGTACAGCTTCTACGGCTCGCGCGTCCAGGTCGCCGACAAGCTGGCCCAGCTGCGCGGCAAGGGCTGCTGGATCGACATCATCTACGCCGAGAGCGACAGCACGATCACCACCAAGCTGGACACCGCCGGCATCCAGCACCGGCGGTGCCGTATTCCCAACGGCCCCGGAATCGACGTCCGTCCGCACAACAAACAGATCCTGATCGACGGGTCCTACGACGGCGACACCACACCACGCGTCTACACGGGCAGCGCCAATCTGACCGGGTCGTCCCTGCGCTCGGCCGATGAGGCGCTCGTACGGATTGCCGACGCGTCCTATCACTCACAGTATTTGAGCACGTTTTACAGGATTCGCACCGCCTGCGGCGGTTGACGAGGCTTCCTCGGCTTGGACGGTAACCACCCGTCGTCATCACCAGCCACCGAGCGGCGAAAGCCCGCCTCCTCACCACTGCTCGAAAGGAGACGAACAGTCTGATCGCCCGCGAACGGACATACGCCGCACAGGGTCCCCGCCCGCATCGACCACTGCGTGCGGGGGCTTCAGATGTGGCACAGGCCCCGCTCGTAGTCGACCGTGGCGGTCTCCTTGGAGTGGGTCCACTGAGGGCTCAGCAACCCTGCGTCGAGCTGCTGGGCGGCGCCTGGGCTCTCCACGATGTATCCGAAGTCCTGCAGCCATGCGGGGTAGAGGTTCTTCGAGCCGATGTAGAAGGCCGAGCCGTCGACCGAGATCAGCTTGTGGTGCTGGGCGTAGGGATGTCCGTCGGCCCACCGCGCGCTCGGGGAGCTGCGGAAGCTCGCGAGCTGCAGGTTGGAGCAGAGCGCCGCGGTCGCGCTGGGTTCGTCACCGGTGATCTGGGTCAGTCGGCTGCGCAGCACGTCGCTGATCTCGGAGAGGGACTTGATCTGCGAGTAGCCTCCGCTGCCGATGGCGCCGCGGTTGGCGGGGTCGCTGACGACGATCCGCACCTTCACGCCGTTGGCGAGCTTCGCGGCGAGGGCGTCGTAGACGCGGATGTCGTAGCGGGGCAGTGGCGGGCAGGTCGCGTTGAGGTCCTGCTGCGAGATCTCGATGTGACGGGTCGCGCTGGAGATCAGTGAACGCAGTGCGCTTTCCTCGGGGTTGACCGTGTCGTAGGCACGGTCTCCGTTGGTGTTGTCGTGCAGGCCGAGCACGCACCGGGTGTCGGACGTGGCGGGCAGGACCGGTCGCCAGGTCGAGGCGGGATCGGTGTCCTCGATGCCCACACCGAGTCCGCCGACGGCGATGACCGGCACGTCACCCGTGGTGAGCACGGGGCGGGGGGTCGTGTCCCGCTCCATCGTGGCCATGCAGTCCGTTGTGTTCGAGGCGACATACCACACGTTGGCGATGTTGCCCCTGTTACGGCAGGTCCAACTCCACAGCCGGTCCAGGTACCGCCCGGCTGTGCCGGCGGCGGGACCGGTCAGGGCGAGGTCGACGTCCGTGACCGGATGGTCGGTGTCGAGGTAGTCGCCCTTCCAGTCGTTGATGCCACCGGTGATCACGGACTCGCCGTCGACGACGAGGAGTTTGGAGTGGTTCCACGAGAAGGCGGTCTTCGACGTGGTCATCGAGGCGACGTCCAGCGCGATGGCGTCGGCGGCCGGGCCGAGCTTGTCGCGCAGGTCGTCTCGGTACTTCGAGGGCAGCACGTTCATGTGGTAGATGGGCGCGGCTCCGACCAGGACCCGGACCTTGAGCCTGTGCCCGGAGGCCACCGAGGACTTCAGGCCCGCGACGATGGCGTCCTGGAAGGCGCCGTCCGGGAAGGGCGCGAGACTGGAGATGTCGACGGTCCGCGTCGCCCGGGAAATGTTCGCGGTCGTCTTGGCCAGCAGTCGCTCGGTGCCGGCGCGGTTCCCGCAGCCGGCGTCGCCCCAGCAGCCGGGTGTCTGGAGCAGCCAGCCGGCGGGGTCGTCTGCCCCGGCGTCGAGTCGGTTACCGGTCGTCCGCTCCCATACGTCTCCTTCGAGGCCGGGCGAGACCTCGCGCAACGTGCGCTCCACGGCGTCGAGATGCGGGGTCGCCGCATCGGCGGCGGTAGCGGGCGCGGCGGGCAGCGCGGTCAGGGCGAGAGCGGATATCAGTGCGGCACGCGTCGGACGGGCCAAGCGTAACGAAAAGATCATCCGCAGAAGTTACCAGACGGTAGATTCATGTCTCCGGCCGTCGCCCTGTCTCGGTATCCGAATCCGTGGCTCCCCGGTGGACGGGGCGAGGCCGGCAGCAAGCACCACGTGATTGTCGAGGCGGACGGCATCCTCTGGCGGTGACCCTGACCAGTGGAAACCGCCCCGACGTCTACCGCGACAGGGTCCGCCGGCTCGAGATCACCGCGGTCATCGCCCGACGCGGCGCCGAACACGGATCCTGCCTCGGAGTCCCCCGCTGGGTCGTAGAGGGCGCCATCGCGCTGCTGCACTGGTTCCGGCGCCGTCGCCATCATCTGCTGGCGACCGCTGAAGACCCCGGTCAGTCCTCAGTGCTGGGGGTCGTTGTCGCTGCCGAAGTCGGGTACGTCGGGGGACAGCAGGTGTTCGGCGCCCCCTTCGAGGGCCTTGGCCGTCTCGGTGGAGCGGGGGAGCATGGTCTTCTCGTAGGTGCGGATCGCGTCGGCGACGGTGGTGGCGTTCGCGAGAGCGAGGGCGATTTCGCTGGCGTCGAGCATGGCGAGGTTGACGCCGACGCCGAGCGGGGGCATGAGGTGGGCGGCATCTCCGAGCAGGGTCACCGTCGGGTTGTGTTCCCAGGTGTGCGGGACCGGGAGGGCGAAGATCGGGCGGTCAACGTAGGGGCCGTCGTTCTCGGTGATCATCCGGCACATGCGGGGCGACCAGCGAGCGAACTCGCCCAGGAGCAGGGCGCGGATGCCGTCGGTGTCCTCGACTGTCAGGCCGCTCATGCTGATCCAGTCGACCGGGACGCGTTGGATGACGTAGACGCGGATGTGGTCTCCGCTGTTGCGCTGGGCGAACAGCGCGCGCTCGCCGTCGGCTGCGTGGGCGCTGCCCTGGCCGACCAGCTCGGCCATGTCCGGGTGCCGGTTCTCCACGTCTGAGAACCATGCTTCCAGGAAGCTCACCCCGGTGTATTCGGGGACGGCGGGGGACACGGCCAGGCGTACCCGGGAGGAGGCGCCGTCTGCGCCGATGACCAGATCGGTCTCGATGGTCGTGCCGTCGGTGAAGTGCAATTGCCGCGGCCCGTCGTCGGGTCCACTGATCGTGTCGAGGGCGCGGCCCCAGTGCACAGTTCCCGGTTGCAGGGAGTCGAGCAACAGGTTGCGCAGCTGGCCACGGTCGATTTCCGGCTTGAAGAGTTCGTCGGCCGCCGGGACTTCATGGGACTTGATCGTGCCGGTCGGGTCCATCTGCCGCATTTCCTGCCCTTCGGGACGGGCGAGCTCGAAGAACTCGTCGAGCAGACCGGCTTCGCGCAGGGCGAGCTGACCGCTGTCGGCGTGCAGGTCGAGGGTGCCGCCCTGGTTGCGCGCGTCGGGGCCCCGGTCGCGGTCGTAGACGGTGACCGCTATGCCGCGCTGCTGGAGGATGCGGGCGCAGGTCAGTCCGCCGGGGCCGGCACCGATGATGCTGATGCGCGCCCGGGCGGGTGCTGGGGAGTTCATGGTTGTCCCTTTCGGTCGGCGAGGAGAGGCGAGCAGGCCGGGAGTTGTCGACCTCAGCACCGGCACCGGATGTGCCCCGCGGAGGGCCTCTCAGGTGAACAGATCGGCGCGGTGCGGGCGGTGACCAGGCCGACGAGGACGTGCCGCTCAGGTGCTCGCGCATTTTCATGGAATCAGAGCGAGTCGAAAAGTGCAACGACTCTACTTAGTGACTGATTCGACTATCGAGTACGCTGTAGTCATGACCGTGCCCTCTGTCAGCCGCCGCGACCGCAAGAAGGCGGCCACCCGGCAGGCGATCGCCGACGCCGCACTGCGACTCTTCCTGGAGCGCGGCTACGATCAGGTGAGCATCCGTGACATCGCCGACGCCGCCGACGTGTCGACCGCTACGGTGTTCAAGCACTTCAGGGGCAAGGAAGCGCTGGTATTCGACCAGGACGAAGACCGGGAGGCACAGCTGATCGCTGCGGTGCGGCAGCGCCGCTCCGGTCAGAGCATCCTCGATGCCCTTCGGCAGCACTTCCTGGACACATGGCCGTCGATCGAGGCACATCCTCAGGCGGCCGAGTTCCTCAACCTGGTGAACTCAACGCCGGTGCTGCGCGCCTACGCCGAACGCATGTGGACCCGGTACACCGACGGCCTCAGCGCAGTCATCGCCGACGAGTTCGGCGTGGAACACGACAACCTCGCATGTGTGGCTCTTGCCCGATTCGTACTCGAGATCCCGGTGCTCGCTCGCGGCCGGCAGGACCGCCGGGCCGCCATCGAGACAATCTTCGACATCCTCACCCGCGGCTGGGAGCCGCCGAGCAAGCCGCCCGCGCCGTAGCACCTGGACCGTTTCCCGGACCCGTCCTTCTGATCCCAGTCGTTATTCCCCGAACGTGGTGCTGCTTGTGCCGCAACGGCCCCACCCCAGCCATGGGTGGTGGCGGCGGATTGCGCGGGTGACCAGGCCATGCGGAACCGTGCACAACTCTCAGTACCAGCGGGTGGTGTCGTGGGGCGCGGACCGAGGAGGGGCAGCGTAGGACCAGGGCTGCGGGTGAGCCCCGTACGCTCCGGGTCCCGGGACGGCTGGGTACGGTCCGGCATCGGTGACGTCCTCGTACGGTTGCGGCTGCTGAGCGGCCTCATACGGTTCCGGCTGCTCAGCGCCCGCGGTGCCGTCGTCCCAGGAGGGCTCCGCTCCCGCCGGTGGCCGCAGGCTGCCGTAGCGCTCCATGCGCTGCCAGCGCAGGCGCGAGCCGGACACGGCGGTGAAGAGGGACTGGATGACCACCAGGTACATGAGCTGGCGGTAGACGAACTGCTGGAGCGGCAGGCTCCACAGCGAACCGGGGCGTTCTCCGTCCAGGCGGAACGCGTACAGGCCCATCAGCAGTTGCAGGAGAACGAAGGCGAGCCACAGGGCGGTGATCCGGACCGGGTCCAGGAAGACCAGGCCGTACAGGGCGAAGATGTCCATGACCGGCGCGAGCAGGGGAAGCAGGACCTGGAAGAGGAGCAGGTACACCAGGCCGCGGCGGCCGAGCCTGCCGGCGGCGCCGCGCTGGACCAGCGCGCCGCGGTGCTTCCACATCGCCTGGAGGGTGCCGTAGCACCAGCGGTACCGCTGCCGCCACAGGGCACCCAGGGACGCGGGTGCCTCGGTCCAGGCCACCGCGCCCTCCTCGTAGACCACGCGCCAGCCGGCCCGGCACAGCGCCATGGTGAGGTCGGTGTCCTCGGCGAGGGTGACGTCGCTGACGCCGCCGAGGGCCAGCAGCGCCCGGCGGCGGAACGCGCCCACCGCCCCCGGCACGGTCGGCATGCACTCGGCGAGGTCGAACAGGCGGCGGTCGAGGTTGAAGCCGACGACGTACTCGATGTGCTGCCAACGGCCGAGCAGGCCACCGCGGTTGACGACCTTGGCGTTGCCCGAGACCGCACCCACGCGGGGGTCGGCGAAGCGCTGCACGATGGTGCGGACGGTGTCCGGCTCGAAGACCGTGTCGCCGTCGACCATGACCACCAGGTCGCAGGAGGCCGCGGCGAGCCCGGTGTTGAGGGCGGCCGGTTTGCCCGCGTTCTCCTGCCGGATCACCCGCACCCCCGGCAGGCGGAGCGACTCCACCAGGTCGGCGGTGCCGTCGGTGGAACCGTCGTCCACCACGATGATCTCCACCGGATGGTCCGAGGCGAGCAGGGAGCGTACGGCCGCCTCGATTCCGGCGCTCTCGTTGTACGCGGGGACGATGACGCTGACGGGTTCCGTCACCGGCGGCCCCCAGGACCTGCCCGGGCGCCCCGTCCCGCGCAGCCGTCGGTGCCGGCGAGCCGCGATCATCACGACCGCCGCGCGCAGCACGCTGATCGCTCCGGCCGCGTACATCAGCACGCCCAGCAGCCACACGATCCAGTCGCCGGCCTGCAACACGGTGACGAGGGCCATCCCCCGGAGATGCTCGCCCAGTCCGGCGGGCTGGACGGGGCCGGCCATGCCGACGGCGGCGCCGACCGTCGCGAACCGGAACCCCTGTGCCTTGAGCCGGGGGATCAGCGTGTTCAGCGCGGCGACGGTCTGGGAACGGTCACCGCCGGCGTCGTGCATCAGCAGGACCTGCCCGGCGTGGCCGTGCGGGGTCGCGTTCCCGAGGATGCGGTCCACGCCGGGGCGCTGCCAGTCCTCGGCGTCCTGGGTGGAGAGCACCGTGACATAACCCGCCGAGTCGGCCTGCTTGAGGACATCCCAGTCGGCGTCGTCCAGCGCGTCGTTCTCCGAGGAGTACGGCGGCCTCAGCAGCGCGGTGGTGACCCCGGCCGTGCCCGCCACCGCCAGCTGCGTCTCCTGCAGTTCCAGGGAACGCTGCCACGGGGCGAGGCGGGACAGGTCGGGGTGGGTGAAGGTGTGGATGCCGATCTGGTGGCCCTCGCAGACGATCCGGCGGACCAGTTCCGGGTGGGCCACCACCTGGGTTCCGACGACGAAGAAGGTCGCGCGCACATGGTTGCGGCGCAGCACGTCGAGGATGCGCGGCGTCCAGACGGGGTCGGGGCCGTCGTCGAAGGTGAGGGCGATGGTGCGGTACTGGGGCCGGGCGGTGTGCACGGCGCCGGCGGCGTTCGCGATCACCGGACCCCCGTCGGTCACCTGGGCGGGTACCGCCTCGCTGCGTCCACGGACACCGGTCACGTCGTCCGAGGTGATGCCGAACATGTGGTGGGTGTAGCCGTGGAGCAGGAGGGCCGTCGACAGGGTCACCGCGAGCACGCTCAGCAGCAGCCAGTGGGTGCGGGGGGTGACCTGGCGGGTACGGCCGTGGCGGCGGGCGGGAGCGGTACGGCGTCGATCGGTCACGTCAGGGCCTTGGGTCGCTTCACAGGCTTGTGGGACGTCCCAAGGGCACGCCCCTGGGAGGAGGAGGCCGGGATCGGACTGGCGGTGGCCGTCGGGGGAGTGGCCCTGATGGCCGGCGCGGTGGTCGCGGGAGCGGTCGAGGCTGTCGGCCGCACGGGCGGGGAGGTCCGCCGCGCCGTGGGACCGGAGTCGGCGTGCCCTGCGGCGGAGCCCGCCCGCCCGGCGGAATGGCCGGGGCCGGACGGGGAGTCGGAGGTGGTCACGCGGGGTGTCGCCCGGTGCGCGGCATCCGGCTGCGGGACGAAGGGGGCGCTGACTCCAGGGCCGCCCAGCACGGTGCTGACCAGCAGGGCGACATAGCCGCCGGCGGGGATCACGAGCAACCGGGCGGCGCGCATCACGCGGCGCTGGCGTCGCCCCGAGGCGTCCACGAAGACCGGCCGCGCCGACTCGCTCTCCGGCGCGTGCGCGTCCGGCTCGGATTCCAATGCCGGCACCGGCACGAAGGGGACGGGCTGTGTGTCGGTCTCCGGGACGGTCGCGGTGAGGACGCCGCCGTGGGCGGCGTCCCACGCCGGACCGCCGGCCGTGTCCCACGCCGTCGGGTGCGGCTGCGCCCACTGTGCCGGCTGCGCCGGGCTCCAGGGCAGTGCGGTCGTGTCGCCGCCGTACGCCTCACGGCCGTAGCCCTCGCCGCCGTACCCGTTGTGGCCGTACCCCTCGTGGCCGTAGGCATACGCGTACCCGGTGCCTGCGCACGGATCCTCGCCGTACCCTCCGCCGTTTCCGTTCGTCCACTGCACGAGTCGTGTCCCCTGTCCTGGTCGGCCGGTGCGGCCGCCCGCTTGGACAGAGCGCGGCGGGCCGAAACCGTTACACCTCACGCACACCTCACGCCTCGGGCATCCACTTCACCACCGCAATTCCCGCACTCGGACGTATGTGCGGAGAACGCCCTCGGTTCCTGGTGCGCCGCCGCGAAGACGCCCCACCTCCCGGACTCCGAGAGCACGCCGCCGTAGCGCGGCAGCAGTTCGTCCCGGACGCGATCCCCATGCGCGTCGAAGTCGGCCGTCGCCGCAGTCATTCATGGGCGGCTGTTACACGACCTGCGCACAAGGCGGGACCCCGCATCCCGCGCCGGGCAAGTCCTGTCGCCGGCACGGGTTAGGGTGCTTCCGCAAATGTCGGGCACGCACGGGCGTGCGAGGAGCGTGGAGGTACCCGGTGTCGGATCTGGGTCGGCTCATAGCCAACCGATACCGGTTGGTTGAACGTGTGGGCCGCGGGGGGATGGGTACCGTCTGGCGGGCCGAGGACGAACTGCTCGGCCGGCACGTCGCGGTCAAGAAATTGCATGTTCCGCCGCACCTGTACGACGACGACGTCCAGCGGCTCCACGAGCGCACCCGCCGGGAGGCCCGCAGTGCCGCCCGGATCACCCATCCCCACGTGATCGTGGTGCACGACGTCGTCGATGACGAGGGCCTGCCGTGCATCGTCATGGAGCACATACCCTCGGTCACCTTGAGCGACGTGCTCAAGCGGCAGGGCACGCTCCCACTCGCAGAGGCGGCCCGGATCGGCCGCGCCATGGCCGCCGCGCTCCGCGCCGCGCACGACGTCGGAGTCCTGCACCGGGACATCAAGCCCGCCAACGTACTGCTCGGACACGACGGACGGATCGTCCTCACCGACTTCGGGATCGCCGTCGAGCCCGGAACGCCGTCGCTGACCAAGACCGGCGAACTGGTCGGCTCGATCCACTACCTGGCGCCGGAACGCCTCCGCTCCGGGATCGCCGAGCCTGGTCCCGCGAGCGACCTGTGGGCCCTCGGAGCAACGCTGTACCAGGCGGTGCAGGGGTCGTCCCCGTTCCAGCGGCCTACTCCGATCGAGACGGCGTACGCCATCGCCACCGAGGAGTGCCCTCCCGTGAGCAACGCCGGGCACCTCACCCCGGTGATCGAGGGCCTGCTGGTGAAGGACCCCGACCAGCGTATGAACGCCCAAGAGGCCGAACGGCTCCTGAGCCGGGCAGCCGAAGCGGGCACGGCCCCGCTCGGCTCGCCCACCCGGACGCAGACGCGTACGGACAACCCCGCGACTCCTGCACGGCGGCGCGGCAAGCGAGGCCGGCGCATGACGCTGTGGGTCGTCGTCTCCACGCTACTGGTGGCGGGCACCGTGGCGGGCGGCCTACTCTGGCGCGGGACCGGTGACGCTTCGCCGAGCGCCCGCTCGTCGGAGCACGGCGCCTCGCCGACCCCGGGTGCCTCCTCCCCCTCGCCGCCACCGCTTCCCGGCGGATACCACCTCGAGCAGGCGGCCCCGGGCGTCTCCGTCCCCATACACGACGGCTGGACTCCCAAGAACATGCCCGGCGGTGAGATCGCCTACATCTCCGGGCTGGCCGGCCTGAGGATCGATGTCGTCCAGTTCGCCGGGGGCGATCCCCTCCAGCACTGGAAGGACACCGAAGAGGCCCAGACGCGCCGCGACAACCCGGGCTACGAACGGGTCAGGATGGCCGCCACGACGTTCCGGAGCCGACCCGCAGGCTACTGGGAGTTCACGTTCCAGGGCAGAGTACGGGAGTACCGGGCAGTGGAGCTGGCCTTCAGCGGCACCGACGGCACCCAGTACGTCATCTTCCTCTCCGCGCCGAACGACCAATGGAACCAGTACCGGCCGGTCTTCGACACCGCCGTCAAGGGACTCCGCCTGCGGTCATAGACGACACTTACGGCCCGTAGGCGGCGGTTGTCGACCCCTCAGGACAATGCCGTGGCCATTTGGTCGGCGTATGTGCGGCAGCCCTGCGCCCAGCCGGGGTGAAGGTGTCCGCCGGTGAGGGCGGTGCACTGCTGGTCCACGGCCCGGGGGAGTGCGAGCGGGCGGTGACGCGTACCGAATGGCCCTGCCGCGGCGTATGGTTCGGCCGCCCCGCAGCGCCTCGCGGACGGCGGCGTCCCAGGTCCCACGGAGCCTACGGCGTGTCCAAGGCCCCGCTCGTCCACGCGGCGCGCAGCGCCTTCTTGTCCACCTTGCCAACCTTGGTCGTCGGCAGGAGGTCCAGCAGTACCGTCTTCCGCGGCGTGTACAACTCTCCCAACTCGGCGGTCACCGCCGCACCGACCGCCTCCGGGTCGATGTCGGCACCCTCGGCCGTGACCAGGAAGATCTGCACGGCCTCCCCGTACTCCTCGTCCGGCACACCCAGCGCCGCCGCGTTGCGCACACCGGGTAGCGTGAGCAGGAAATCCTCCAGGACCCTGGAGTAGACGTTGTCGCTGGTACTGCCGGTGACGATGATGTCCTTGGCCCGGTCGACGAGATAGAGGTACCCCTCGGCGTCGAGATAACCCATGTCCCCGGTGCGCAGCCAGCCGTCGTGCAGCGCCGCCGCGGTGCGCTCCGGGTCCTCGTAGTAGCCGAGCATCACCGTCTCGCCACGCACGCACACCTCGCCGACCTGCCCGACAGGCAGTGCTGCCGCGCTGTCCTCACCACGGATCTCGATCTCGACGCCGGAAATCACGCGACCGCAGCTGCGCCAGAGCTCGGGGCGGCGGGCCCCCTCCGAGGCGAGGTCCTCCGCACGGAACGCGGTGATACCAAGCGCCTCCGACTGCCCGTAACCCTGACTGAGCACGGGCCCGAACACCTCGACCGCCTGCTGCAGCCGGCTGGGCGACGTGGCCGCGCCACCGACGACGATCCGCCGCAGCGCGGGAAGGGCACCCGGCTCGCACTCCGGATGGTCGAGAACCGCGTACAGCATGGGCGGTACGAACATGGTGGCCGTGATCCGCTCCTCGCGCAGTACCGTCAGCGCCGCGCCCGCTTCGAACTCGGGCAGTACCACGAGGACGGACCCTGTCACCAGAGCCTGGATTGAGGTGAGGTGGCCGCTGCCGTGCGTGAGCAGCGTGGAGGCGAGGACCCTGTCCGTGCCCTGGTCCATGATCGGGAAGATCGCGGGGCGGGAGTTGCGCGGGGCGTCTTCCACCAGATCCACCAGCGCGTCGTAAAGCCGGTGGCTGTGCGCGGCGAGCTTGGGGCGGCCCAGAGTTCCACCGGTGTAGAGGACGGTGACGGCTTCGTCCGCTCCCGGGGCGGGCACGCCGTCGGGACGCGAGGCCGGGCACTCGGCCGCCAGGGCCAGCAAATCCGTGCACCGCTGCTCACACGGCCCGAGGCTGAGGAGTACGGGGGCGTGGACGCTGCGGCCGGCCGCGTCGGCGGCCCGTTCCGCGAAGAGCGGGTCGGTGACCACGGCGCGGGCCCGGGACTGCTCGACCAGCGCGGCGAGCTCACCGGCCCCTGGCTCGGGCGGCAGGAACACGACGCGGCAACCGATGAGATGCACGGCAAGCTGCACCAGGACGGAGTCCACACGGTTGGCCAGGAACAACCCCACGGCGTCGCCGGGCGCGAGCCCCTGCCCGCGCAGCGCATGCCCCAACCTGAACAGCCGCCGCCGAGCCTGCCCCCTGGTCAGCCGCTGCGCCCCCTGGACGAGCGCCTCAGTGTCCTCGTCCTTGCACCAGTGCTCCAGAATACGGTCCACGTACGTCCGCGGCTCGGATGTTTCCTGTGCGTTAACGATCACCAACACATCCAAACACGCCGCTCGAGAGCCGGGGCTTCACGAGAGCCACCTTCAGCCACCGGCTGGGCGGAGCACGACGCCCAGGCCTGGATGAAAACTCGGCGTTCACAGGCCAGTTGAGGACCTGGGAGAGAGCACCGAACGCCCGTCATCATGGCGGGGAAACGCTCCCACAGGAGGGAGCCGAAGGACGCCGACTCGCACACGCCGACGGGGGAACCAGCACCCCGGTACCCGGCGCTGTGCGCACTGCTTACACCACCTCATAGTTCGCCATCATCGCCATGTCCTCGTGCTCCAGGTTGTGACAGTGCAGCATGTACCGGCCGCGGTAGCCGTGGAAGCGGACCAGTACGTCGACGACCTCGTACGGGCGGACGTCGACCGTGTCCTTCCAGCCGGCGTCGGTGGGCTGGGTGTCCCTCCCCTCGTAGCGTGGAGTCCGTGAATGCAGGGGAAGTTGAGGTTCATGGGGTCCAAGCAACGGACGTACACGCCTGAGTTCCGTGAG
>NZ_JBSFKD010000059.1:0-33249 GCF_053598395.1 Streptomyces sp. NPDC001135 | reverse complement strand
CCCACAGCGCCTGCTTCACCGTGCTCCTGCTGTCCAGCTCGTGCAGCCGCCCGGCGAGCCCCTGGTGGGGACGCTGCCGACGGGCCCTGTCGGCCGTCCTGACCGACATCCGCGCCCTGCACGTCAGCCCCGCGCGAGCCGCGGCCCTGTGGGGCGGCTCCCTCGCCTTCGCCGCGCTGCACTGCCTGGTCCTCATCGCCGTCACCCGGGCGGTCGCGCTGCCGCTGCCCCCGCTCCAGGTGGCCTTGCTGTACCTCGCCGCGAGCAGCGCCGCCGCCCTGCTGCCGACCCCGGGCGGCCTCGGCTCCCTCGACGCGGCGCTCGCCCTCGCCCTCACCGCCGCCGGCGCTCCCACGGTGGCCGCCGCCTCCGCCGTGCTCGGCTACCGGCTGCTGACCGTGTGGTTACCGCTGCTGCCGGGGCTGTTCGTGCTCGGGGTGCTGGTGCGGCGCAAGGCTCTGTGAGGGACGGGGAGTTTCCCGCGTACCCGCCGCAGGTAGGAGTCGGATGTCACGTGCCGCCACAGGAGGGGGAGAGCCATGTCGGGGAGCGACACCGCGGGGCTGCCGAGCGAGGCGTTCTTCACGCCGGGGACGTCGTCCTTCACCGAGTTCCTGGCCGCGCACCGACCCGGGCTGCTGCCCACCGCGCGCTCGCTGCCCGAGGGCCTGCGCATGGCCCCCGACCGGTTCCCGCACGGCACCACCGTGCTCGCCCTCACCTACCGCGACGGCGTGCTCATAGCCGGCGACCGCCGGGCCACCATGGGCAACCTCATCGCCCAGCGCGACCTGGAGAAGGTGCACCCCGCAGACGACTTCACGGCCGTCGCCTTCGCCGGCACCGTCGGTCTCGCCGTCGACATGGTGCGGCTCTACCAGACCGAACTCACCCACTTCGAGAAGATCGAGGGCACCCCGATGACCCTGGCCGGCAAGGCGACGCGCCTCGCGGCCATGATCCGGCAGAACCTCGCCCAGGCCCTGCAGGGCCTCGCCGTCGTCCCGCTCCTCGCCGGATACGACCTCACGGCGCCCGAGGGCGGACGCGGCCGCATCTTCGGCTTCGACGCGGCCGGCGGTCTCTACGAGAAGCAGGACTTCTACGCCGAGGGCTCCGGATCCCCGTACGCCCGGGGAGCCCTGAAGAAGCTGTACCGGCCCGGTTTCACCCGCCGCGAGGCCGCCCTCGCCGCGCTCCAGGCGCTGTACGACGCGGCGGACGACGACTCGGCCACCGGCGGTCCGGACCTGAACCGCCGTATCTTCCCCGTCGTCTGCGTCATCACCGCGGACGGCTTCGAGCGGCTGCCGGAACCGGAGACCGAGGAACTCAGCCGGGAGACGGTCGACCAGCGCGCCACCCGCCCGGACGGACCGCACGCCGTGCCGTCCGCCTGAATCCCGCCCCCGCCCCGTCCCGGCCGGTCCCCGACCCCGCGAGCAGCGGACCTACGCGGTCGGCGGGGCGGACCTCATCCGCGGACCTTCGCCGCCTTGCGGGAGCGCAGCACCTCGGCGGCGAGCGGGAGGAGGGACACGAGGACGATCAGCGCGATCACCGGCAGCAGGTACTTGTCGACGTTCGGGATCGAGGAGCCCAGCGCGTAGCCGCCGAGCGTCAGGCCGAGGCTCCAGACGAGCCCGCCCGCCACCTGCCAGAGGGTGAAGGCCCGGGCCGGGACGCCGAGCGCGCCCGCCATCGGGTTCAGCACCGTGCGCACCACCGGGACGAACCGGGCCAGCACGATCGCCTTCGCGTGGCCGTACCGCCCCAGCAGTTCCTCGGCCCGCCGGGCGCCCTCGCGCAGCTTCGCCGACCGGCTGCGGGCCAGCAGCGCGCCGCCCGCCTTCCGGCCGAGCAGGAACCCGCACTGGGAGCCGGCCAGGGCGCCGACGGCCGCCGCGACGAGCAGCGGCCCGAGCGACAGGTGCAACCCCCGGCCGGACGCTCCCGTGCACAGCAGCCCCGCCGTGAACAGCAGGGAATCTCCGGGCAGGAAGAACCCGATCAGCAGGCCCGTCTCCGCGAAGAGCACTACGCCGACGCCGAGTACGCCGAAGGCGGCGAGCAGGGAATGGGCGTCGAGCACGTTGACCGCGAGCTGGGACACCAGGGGTGGGGGAGCGGCCATCGCCGTACGCCCTTTCTCCGACAGGATCCAACGACGGATCCAATGACAGGTCCGACGAGAGGATCCAACGACAGACCGGGTGACAAGATGCGACTACACATTTGTAGACGCTTTTGGAGGGCGCAGATGCACGGTCCGGAGCAGGCGCTCCCGGCCTTTGCCCGCCCATTGCCACTTTATGACCGGCCGACTACATGGCTGTCGTCATGATGGTCCGCGAAGGTAAGGCATGCCTTCACTAAGTGCCAGGGAGGGCAGCAGGGCATGTGGGACGACGCGTTTCCGAGTTTCCTGATCGGACTCAGGGAGGGACTCGAAGCCGGACTGATCGTCTCCATTCTGGTCGCCACCCTGGTGAGAGCCGAGGCACGCTCCCGGCTGCCCCAGGTGTGGACCGGTGTGCTGGCCGCCGTCGCCGTGGCGATGAGCTTCGGCGCCGTGCTCACCTTCACCGCCGCGTCCATGCCGCAGACCGCCCAGGAAGCGTTCGGCGGCACCCTCAGCGTGATCGCCGTCGCCTTCGTCACCGCCATGGTGTTCTGGATGCGCCGCTCGGCCCGCAGCCTGTCCGGCGAGCTGAAGGAGAAGGTGACCGGCGCCCTCGCCATGGGCTCCGGCGTGCTGATCCTCACCTCCTTCCTCGCGGTCGGCCGTGAGGGCCTGGAGACGGCCCTGTTCCTGTGGACCACCGCGCAGGCCGCCGGTGAGTCGGCCGGACCGCTGACCGGCGCCGGCGTCGGCCTCGTCCTCGCGACGGGCCTGTGCTGGGGTCTGTACCGGCGCGTGCTGAAGATCAACCTGACGAAGTTCTTCACCGCCACCGGCGCCGTCCTGATCGTCATCGCGGCCGGCGTCCTCGGCTACGGCCTGCGCGACCTCCAGGAGGGCGGCGTCCTGCCCGGCAGGGCCGCCTACGCGGTCGACCTCGCGAGCAGCGTCGACGCCGGCTCCTGGTACAGCACCCTGGTCCAGGGCGTCTTCAACCTCACCCCGACCATGACCTGGCTCCAGGTGGTCGCCTACGTCGCCTACCTGGCCGTCGTGATGACCCTGTTCGTGCGCGGCGTGCGGGCCACGGCCCCCGAGCAGGCGAAGGAACAGCCCGGGCGGGAGCCGAAGGCCGCCCGGACCGAGCGGCGCAGGCCCGGCTGGGTGGTGCCGGCCGCCGTCGTGGCCGTACCCGCCGTGATCGCCGGGCTCGTCGTCGCCTTCGCCCGCCCCAAGCCCGCCGGCGACCAGACGGTCGCCGTATCCGAGACCGAGTGCGGCAAGGGCTTCACCGCGCCCGAGCCGGGCCGGCAGACCTTCCAGATGCGCAACACCGGCGGCAAGACCTCCGAGGTGTACCTGGTCGACCCGTCCACCAACGCGGTCTACGGCGAGATCGAGGGCCTGGCCCCCGGCACCACCCGCGACCTCGTCGCCACCGTCGCCGGCGGCTCCTACGCCTGGCGCTGTGTCCCGACCGGTGGCAAGGCGGTCACCTCCAAGCCGGTCACCGTGAGCGGCGGCGGCGCGGCCAAGCCGGTCGTCCCCGTCTCCGAGCAGGACCTCGCCGCCCCCCTGAAGGCGTACAAGGCGTACGTCGAGCAGGGCCTGGGCACCCTCGTCGCCCAGACGCACACCCTCGACGACGACATTGAGCACGACCACCTGGACAAGGCCCGCACCGACTGGCTCACCGCCCACCGCACCTACGCCTCCCTCGGCGCCGCCTACGGCACCTTCGAGGACTACGACCAGAAGATCGACGGCCGCGCCGACGGACTCCCGGACGGCGAGCGGGACAAGGACTTCACCGGCTTCCTGCGGATCGAGTACGGCCTGTGGCACGGGGAGTCCGCGGCCGGCCTGCGCGGCCCCGCCCGGCAGCTCGCCGCCGACGCCGCGGGACTGCGGAAGGCCTTCCCGAGCCAGGCCTTCGACCCCGGCGACCTGCCGCTGCGCGCGCACGAGATCCTCGAGAACACCCTCCAGTTCGAGCTGACCGGCGACACCGACGAGGGCAGCGGCACCAACCTCGCCACCACCGACGCCAACCTCGCCGGCACCCGCGAACTGCTCACCGTCCTCAAGCCGCTGCTCACCAGCCGCGCGCCCCAGGTGCTCCCGACGGTCGACGCGGACATCGCGCGCGTGCAGAAGCTCCTGGACGCGGCCCACGACGGCACCCGCTGGACCCCCGTCGACCAGCTCTCCGCGGCCGACCGGCAGCGCCTGAACGGTGCGACCGGGCAGCTGCTGGAGGACCTCGCCCCGGTCCCGGACCTCCTCGAGATCCGGAAGTCCGCCTGATGAGCACCGCGCACCCGCACTCCGAGCACCTCGAAGGGAACCCGACGATGCCGACCGCCGACACGCCGACCTGCCCCGCCGGTCCCGCCCGCCGTTCCTTCGTGCGGACCGCCCTGGGCGCCGGAGCCGCCGGAGCGGTCCTGGCCGGCGGAGGCTTCGCCCTCGGCGAGAGCGGCGGCACGGCGCAGGCCCGGACCGCCAACCCGGACAGCAGCGCCAGGGTTCCCTTCCACGGCGCCCACCAGGCCGGGATCATCACCCCGGCACCGGCCGCCGCCACCTTCCTCTCCCTCGACGTCATCGCCGACGACCGCAAGGGCCTGACCGATCTGCTCAGGACCATCACCGAGCGGGCCCGCTTCCTCACCTCCGGCGGCGCCCCCGCCGACCTGGGCGTCGGCGCGCCGCCCTCCGACAGCGGCATCCTCGGCCCCGAGGTCCCCTCGGACAGCCTCACCGTGACCGTCGGTGTCGGTGCCTCCCTCTTCGACGACCGCTACGGCCTCGCCAAGGCCAGGCCCGCCCGGCTCACCCCGATGCGGACCTTCCCGAACGACAACCTGAACGCGGCCGAGTGCCACGGCGACCTCTCCCTGCAGATCTGCGCCCAGAGCCAGGACACCGTGCTGCACGCGCTGCGCGACATCGCCCGGCACACCCGGGGCGCGATGCAGATCAAGTGGCGCATCGACGGCTTCCAGAACGCCCCGCGCCCCACTGGTGCCCAGCGCAACCTGCTCGGCTTCAAGGACGGCATCGCCAACCCGGACGTCACCTCCGCCCGCGAGACGGACAAGCTGATCTGGGTCGGTGACGGCCAGGGCGAGCCCGCCTGGACCCGTGGCGGCAGTTACCAGGTCATCCGGATCATCCGGATGCTGGTCGAGTTCTGGGACCGGGTCTCGCTCAGCGAGCAGGAGAAGATGTTCGGGCGCCGCAAGGACACCGGCGCCCCGCTCGACGGCGCCCAGGAGACCGACGTGCCCAACTACGCCAAGGACCCGCACGGCACCGCGATCCCGCTCGACTCCCACATCCGCCTCGCCAATCCGCGCACCGCCAAGACCGACAGCACCCGCATCCTGCGCCGTGGCTACAACTACGACCGGGGCGTGGACAACGTCGGCAACCTCGACATGGGCCTGGTGTTCTGCTGCTACCAGCAGGACGTCAAGCGCCAGTTCGAGGCCGTGCAGACCCGGCTGATCGACGAGCCCCTGGTCGACTACATCTCCCCGACGGGCGGCGGCTACTTCTTCGCCCTCCCCGGCGTCCAGGACGCGAAGGACTGGCTGGGCCGGGGCATGCTCACCGCCTGACGCGGGCTCGATCGCGCGCCGAGGGGGTTGACGACCCGGCTGCGGGATACGCGGACCAGGCCCTGTCGTTCGGACCAGGCCGGCTGTGAGGCGGGGTGCCTTCCAGCCGACCCGAGCAGGGCCCGGTGCCCCTGTGACGCCGGGATGATCCGAACGAGAGGGGCCCAGGACCGCCCGCGAGCCGCGAAGGAGGCACCATGAGCGACCAGCAGTCCGAGCAGACCCCGATGGCCGACGACGCCTACCAGCCCACCGGTACCAACGAGGAGCAGGAGGACGCCGGCCCCCTGGACCTCCAGGACGCGGTCGGCGAGCGCACCTACGACGACATCCTCGACGAGGGCTACTCCCCGCCCGAACGCCCCCTCGGTGTCACCAAGCGGGGCACCACCGCCGCCGAGCAGCACGCCGGGGAGACCCTGGACGAACGGCTCGCCCAGGAGGTGCCGGACGCCCAGCCGGCAACCGGTGACGAGATCGGTGACCTGCCGGGCGGTGCGGGGGAGCCCGTCGACCCCGAGGCGGGCGGCTCCCGGGCCGGCCGCCTGGTCGCCCCGGACGAGGGCGCGCACACGGACACCACCAAGGAGGAGGTCGCGAGGGACGTGGGGGTCGACGGGGGTGCGGCGGGTGCCGAAGAGGCGGCCGTGCACGTGGTGGAGGAAGAAACCTGAGCCCCCCGGCCGGCTAGGACTGGTCCGACCCCCGAAGGGGCGCGGGGAGCTGTGCGGCCAGCCCACGACGACCTGTCCCCGGCGCCGGATGAGCAATGCCGACGACGCTAGTCCAGTCGGTCGATCTGCCGAAGGCGATTCGTCGCGTCCAGCGCGGCGACCTTGTACGACTCCGCCAGCGTCGGATAGTTGAACACCGCGTTGACCAGGTAGTCCACGGTCCCCCCGCACCCCATCACGGACTGCCCGATGTGAATCAACTCCGTCGCACCGGAACCGAAGCAGTGCACCCCGAGCAGCGCCCGGTCCACCGGGGACACCAGCAGCTTGAGCACGCCGTGCGAGTCCCCGATGATCTGTCCCCGGGCCAGCTCCCGGTACCGGGCCACCCCCACCTCGAACGGCACCCGGTCCTCGGTCAGCTGGTCCTCTGTCCGCCCGACGAAACTGATCTCCGGGATGGTGTAGATCCCGATCGGCTGCAGCCCGTGCATCCGCCCGGCCGGCTCCCCGCACGCGTGGTACGCCGCCGCGCGGCCCTGCTCCATCGAGGTCGCGGCGAGCGCGGGGAAGCCGATGACGTCACCGACGGCGTAGATGTGCGGCACCTCGGTGCGGTAGTTCCCGTCCACCGTGATCCGGCCGCGCGCGTCCGCCGCCAGCCCCGCCCTGTCCAGGTCGAGTTCCTCGGTCAGGCCCTGCCGGCCCGCCGAGTACATCACCGTGTCCGCGGGGATCTTCTTGCCGCTCTCCAGCACGGTGAGCGTGCCCCGCGGATGGCGTTCGACGCCGGCGACGGTCTCGCCGAACCGGAAGGTGACGGCCAGGTCCCGCAGGTGGTACTTGAGCGACTCCACGATCTCGACGTCGCACAGGTCCAGCATCCCGGGCCGCTTCTCCACCACGGTCACCTTGCTGCCCAGCGCCGCGAACATCGAGGCGTACTCCATGCCGATGACACCCGCGCCGACGATCACCATGGACCGCGGCACCCGCTCCAGCGACAGCACGTTGTCGGAGTCCATGATCGTCCGCCCGTCGAACGCGACGCTGTCCGGGCGGGCCGGCCGGGTGCCGGTGGCGATGACGATGTGCCCGGCGCTCAAGCGCCGTTCCCGGCCGGACGGCTCGGACAGGGCGATGGTGTGCGGGTCGGCGAAACGGGCCGTTCCGGAGTGGACGGCGACGTGGTTGCGGGCGAGCTGGCTGCGGACGACGTCCACCTCGCGGGCGACGACGTGCCGGGTGCGCGCGGTCAGATCGGCGACGGTGATGTCGTCCTTCAGCCGGTAGCTCTGCCCGTACAGATCGCGCTGGGTGAGACCGGTCAGGTACAGCACCGCCTCGCGCAGGGTCTTGGAGGGGATGGTTCCGGTGTGCAGGGAGACCCCGCCGAGCATGTCGGGGCGGTCGACGACGGCGACCCGGCGGCCCAGCTTGGCCGCGGCGATGGCGGCCTTCTGACCGCCGGGTCCGGATCCGATGACGAGCATGTCGAAGTCGAAGTCGGGCACCCTCGGGAGTCTGACAGGCCTCCGGCCCGCCCCGGAAGGGATCGCCACCGCCGAAATCCCCCGATCGTAAGGGAGTTGCCGTCGGCACCCGCTCTCCTCGCCGCACGGGACGCCCGGGAGGACAATGACGCCATGGGCCAGCGACCCGGCGACCTGAGCGCTCCTGCCCGGCTGGCCGACCCCGACGAGGGCATCGGCGCCGACGAACTCGTGCTCGCCACCCGCAACCACGGCCTGCCCCTGGAAGCCCTCCGCTACGACATCACCCCACCCGGACTGCACTACGTCCTCACGCACTACGACATCCCGTACGTACCGCACGCCGGTGCCTGGCGGCTGACCGTCGACGGACGAGTGCGTACCCCGCTCGATCTGTCCCTCGCCGACCTGCTGTCGTTCCCGCAGGTCACCACCCGGGTGACCCTGGAGTGCGCGGGCAACGGACGGGCGCTGCTGACTCCCCGGCCGGTCAGCCAGCCCTGGCTGGTGGAGGCGGTCGGCACCGCCGACTGGACCGGCGTACCGCTCAGACTGCTGCTCGCCGAGGCGGGTGCGGACCCCACCGCCGCGGACGTCGTCTTCACCGGCGCCGACCACGGGGTCGAGCGCGGTGTCGAACAGGACTACCAGCGCGCTCTGCCCCTCGCCGTGGCCGCCGGCGACGATCCCGAGGTCCTGGTCGCCACCGCCATGAACGGCGCGCCGCTGCCGCCGCAGCACGGCCGGCCGCTGCGACTGGTCGTACCCGGCTGGTACGGCATGGCCCACGTGAAGTGGCTGCGCTCGGTCACCGTCAGCGGCGTACCGTTCACGGGCTTCCAGCAGTCGGTCGCCTACCGGATCCGGCGCACCGCCGACGAGGAGGGCGAGCCGGTCACACGGATCGCGCCGCGCGCGCTGTTCGTACCGCCGGGGATTCCCGACTTCATGTCCCGCACCCGGGTGGTGCCGCCGGGACCCGTGCGGCTGGAAGGGCGGGCCTGGTCGGGGCAGGCGCCGGTGACCTCGGTGGAGGTCAGCACGGATCGCGGCGCGAGCTGGGAGCCGGCCGTGCTCGACCCCGGGCCCGACGGGCACCGGTGGGCTTGGCGGGCCTGGCACCACGACTGGACCGCGGTGCCCGGCGAGCACGCGGTGGGCGCGCGTGCGAGCGCCGCCGGCGGTCAGCGCCAGCCGCTCGGCGCGCGGTGGAACCGGGGTGGTTTCGCCAACAACGCGGTGTGGTTCGTGCGGGTGGTGTGCATGGCCGGCGCCCCCTCGCCGTAGGGCGCGGTGCCGTCCGGCGGGCGCGGGTCGTGCGTGGTTGCCCGCGCAGCTCCCCGCGCCCTTTCACGTGGACTGTTCCGGACTGTTCCGCCCCCGTTGGGTGGTGGCCCCTGCTTCCCCGGACCGCCCTACGGCAGCAGCCTCTCGATGGCTGTCGGGCCCTCCTTCTCCATCTTGCGGCGTGCCCAGGCGAGGTTCTTCGGATTGACGTCCCTGCCCGCCGCCATCACCAGGTCCTCCAGGGTGACGTCCCGGGAGGGAGCGGAGTGGAGCAGGGCGTCCGGGGTGCAGTGGTCGTCGGGCGACCGGGACTCGTCAGGTGTGGATGTCGACATGATGCCTCCTCCTCGGTCCGGATGACCGCATCCGTGCCGGTGCCGCCGAACGGGGCACCCTCTCACCATTGCCCGCATCCGCGCACCCTGCATCTTCAGGCGCCCGGGAAGCGGGTGAGGAGCGCCTTCCCACCCCGCCGCGGAGCACTCGCTCCTAAGCTGGAAAACATCTCGCACCACTCACCGGGAGGCCACAGATGGCCGAGACCCCGTTTCCCGAGGACGCCCGTCCCGGCCCGCGCTATCTGCCGATCGCCGAGCACGGACTCATCGGCGACCTGCGCAGCGTCGCCCTGGTCGGCACGAACGGCACGATCGACTGGTACTGCTGTCCGGCCTTCGACGCCCCCAGCGTCTTCGCGGCGATCCTGGACGCCGAGCGCGGCGGCTGCTTCGAGCTGGCCGCCGCCGTACCCGCGCGTACCAAGCAGTTCTACTTCCCCGACACCAACGTACTGATCACCCGGTTCTTCACCGAGGACGGCGTCGGCGAGGTACAGGACTTCATGCCGGTGACCTCGGACGACGCGGCCGGCGCGGGCGAGGCCCGGCGGCACCGGCTGATCCGGCGCGTGGTCTGCGTCCGCGGCACCGTGCCCTTCCGGGTGCTGGTCGCCCCCCGTTTCGGCTACGGCGCCGTCCCGCACACCCTGAACACCGTCGCCGGCACCGTCGTCTTCGAGTCCGCCGAGCGGTCCCTGGCCCTCACTTCCACGGTCGTCCTGGAGTGCGACGCCCGGGACGCGCGCGCCGACTTCAAGCTCACCGAGGGCGAGACCGCGGTGTTCGCGCTCGACCAGCTCGGCGCCGCGGTGGCCCCCCGCGGCTGCGCCCACGCCGAGGCCGAGCACGAGTTCAACGCCACGGTCGCCTACTGGCGCCGCTGGCTGCACCAGTCCCGCTACCGGGGCCGCTGGCGCGAGATGGTGCACCGCTCCGCGCTCACCCTGAAGCTGCTCACCTACGCCCCCACCGGCGCCATCGTCGCCGCCCCCACCACCAGCCTGCCCGAGCAGCTCGGCGGTGAGCGCAACTGGGACTACCGGTACGTCTGGGTGCGCGACGCCGCCTTCGCCGTCTACGCGCTGCTGAGGCTCGGCTTCGCCGGCGAGGCCGAGGCGTTCATGCGGTTCCTCACCACCCACATCACCCCGGTCGACGGTGACGGCTCCGCCCCGCTGCAGATCATGTACGGCATCGACGGCCGCTCCGACCTGCCCGAACGCGTGCTCCCGCATCTGGAGGGCCACCTCGGCTCCGCCCCGGTCCGGGTCGGCAACGCCGCCGCCGACCAGCTCCAGCTGGACATCTACGGCGCCCTGATCGACTCGATCTACCTGTACGACAAGTGGGCCCAGCCGATCTCCAGCGGCCAGTGGGACGACGTGTGCCACCTGGTCGACTGGGTGTGCGACCACTGGGACCAGCCCGACGAGGGCGTCTGGGAGACCCGCGGCGGCCGCAGGAACTTCCTGTACTCACGGCTGATGTGCTGGGTCGCGATCGAGCGGGCCATCCGGCTCGCCAACCGGCGCGGACTGCCCGCCGAGCTGCCCCGCTGGCGGCAGGCCCGCGACACGATCTACCGGCGGATCATGGACCGCGGCTGGTCCGCGCGGCGCGGCGCCTTCGTGCAGTACGAGGGCGGCGACGTCCTGGACGCCTCCCTGCTGATGATGCCGCTCGCCAAGTTCGTCGCCCCCACCGACCCCAAGTGGCTGTCCACCCTGGACGCCCTGACCGAGGACCTGGTCTCCGACTCCCTCGTCTACCGCTACGACCCCCAGGCCAGCCCCGACGGACTGCGCGGCGACGAGGGCACCTTCTCCATCTGTTCCTTCTGGTACGTCGAGGCACTGGTGCGGGCCGGCCGGCTCGACGAGGCCCGGCTCGCCTTCGAGAAGATGCTCACCTACGCCAACCACCTCGGCCTGTACGCGGAGGAGATCGGCCGCACCGGCGAGCAACAGGGCAACTTCCCGCAGGCGTTCACCCATCTGTCCCTGATCAGCGCCGCGTTCAACCTCGACCGCGCCCTGGGGTGACTCGGCTGTGTACCGGCAGGTCGCCCGGGTACCCGGTGCCTGCCAAGGACTACATCCACACAGGGTCCGCAGAAGGAGGGAGGCCCGATGACCAGCACCAGCGAGACCGGTGGCGTCACCGGCACGCGCGACAAGAACTACGACCTGATCTGGTACGTCGAGGCGTGCCTGGACAACGCTCTGCGCCTGGAGACGTACATCCAGGACGCCGAACGCGAGCATGACAACGAGCTCGTGGACCTGTTCCACAAGGCACAGGCCGACAGCCGCAAGGGCGCCGAGATGGGGAAGCAGCTGCTGCGCTCGCGGTTGAGCGCCTGACCGCCTCCTCCGCTCAGGCGAACCGGGAACTGGGCACGGGTCCGGCGGAGCGACGCGCGCCCCGCGCGCCGTCGCCCACCGGACCCTCACCGTTCCCGGGCTCCCGGACCTGCAGAGAGCGGGGCCCGCGGCAGGGTCAGGGCAGGGGCTGCTCCGCCCAGATGATCTTGCCGTTCGAGGTGTACCGGGTGCCCCAGCGGTCCGCGAGCTGCGCGACCAGGAACAGGCCCCGGCCCCCCTCGTCGGTGCTCGCCGCGTACCGCAGATGCGGTGAGGTCGTGCTGCGGTCGGAGACCTCGCAGATCAGCGTCCGGTCCCGCAGCAGCCGCACACCGATCGGGCCGCGCGCGTAGCGGATGGCGTTGGTGACCAGCTCGCTCAGGATCAGCTCCGTCGTGAAGTCCAGCTCCGTCAGGCCCCACTCCGCGAGCCGCCCGGTCACCGACGACCGGATCTCCGACACCGCCGCCGGATCCGACGGCACCTGCCACTCGGCGACCCGGTCGGCACCCAGCACCCGCGTACGGGCGACGATCAGCGCGACGTCGTCGCTCGGCCGGGCCGGCAGCCGGCCCAGCACGGCCCGGCAGGTCTCCTCCGGGGAGGCACCCGGAGTGTCGCGCAGGGCACCGCTCAGCAGATCGAGACCCACGTCGATGTCCCGCTCGCGGTCCTCCACCAGCCCGTCGGTGTACAACACCAGCCGGCTGCCCTCGGCCAGCTCCAGCTCGGCCGTCTCGAACGGCAGCCCGCCCAGCCCCAGCGGCGGCCCCGCGGGCACCTCGGGGAACTCCACCCGGCCGTCGGGGTGCACCAGCGCGGGCGGCGGATGGCCGGCCCGGGCCAGGGTGCAGACCCGCCCGACCGGGTCGTAGACCGCGTACAGACAGGTCGCGCCGGTGATCGCCGCGGCGCCGTCCGCGGCGGTCTCGTCCTGGTCGATCCGGCCGACCAGCTCGTCCAGCAGCCCGAGGAGTTCGTCGGGCGGCAGGTCCAGCGCCGAGAAGTTGTGCACCGCCGTACGCAGCCGCCCCATCGTGGCCGCCGCGTGCAGCCCGTGCCCCACCACGTCCCCCACCACCAGCGCGACCCGCGCACCGGACAGCGGCAGCACGTCGAACCAGTCGCCGCCCACCCCGGCCTGCGCCGGCAGATAGCGATACGCGATCTCCAGCGCCCCCTGCTCGGGCAGGCTGCGCGGCAGCAGACTGCGCTGCAGGGTGACCGCCATGCTGTGCTCGCGCGTGTACCGGCGGGCGTTGTCGATGGACACGGCCGCCCGCGCGACCAGCTCCTCGGCGAGGGCCAGCTCCTCGGCGTCGAACGGCTGCGGCTTCTGCGCCCGCCAGAAGTTCGCCACGCCCAGCACCAGACTGCCCGCCCGGAGCGGCACGGCGATCAGCGAGTGGATCCCGTACGCCAGGACCTGGTCGGTGCGCTCCAGGTCCTGCGCGCGCCAGCCGGGCGCCTCGCGCAGCCGGGGCACCAGCACCGACTGCCCGGTGGTCAGGCTGCGCGCCTGCGGCGAGGTGGCCACGAACCGGATCCGCTCGCCTACCGGGTACAGGGGTTCGTCCTTGCGGATCCCGGCACAGGCCGCACGGCGCAGCGCCGTGCCCGGCCTCGGCTCCTCACCGTGCAGCACCGCGTCGAACAGATCGACGGTGGCGAAGTCCGCGAACCGGGGCACCGCCAGCTCGGCCAGCTCCTCGGCGGTACGGCCCACATCCAGGCTGGTGCCGATGCCCACCCCGGCGTCGTACAGCATGTTCAGCCGTTCCCGCGCCACCTCCGCACGGCCGGACAGCGCGCGCAGCTCGGTGGAGTCGCGCAGCGTGGTGACACTCCCGGCCGGGCCGCCGCGCAGGTCGGTGGGGCGCTGGTTGATGGCCAGCAACCGGTCCTTGACCAGGTGCACCTCGTCCGTGGCCACCCGGCCCGAGGCCAGCAGCGCCGCCGTCTCACCGTCCAGGCCCAGCTCCAGCACGCTGCGCCGCTCGGCGTCCTGCGGCAGGTCCAGCAGCCGGTGCGCCTCGTCGTTCGCGAGCAGCAGCCGGCCGTCGCCGCCGACGATCAGCACACCTTCACGGACCGCGTGGAGCACCGCGTCATGGTGCTCGTACATCCGCGTCATCTCGTACGGTCCCAGGCCGTGCGTCTGGCGCAGCAGCCGTCTGCTGACCAGGGCCGTGCCCGCGGTGGCCAGCGCGAGCGCCGCCGCTGCCGCCGCGAGCAGCAGGGGAAGCTGCTGGGCGGCGGCCCCGCCCACGTGCGCGGTGGTGACCCCGGCCGACACCAGGCCCACCACCTTGCCGCCCGCGTCCTTCACCGGCACCACGACCTGCACCAGCGGGCCTATCGTGCCGTTGACGTGCTCGGTGACCGTGCCCCCGGCCAGCGCCGGGGCGATGGTGCCGACGAACTTCTTGCCGATCCGGTCCGGCTTGGGATGCGTGTAGCGGATGCCCTCGGTGTTCATCACGACGACGAAGTCCACGCCGCTCGCCTTGCGCGCCGCCTCCGCGCGCGGCTGCAGCACGGCCGTGGGATCGGGCGAGCGCAGCGCGGCTGCCGTGCCGGGCGCGTGCGCGAACGTCTGGGCAACGGCGAGCGACCGGTTCTGCGCCTCCTGATCGGTGTCGTGCCGCACCTGCAGCACCTGCGCCACCACCGCCGAGACGACCAGAAGCAGCACGATCACCACCTGGAGGACGAAGACCTGCCCGGCGACGCTGCGCCCGGTCACCGCCGACCGCAGCACCCCGGGCCGGCCGCCGTCGTCACCCGGGCCGTCGGGCCCCGGGCCCTGCACTGCGCGCGGGTGCCCGAAAGGACGGGGCGGCCGAGTCGCTGGCCTACCGGGCAGTCGCACCATGTGCCCATGTCTACACTGCCCGGCCCCGTCAGGCGAGACTGCGTCCCGTGCCGGCGCCCGCCGATCGGCGCGACGCGATCCGGTCACTGGCGACGCAGGGGGGCCGAACGGCGGGCGGCGAGCAGCAGCGCCACGTCGTCGGGGCGGTCGGTGGCATGCCGGGCGGTGGCCGTGAGCCGGTCGGCGACCCCGGCCAGGGACCTCCCGCCCCGCCGTCCGGCCGCGGCCCCGGCCCTGTTCAGCGCCAGCCGCAGCGCCGTGATGCCGTCGTCGATGTCCTCGCCCGGCCGCTCCACCAGCCCGTCCGTGTACAGGGCGAGGATCGCGTCCGGCTCCAGCACCAGCTCGGTCACCGGGTACCGGGCCCGCGGGTCCACACCGAGGACGACACCGCCCGGGATGTCCAGCACCCGGGTCGGCCCGCTGGGCGGGCGCAGCAGCGGCGGCGGATGCCCCGCCCGGGCGACCCTGACCCGGCCGGTGGCGGGGTCCAGCCGCAGATAGCAGCAGCTGGCGAACTGACCGGGATCGAGGTCGATCAGCAGATGGTTGGTGCCGCTCATCACCTCGTCGGGCGGCCGGTCGCCCAGCGCGAACGCGCGCACCGCGCTGCGCAGCTGCCCCATCGTGGCCGCCGCCTGCACCCCGTGCCCCTGCACATCACCGATCACCAGCGCGAGCCCGTCACCGGCCTCGACCACGTCGTACCAGTCGCCGCCCACGTCCATGCCCTGCGTACCGGGCAGATACCGGCCCGCGGTCTCCACCTGCGGATGCGCCGACAGCCGGCGGGGCAGCAGGGCCTGCTGCAGGCCGCGGGCGAGGGCCGCCTCACTGTCGTAGCGCTGCGCCCGCTCCATGGCGTGCGCGATCAGCCCGGCGAGCGCGGTGAGGACCGTGCGCTCCTCGGTGCTGAAGCTGCGCTGTCTTTCGAAACCGAGGATGCAGGAGCCGACCGGCCGGCCGGACGCGATCAGCGGCAGGAAGGCGCGGGCCCCCTCGTCGGCGTCCAGCGGGATGCCCGGGTAGGTGGCCGCGATCTGCTGCATCGACTCGAAGAACAGCGGCCGGCCCGTGGTGAGGGTCTCCACACCCGGCACGCGCGCGTCCAGGCCGATTCCCTCGAACGGGGCCAGGAACCCCTGCGGGAAGCCGGTCTCCCAGGCCAGGTACAGATGCCGCTCCTGCAGCAGGTAGATGGCGAGGCGACGACCGCCGAACGCGGGCAGCAGCTCCTGCATCACCACGGCCGACACCTGCTGGGCGGTCACCGCGTCCGTCAGCGCGATGGCCAGGGCGATCGGCCGGTACAGCGGGGCCATCGAGTGGTCGGCCGTCGCGGTGTCCTCCGGGACATGCTCCTGGACGACCGGTTCGACCGGTGTGCCCATGCGGCTGGCCGGGACGAGCGTGCAGGTCAGCAGGTCTTCACCGGGATGCACCGACACCGCGAGCCAGTCGCCCGTCCCCGGCTCGTCGCGGTCGCCGGCCGGCCGGTGCACATGGAAGTGCACCGGCTCCGGGGACAGCAGGGCGCCGCGCAGATGGTCGTCGTACGGCGGACCGGCCAGCCACGGCATCGCCTCCCACAGCGGCCGCCCGAGCAGCCACGCGCGGTCCCGTCCGGCGAGCCGGGCCGCGGCCTGGTTGGCGTACACGACCAGACCCACCCGGTCCAGGCAGAACACGCCCTGCGGCAGCAGATCGGCCGCGCCCTCCGCGGAGGCGGCGGGACCGGGCTCGAACACGATCCCGCCGACCCGCTCCGCAGCCCCCTGACCGGCGGCCGGCCACAGGTGCAGCAGTCGCGGTGTGCCGTCCCGCCCCCGCAGGCACAGCGGCGCGGCGGGTGGCTTCCCGGCGGCGGTGTCGCGCAGCGCGGCCAGGACCCGGTGCGCGTCGTGCGGGGCCACGGCATCCGCGAGTGCCTCGTCACTCCGCACGACGTCACCGGTGCGCAGGCCCAGGAGGCCGTTCAACCGCTCGTCCGCGTGTACCGCGCAGCTCTCGGGGTCCCAGTCGAAGCGCGCCACGACCGCCTGCGCGGGCAGCCTCACGGGCGGCCGTACGCACAGCGGCTCACCCTCCCAGACGACCGCGCCGGCATCCCCGTCGGCGAGTGCGAGCAGCTCGGCCCCCAGTCCTTCGGCCAGCCGGGCGAGCAACTCGCCGTCCAGTGACTCGTCCGCCGTGTCCGCGACCGCCGGGCGCAGCACCGTGAGCACCCCGAGCGGCTCGCTCCCGCCCGGCACCGGGACGTGCACCGACCCGAAGGGGAACGGCAGACCCGCGGCGAACTGCGGATACCGGCGCACCGTCTCGGCGGCGTTCGGCAGCACCACCTGTATGCCGAGGCGATAGGCGTCGGCGACCGGGAAGGGGCGGCCGACGTGCAGCCGCCACCAGGGCCGGAACAGCGGGCCGGGCAGCCCGGCGAGCACCGCGAGGCGCAGCAGACCGGGGGTGCCGGACCGCAGATAGACGCCCGCCACCCGGCCGCCGGCCGCGCCGAGCGCGCCGGTGGAGGCCTCGGCCAGCAGCGCGGCCAGCCGGGTCCGTGTGCGGACCACCTGCTCGCCACCGCTCCCAGCCATCGCCCCTGCCTCGTCCCGTGCGCCTTCGGGTGGATGACACAGCAAGAATGCGCCCGGAGGACCATGCGACGCACCTGGGAGGGAGCGGGAACCGGGGGAGGGCCGCACCCACCGGGCCGTCTCACACCAGTGCCCCACCGGAGTGGCGGGCCCACCGGCCCGCTCCTAGTAATGGACTGCGTAATGCCGCGGCCGTGCGCGGGGCGCAGCCGCGCCCGGACCCTGCGACTGGAGCCGAGATGACGACCCGCTCTCCGTCCCCCCGTCCCGACGGCGCCCTCATATCCTCAGCGCCGGTCCTCACCCCGTCCCCCCAGCTCCTGACGTGGCCGGCGACGCCCCCGGAACCGATCCCCGAAACCCCCGAAACCCCCGACGGGAGTCCACCCGACGACCCTCGCGCGCTGTCCGCCGGCACCGCGCCCGCCGGTACCCCGTGCGACGACGCCCCGTGCCAGGGGGATCCTCCGGACGACGACCCGTTGCAGGGCCTGGTCCGCGCGGCCGTCGCCGACCGCCCGCTCGAGGACGTCGTCCGGCTCATCACGCTGCTGGAGAACTCGCCCGAGCACCCCCGGGCCACGGCGGACGCACTGCGCGCGATCGGGGTCGACCGGTCCGTGGAGGACCTCGCCCGCCTGGTGGCCCTCCTGGCCGAGTCGCCGCGGGACACCGACAGTGCCGACGAGATGATCCGCGCCGCCGCCGAACGCCGGCCCCTGGACGAGGTCGCCCGGCTGGTGCAGCTGCTGCACCGGGCATCCGTCGAACCCCACTGCGGGCAGGCCGCGCTGCGGGCCGCGGCCGCCAACCGGCCCGTGGAGGAACTCGCCGGGCTGATCGCCCGGCTGGCCGCGGACCGCCCCGGCCACGAGACCGTCCTGTTCGAGACCCCGCCGCCCGAGACCCCGTTGCCCCGGACTGTGCCGCCCGAGACCGCGCTGCCGCAGACCGTGCCGCCCGAGACCCCGTTGCCCCATGCCGCGCCGCCCGAGACCGTGCTGCCCCATGCCGGGCTTCCTGGGTCCCCGCTGCCCGGCACCTCGCTGCCCGAGACCGCGCCGCCCAAGACTCCGTTGCCCCATGCCGTGCTGCCGGGGCTGCCCGCCACCTCGCCGCGTGAGACGCCGTTGCACGAGTCGCCGTACTCCGATCCCGCCGCCCTCGCGTCCCCCGGACCCGCTTCCGCCGAACCCGCTTCCGACGGACCCGCTTCCGGTGAACCCGTGGTCACGGAACCCGTGGCGGCGGCCGACGACACGGTCGCGGCGGCCACCGGCGGGAGGGGCGGGGCGGGGAAGGTACGGCCGGCGGAGGGCAGGCCCGCCAACGGCCGGCCGGTGCCTCTTCGCCCGGCGGGGGGCCGGGGCCAGGACGCCCGCAGGTCCGTGGCTCCCCCGTGGGGTGCCCGCGGCGCCGCGCTGCTGGTCCTGCTGTGCGGGGTGGCCCACGCCCCGCGCTCCTGGCCCGGACCGTCCCACGGTGTCGTCGTCCCGGCCACCGTCATCGCCTCGGTCCTGTGCGTCCTGCTGGCCCTCGCGCTGCCCGCCCGGTCGCCGCAGGCCCGGCTCGTCACGGCGACCGCCGCGCTCGGTGTCACGGCGGCGCTCGCCGCCGGACAGCTGCTCGGCGGATGGCCCGGTGTGCCCGGCCCGTCCCGGCCCTGGGACGCGACCCTGGCCCCACCGTGGCTCGCCGGCACCGCGGCAGCGGTGGCCGCGCTCGCGGCCCTCGCGGTGCTGCTGGGCACCCTGATGGCGGGCAGCGCCCGCCACGCGGACGCGGGCTGACTCAGACCGCCGGGCGCGCCGGCCCGGTGTGGCCCGGCTCCCCGCCGCGGGCGTCCACCGGACGCAGCACCAGACGGCCGTCCACCCGGGCGGCCGCCATGGCGAACGGGAAGGCGTCCGCCTCCAGGCACATCCCCACGTCCTCGGGGTGGACACCGGCCCAGCCCCGCCGCACGCCGTCCGCGAGCCGGGCGGTGGCCTCGGAACGCCGGGCCCGTTCCAGATAGGGGGCCGGGTCGGCGTCGGCCGTGCGGACGCGGTCCGCGATGTACCCGGCGCACGCGCGATCCTCCTCCGCCCGGCCGCCGTCCCCGGTGACGACGAAGGTCACCGTCTCCGGCCGGGCCCGCCGCAGCACCTCCGCGGTCGCACCGGCCAGCACGAAGCTCGCGCACAGCAGCAGCCCCGCCTCCGCCACGGCCAGCGCCCCGGACGTCCCGGCGGTGGTCTTCTGCACGACCGTACGGCCCCGCACGTCCAGCGAGCGCAGCCGGGCGGGGGAGTTGGCCAGGTCGAACCCGGGCACCGGCGCGCCGTCCTGGAAGGCGAGCCAGCCCGGGTGACGGGCCTTCAGGTCCAGGGCCTCCTGCTGCGTGCCGGCGAAGACGATCCGCTCGGCACCGCGCCGGAAGGCCCAGGCGGCCACGGTGAACGCGCGCATGACGTCGATGACCACGGCCACGTCCGGGGCCGTCGGCGTACCGGGTGTACCGGTGAACTCGGTCCGCGTCGCTCCATGATGAGGCCCGCGGCGGCCGTTCAGCGCTCGTTCGGACCGGGCGGCAGCGGCCGGGCGGCGCGCATGCTGCGCAGCGCCAGCAGCAGGACGGCGATGTCGTCCAGGTAGACGGGGTCGGGCAGCAGGTCGGTGGGGAGCAGCAGATAGACGACCGCGCCCCAGAACACCCAGCGCGGCCCCGTCGGCAGCCCGGCCCGCCGCAGGGTGCGCCGGGCGCGCACCAGCCGCACGAGCAGTCCGAGGGCGACGGCGAGCAGCACGGCCGCGAGCACGGCGCCGATCACCAGCAAGGTGGTGGCGGAATCCATCCGGCCTCCTCCTTCCGGCCCCCGAAGCGACGGTTACGACGAGACGGTTACCACGAGACGGATACGACGACACGGCCACCGACGACTTCCGGTCCTACGGAGAGGGTGTGCGCCGACTGCGAGTACCGAACCGAGCCGTCACAGGGGAGCCCGGAGCCGTCGTGACCGTCCCGTGGGAACCGGCGGCCGGCCTGACCGACGGTCACGCCGGCGGCTCCGTTCCGTCGGCCGTCTCCTTGCTGCCGCTCTCCGCCGCGGGTCCGGCCGGCGCCGGGGCGTCCGGTGAGCCGCGGCGCACCGGGTCCTCGTCGGGGCCCTGGGGGCTCGCCGGCAGCTGGCGGCGGGCCTTGGCCGCGGACCTCAGCCGTTCGAACGTCCGCGTCAGCGGCTGCAGCGCACCCGGCATCCGGGGCTCGGGCCGCTGCTGCGGCAGGACGGGCGCGGGGACGTCACGGTAGGCGGCGAGCGCCTCCAGGGCCTGCTCGGCGGCCTCCTTGTACAGATCCCGGGACTTCGTCATCGCCTCCAGCGCCTCGGTGTACACGGCGACCAGCCGCCGCTCACGCTCCAGCTCCTCCTGGACGGTCATCAGGGTCCAGTTCTCCCGCAGGTCGGTGAGCGCCTCCTCCACCTCACGCGGCATCGGCCGGGGAAGGGCGACGAAGTGCCGTAGCGCGGCAACGAGTTCGGCCGGTTCGCAACCGTCCAGGAAGACGCTGCGCACGCGGTGCTCGCGGCCGTCGTAGCCCTCCGAGGCGGGATCCGGGGGCAGCAGCACGGCGCCCCCGCGCGGCACCTCGACGCCGAGGTCCTTCAGCGCCCAGTTGACGGCACGGAACTGGTGCGGCGCGGCCCGGTGCTCGACGACGCGGTGCCTGAGGCCCGGCGGCAGCAGCCGGGCCAGCGGCAGCCGGCCCTGCTCGTCCGGGGTCATCGCCTCGTGCACGACGAGGTTGACGCACCACGCCTCGCGCGCCGCCTCCCGCAGTCTGCGCCGCATCTCCTTGTCGTCCGCGGGCAGCGCGTTGACCTGCCGGAAGCGCAGCCCGGCGACCGTGGCGTGGTGGTCCCACGAGCCGTCCTCGCCCGCACCGCCCGCGGGCCAGAACAGTGTCGCCGGTGAGGGCCACGCCTCGTCCCACGGGCGCTCGGCCTCCGCGACGAGCCGCCACTCGTGCCCCTGCGGCCGGCCCTCGCGCGCCACAAGGGTGAGCCGGGCCCGCACGGTGACCGTGCCGCCGGCCCGCCAGCGCGCCTCGAAGACCCGCCGGCCCGGGGCCTGGGCCACGGGGGGTTCGCCTACGGGGGATTCGCCGACGCGGGGTTCGGTGAAGTCGTCGATGTCCCCGTTCTCCTTGTGCCGGCGCAGGGTGCGGCGGACGACCTCCTCGGGGGCGGGACCGGTGTGGCGGCCCCGGGCCGCCCAGAGGGTCTGCGGGATGGTGGCGCGGTCGGTGGCGGAGTTCGACATGAGCCAATCTGCTGATGGGGGCGGGTGTGTCTCCCAGTATCACCGCTCGCCCGCGCGGGACGTCGTCCGGGGCCGGGAGGCGGCGCGTGGCGGATCCCGCGCGCCCTCGCGCACGGGACGCGCGCCGTACACCCGGGGTGCGCGGCGCGTGCGTCGGCCCGCCGTCCTTCACACGTGGTCGTGCCGTCGTACGGCGCCCAGAATGGTCCGGCGAACGGGGTCCGCCCGCCCATCCGCTCAGGGGCGGACCCCGTTGGCATGGCACGCGGGTCCCACGGCACGCGCGTCCCACGGCACACGGGTGCCGACAACCACTCGATATATATCGGCAGGCGATATATTCTGGCTTCATGACAGCGAAGAGCATGACCCGGGCGGCGTTCTTCGTCCTCACGGCGCTCGCCGACCAGCCCCGGCACGGCTACGGCATCCTGCGCGAGACGGAGGAACTGTCCGGCGGCGAGGTGCAGTTGCGGGTCGGCACGCTGTACGGAGTGCTGGACCGGCTCACCGCCGACGGCCTGATCGTGCTGGACCGCGAAGAGGTCCAGCAGGGCCGGCTGCGGCGCTACTACCGGCTCACCGACGACGGCGTCGCGGCCCTGGACGCGGAGGCCGAGCGGATGGCCGCCGGGGCCGGCGCGGCCAAGCGGCGCATCGCCGAGGGCCGCCGTGCCGGTGCCGCCGTCCGCCCCGCCGCCGAAGGCCCGGCCGGACTCGAACCCCCCACCGCACCCGGACTCGCGGGAGGTTACGCATGACCACACTGCTGGAGGCCCGCTACCGAGCCGTCCTGCGCCTGCTCCCCGCCTACTACCGGCGCGAGCGGGAGGAGGAGATGGTCGAGACGTATCTGGCCGACCTCGACCGCGACACACAGGACCAGAGCCGGCCCACACTAGGCGAGGTGGCGAGCATCGCCGCCCTGGCGGTGCGCAGCCGCCTCGGCGCGGCAGGGGCGCCGCGTCCCTACGTGCTGCTCGGATCGGGCGCCCGGCTCTTCGCGCTGGCCGCCGTCCTGGTCCTGGCGGCCTCCGCCGTAGTCGCGCCGATCCTGCAGCTGACCTGGTCGTTCACCCGGGGAGGGGCGGAACGGCGGCTGTTCCTCTCGGGGTTCACCGACCACGGGGTCCTCGGCGGCACGGTCGCCGTCGCCCAGTGGGTCCTGCCGCTGGGCTGGACAGCCGCCTACTTCGGCCTCCTGTACGGCCGTCGCCGCCTCGCCCGGACCGGTGCCCTGGTGGCCGCACTGCCCACCCTGTGGCCGCTGGTGTCCTCACTGACGGGGGTGACGGTCATCGGGGAGCCGACGTTCGTGGTGACGCTGGCGCTCCTCGCGTGGCTGCCGGCCCTCGTGCTGTGCGCCGCCCACCACCGCGACGCGCCCCCGGCCCGGCTGCCGGCGGGTACCCCCGGACTGGTCCTCATGGCGGCGTGCGTGGTGACGGGCGCGTCCCTGGTGCTCCTGCCCAGCGCCTCCGACCTGGTGTGGGGCCCTGGCAACTGCTTCGTCGTGGGCGCCCTGGGCTGGCTGCTGTGGAGCGTGCGCCGCACGGAGCGGGGCGTACCGGGCGGCGCGCTCGCCCTCGCCGTGCTCGGCCTGCTCCTCCTGTCCGTGCGCGTCGCCGCCCTCTACCCGTGGCTCGGGCTGCCCGAGGCCGCGGCGTACCTCCGCGGCGACATCGCCCAGGCGGTGGTGCTCGCCCTGCTGACCGCGGTCCTGGCGGTGGCCGGTCGCCGCGAGCTCGCTCCCCGCTGAGCCGCCACCGCGTGGCGCGGCCCTGGACGTGTGCGACCGGACGCCGCGCCCCGGTTTTTGGCCGGGTCTGGAGCGGCCGCGGGCGTGCTCGGCGGCCTGGACCGCATGGCCGCCCGCGCCACCGCGACACCCGTGACCCTCGGCGGCCAGAGGCCGGTCCCCTGTTCAGCGTGCCGGAACCGGCCGCCGGGACCGCCCGCCGGCTCGGCGTCGGCACGGACGCCGCCGCCCTGTGTCTCCGGCTGTGCGCGCTCGCCCGGCCCATGGACGCAACGTCCGGCGCCGGCACGGCTGGACGGCCGCCCGGCACCGGGCCGCGCAGGCGGAACCGGTGGCCATGGGCGCCGTCGAGACCGGACGCCGGGCCCGTGCCGGACGCACGGCATTCATGCGGGACACCCGGGAGGCTCTGGAGGCACCCCGTCTGCCGCTGGAGACGGGGAAGTTGACCGCCCATCCGGCCTCGTGGTCCGGCGCGGGCGTGCACGGCCCGTTCCCGCACCTGCTGCCGCCGGTGCCGCTGCACGAGGTGTTCGAGCGGGCGGCCACGCGGGCCTGAACGGGGCGAGGGGGCAGGCGCCCCGGCGCCTGCCCCCTCGCGAGCCCTGCGGAATCCGGGACCTACGCCCCGCTCTCCCGCAGCATGTCCTCCCGTTCGACGAGCTTCACGCGCTCGCGGCCCTGCGGCTCGCCCAGGGCCCGCTCCGCGGCGTCCAGCTTGTACCAGCCCTCCCAGGTGGTGAAGCGGACCTCGCGCTCGGCGAGGAATGCGTCCACGGCCTCGGGGTCGGGCGCGGTGGGGGCGTGCAGCCTGCCGTTCGCGTAGTCGTCCAGCAGGTTGGCGACGGTCTCGTTGGCGTCACCCTTGGTGTGGCCGATCAGACCGATCGGGCCGCGCCGGATCCAGCCGGTGACGTAGGTGGACTGCACAGGGGTGCCGCCCTCCTCGATGACCCGGCCGCCCTCGTCCGGGACCGTGCCCGTCTCCAGGTTCCAGGGCAGCTTGGGCAGCTTCTCGGAGAGGTAGCCGACCGCGCGGTAGACCGCCGTGACGTCCCAGTCCTTGAACTCACCGGTGCCCTTGACGTTGCCGGTGCCGTCCAGGGCGGTGCGCTCGGTGCGCAGGCCGACGACCCTGCCGTCCTCGCCGAGGATCTCCGCCGGGGACTCGAAGAAGTGCAGGAACAGCTTGTGCGGCCGGTCGCCGGCGTCACGGATCGCCCAGTTCTCCAGCGTCTTGGCGACCATGTCGGCCTGCTTGTTGCCGCGCCGGGTCTCGATCGAGCCCTCGTCGTAGTCGATGTCCTCGGGGTCGACGATGACCTCGATGTTCGGCGAGTGGTCCAGCTCGCGCAGCTCCATCGGGCTGAACTTCGCCTGCGCGGGGCCGCGGCGGCCGAAGACGTGGATCTCCACGGCCTTGTTCGCCTTCAGGCCGTCGTAGACGTTCGGCGGGATCTCGGTCGGCAGCAGCTCGTCAGCGGTCTTGGCGAGGATGCGGGCCACGTCGAGGGCGACGTTGCCGACGCCGAGCACGGCGACCTTCTCGGCCTCCAGCGGCCAGGTGCGCGGGACGTCCGGGTGGCCGTCGTACCAGGAGACGAAGTCGGCGGCGCCGTAGGAGCCGTCCAGGTCGATGCCGGGTATGGACAGGTCGCGGTCGGCCATCGCGCCGGTGGAGAAGATCACCGCGTCGTAGAAGGCGCGCAGGTCGTCCAGGCTGATGTCGCCGGGGTAGTCGACGTTGCCGAACAGACGGATCTGCGGCTTGTCGAGCACCTGGTGCAGGGCCGTGATGATGCCCTTGATGCGCGGGTGGTCGGGTGCGACGCCGTACCGGATCAGGCCGAACGGGGCGGGCATCCGCTCGAAGAGGTCGATGGAGACGCCGGGGTCGGCGGCCACCTCGGACTTGAGGAGGGCGTCGGCGGCGTAGATCCCGGCGGGGCCGGCTCCGACGATGGCTACCCGCAGGGGGCGCGGCATGATCAGGTTCCCTTCGAGCGTGAATGGCGACTCGATCAAGAAGCCTAAACTAAGGCAGCCCTAAGTTGGTACGCGGGTCCGGTCTATGACGTCATAAGGTGATCTTATGACTTACCCAGCGGGTTCTTATGGTCGGGGGTGATCCTCCCGGAGCGGTGTGCCGGGCGCGGTGTTCGGCGACTACGCCGACGTCCTCGCGACGGACCGGGCCCCGCCATCGGCCTCACCCGGGACCGCATGCGCAAGCACCTCGGCATCCGCTTCCGCGCCGACGACGGCCGCAGCATCGGCGAACCGGGCCTCCCCACCGGTCGTTGGGCCGAGACCGTCGTCGACCCCTACGTGAGTCGGCGCGCACACCGGTGCCGCGGCTGACCTGCGGCTGACCCCGGTTCCGGCCCGTGGACCGGTCGGCCGGGCAGACCGGTCCACGGGCCCGTCAGGCGGGTCGCACGATCCGGTGGATCGCCGACTCGCCGGCGCCGTAGACCGACTCCTCGCGAATCGACGCCCCCGGGCCCGGCGCGTGCACCATCATGCCGCCGCCGACGTGGAGGCCCACGTGCCGGTCGTCGTCGAAGAAGAGGACCAGATCACCGGGCTCCATCCCCGCGAGGGTGACCGGGGCGCCGGCGAGCGCCTGCTGGTGCGCGGCCCGCGGCAGCGTGACCCCGGCGGCCTTCCAGGCGGCCTGGGTGAGACTGGAACAGTCGTACGAGTCCGGCCCCGTCGCACCCCACACGCACGGCTTCCCGATCTGCGCCCGGGCGAACGCGATGGCCTTGGCGGCCCGCCCCGCCCGGGGTGACTCGGGGACGGGCATGAAGGAACCGGTGCCGGTCGCGGAGGCCCCGGTGGTGGACCAGGAGGCCCAGGTGTCCTCGGCCGGCATCGCGGCCGCCACCCCGTCCGGTGACGCCCACTGCGGCTGCTGCCACTGACCGGTTCCGGGGTCCGAGAGGGGCTGCGCGGGCGAAACGGGGGCGGCTGTGAGGGGGGTCGGCGGTGTGACCGAAACGGACGCGGGCGGCCCGGCCGTGAGGGGGGCGAGTGGTGGGGCCGGGGCCGGCACGGCCGGTGCGGCCGTGTGGGGCGCTAGTGGTGGGGCCGGGGCCGGCGCGGCCGGTGCGGTTGTCAGGGACGTCGGTGGCGCGGCCGTAACCGGCGTGGGCGGTGCGGCCGAAACGGACGCGGGCGGTGTCGCCGGGGCGGACGCGGGTGGCATGGTCGCAGCCGACGCGGGCGGTAGGGCCATCGCGCCGACCAGTTGGGCGGCGTACCGGGAGATCACGTCGCTCGCGGCGGCCAGCTTGCGCTGGTTGCCGGCCTTGGACGCGGCGGGGGAGGGGCGGCCCGGCGCGGTGGGGCCGGCGAGCGTCCACGGCTCCTGGGCCGGGACGCCCGGGAGCGCGGACGGTCCGGTCACCGGAAGGGCGGCCGTCTCACCGGGACCCGGCCCGGCCGGTTCCGCCGGGAGGCCGAGCCCGGGAACGCCCGGCACCGGTCGCGGTGTCTCCAGGTCGGCCGGAACCGCCTGCCATTCCGTACCCACCAGGGCCGCGGGACCCGGCAGCGACAGTTCCGGGGTGCTCGCACCGCGCGCTCCCGCTCCGGTGAGGCCGGTCGACTCATCTGACGCACCGGGAAGTTCAGGGCGCCGAGGGGCAGGCAGCGCCGCGCGTCCGCTCTCCCGTGCGGCCAGGGCCAGTTGCTCGGGGTCCGGTGCCGGGCCGGCCGTCAGCTCGGCCACCGCGCGGTCGGCGGCCCGCTCCAGGGCCTCGGGCCGCCGAGCCGACAGGCCCGTTCCCAGTGCGTCCGGCGTGCCGCCCGGGAGACCGCCGCCCGTCCGCTCCCGGGAGCGTCCCGGAGCCGAGCGGCCGGGAAGCCGGTCGGCGGGCAGTACGGCGGGGACGGTCGGTCCGAGCTTGGCGCGCGCCAGGTCGAACCACGGCCGGGCGACCTCGTCGAGAGCGGGATCCGGCCGTCGGCCCGACCGCTTGGCCAGCGGAACACCCCGTGAGCGCGTCACCGAGGCCATGGCCCGGGTCGCGTTGTAGTTCCCGGTCGCGTTCTCGGCCTGGTCGTAGAGGGAGTTGATCCGCTGCCGGACCTCGTCCCGCTGCGGAACCTCGTCGCGGCTCTCCGGCGCCATGGAAGACATGCTCCTTCCTTGCCCCACGGGGCAGTTGGGCCGTCTCGTCCGGCTCCGTCGAGCGCCGGGCGGCCTCGCGTCAACCTAGCCAACGTGTGTACCTCGTGTGAAGGTTGAGGCGTGGAATGTCCGATACGTATTTGTGATGTTCGTGGTGACGTTCGAAGGGGAAGGGGAGAGCCCCGCGTTTTCCTGTGAGATACCGGTGAATTCACGAGGCCGTTGAACACATCGCCGCCGCCCTCCGTATCAGGCCGGGGAGCTCCATGCCCGACCGGCGCACACACCACACAGGGGACGACCTTGGCACGCAACAACCGCAGACGCCCGACCGGCGCACGACGCGCGACCTTCGCAGCGGTCGCCCTGATGCTGGGTGGAGGCGGCCTCGTCGCGGCGAACGTCTACGCCTCGGCGACCGAGGGCTGGGGTGACGGGTCCGGCGCGAACGGCACCGGCCACGTCCTGTCCGCCGGCATGGCGACGATCGACTGCCCCGATGTCGGCAGCCGGCTGACCTCCGTACCGGAGGCGGCCCGTTCCGACGTGGACCGTGAACTCGCCCTCCTGGACCGGCAGACGGCGGCGGCGTACCGGCAGCTCCAGCAGCAGTCGGGGCAGGCCGCCGGTCAGTCCACGGGGCAGGCCGCGAGTCAGACCTCCGGTTCCGTCGACGACACGATCATGAACCCGCTGAAGGAGCAGCGGACCGCGGCGATCGGACGGATCGCCGACGCCGTCGACCGGGTGGGGGAGCGCCCGCAGGGCCTGGACGACCTGGCCGCCTGCACCCTGCGCCCCGCCGGCGGCGGCGCGGGTGACGGTGCCCAGGCGACCGCCGCCCCGAGCGGGGGTGCCCAGCAGACCGGAGCCGGCCAGGGCGGCAACGGACCGGTCGTCTCCGACTACGCGGACATCACCTCAGTGCAGCCCGACCTGTCGGCCCCGCCCCAGCAGGCCGACGCCTCGCGCGGCACCTTCTCCTCCGCGTGCGGGGTCAACGCGAACGGCCTGCGCAACTCCGACAACGTCATCGTCGCCCCCGGTGTCTCCAACGGCGCCCACCACTTCCACGACTACGTCGGCAACCAGGGCAACAACGCCTTCGCGAGCGACGACGACCTGGCGAAGGCCGGCACGAGCTGCGCCGACCAGGGTGACAGGTCCACGTACTACTGGCCGGTGCTGCGCCTGCAGAACGGCACCCAGGAACGGGACGCCGGGTCGCCGGGCGGCGGTACGGAGGGCAACGCGGGGCAGATCGTCACGCCCAAGCAGGTCACGCTGACGTTCGTGGGCAACCCGCGCGACAAGGTCACCGCCATGCCGCGGTTCCTGCGCATCATCACCGGCGACGCCAAGGCCTTCGTCAACGGGCCCGGCAACGCCAACGCGTCCTGGAGCTGCACCGGCTACGAGGACCGGCAGCTGAAGGACAAGTACCCGCTGTGCCCGCCGGGCAGCGACGTGGTGCGCACCTTCCGGTTCCAGAGCTGCTGGGACGGCCGCAACATCGACAGCGCCAACCACCGCACCCATGTGGCCTTCACCGCTCCCGACGGCTCCTGTCCGGCCGGCTTCCGCGCCGTTCCGCAGCTGGTGCAGCGCATCGTCTACGACGTCAAGGCGCCGAGCCTGCAGGACGGCGGCCGTACGGTGCCGCTCTTCGCGGTCGACTCCTTCCCCGAGCAACTGCACAAGCCCGTCACCGACCACGGCGACTTCATCAACGTCTTCGACGAGGACCTGATGCGCGAGATGGTCGACTGCATCAACTCCGGCCGCACCTGCGGCCGTGGCGGCGACGGCTCCGGTACGACGCCGGCTCCCACGGCGAGTTCCGGCTCCGGCGCCACGGCCGGCCCGACCGACGGTGCGACGGCCGGCCCGACCGACGGTGCGACGGCTGCCCCGGGCGACGGTGCGACGGAGCAGCCCGGCGGCACCGCCACCTCCGCACCGGCGTCCTCGGCCGCCCAGCCCACCGAGAGGCCGAGGACCGACGCTACGACCACACCGCACCGCACCACCCGGCGGCAACAGCCCACCCAGCAGGGCCGGCCCACCCAGCAGAGCCGGCCCGCCAGGAAGGACCAGCCCACCAAGGCCCAGGACCACCCCTCACAGCACAACGGCGGCACCACACAGCACGCCCCCACCCGCCAGAACGGCTCCACCGCACCGGCACCAGCCACGCTCACGCCCACGGCCGCCGCGTCCCCGCCCGCCCAGGCCACCGCCGCCGGACACGTCCCGCCCGCCTCCGCGCAGCCCCGACCGCAGGGCACGCAGGGCTCACTCGCGGAGACCGGGGCGCACGTGTGGCCCGCGGTCCTCGGCACCCTGCTTGCCCTGTCGGGCCTGGTCATGCTCCTCCGGGCCAGGCGCCTGCGCTACTGACCGTCGCCGCCCTTGCCTTCTACGACCGGCTCGGCTCCCAGGAGATCCCCGTCGCGGACGCCGGACCTCTCACGAAACCCGGGCCGGTCCACGCCGTCGAGTGAGCGCAGCCCGGCGCTGCGCTCAGCTCAACGTCAGTGTCCGCTTGGCGAGTTCGTACGCCGGTCGCATCGCGTCGTGCTCCTCGCTGTCCATGCCTCCGAGGTGCAGGACGACCGGGCCGTCGGGCGTGCCGACCGCGAGGGCGGTCTCCTTCTTCGTCTCTTCCAGGAGCTTGCTGGTGTAGAGGTACTCCACCTCCACGCCGCTCAGCCCGCCGCCGGTCTTGACGGAGCGGTACCTCTCCTTGCTGACGTTGTCCTCCGCGGCGACGAACCGGCGCAGCACACTGCCCGCGTCGCCGTCCCCGGGCTTGCCCGTCCACACGCGCAGGAAGCCGATGTGGCCCGCCGGCTTGGCGTCGATCTCGCAGGCCGTGGTGACCGGCCCCTGGCGCAGGAAGGCGTCGGCGAGTGCCCCGTTCAGGTCGCCGCCGGAGCCCTTCGAGGCCTTCGACAGCTCCTTCTCGGCGTCGACCGGCTTGGCCTTCCAGTCCTTGGCGATGTCGAAACGGACGGGCAGTTCGCAGCTCGATCCGGCCGCGCCGATCGAACCGCCGCTCGCCCTCGCGCTCTCCCCGGCCCCCTCGCCCCTGGCCCTCTCGCTCCGGGCGCTCGGCGCCGACTCCGCGCACCCGCCGAGCACCGCCGTCAGCGCCACCGCCACGACCACTCCGCCCCCCACGGACCCCACCCTGACGTGCACGTCCTTCTCCCCTCCTGTTCAGGAGGCGTCACTGTAACCGAGGGCGTCGACCGCGCCGAACGCCATTTCCCGCGCCGGCGGGCCCGGTCAGTCGGTGACGAGTGCCTTGCAGTAGACCGTGGAGCTGCGCCGGACGGTCATGCCGAGGCGCTCGTAGAGCGAGAGAGCGCCGGTGCCGGAGTGTGTCCACAGGGTGCAGGCCGGCCGGCCTCGGTGGTGGAAGGTGCGGAACGCCTCCCGCAGCAGCGTGCGGGCGATGCCCCGGTCGCGGTGGTCGCGCCGTACCGCGACCCGCTCGACGTACCCCTCGTCACGGCCCGGCACGTCCAGCGACAGGACCACCCCGACCATCCGGTCGCCGGCGAGGGCCACCGGTGACGCTTCCGGCAGGAAGGTGGCGCGTTCGACGGTGCGCCGGGCCCACTCCGGGTAGCTCTTCCGCCGTGGCTGCCACTCGTCGAACGCGTCCTCGGTCAGCTGGTACGCGGCCTGTTCGTCACCGTGCCGGAACGGCCGCACGGTGATGCCCGCCGGTGGATCGGGCACCTCCGGTTCGTGCGGCAGCGCGATCTCCAGCAGCCACTCGGTGACCAGCCGGGAGTACCCGAAGGCCCGCAGGAGCGCGACGGCGGCGTGATCGGTGTCGGAGACGGTCTGTGCGAGCCGGTCACCGCCCTGTTCCCGGGCCCGGTACTCGGCCCAGGCGAGCAGCGCAGCGCCGAGGCCCCGCCCCTGGTGAGCGGGGTGCACCTGGACCCTCGCCCGCCGCCCCCGCACCCAGCCGAAGCCCGCCGGTCCGCCCGCGCCGTCGTACACGAGCAGCGCGTCGGACTCCGGCCGCACACCGGCCAGGGTGAGTTCGGCGGTGATCCGGTCGGCGCCGGTCACGGCGCGGCCGTCCAGCTCGCTCTCGCACGCGGCGACCAGCCGGTGGATCGCGCCCGCGTCCGCGACAGCGGCCGGCCGGCACCGGTAGCCGCCCGGCAGCCCCGTGGGGACTAGACCGGCCATGAGTGCGTCCGTACCGGTCACGGCAGCCCCTCCCGTCCATCCCGTGCACAGCCTCTACCCCGCCGCGCCCCCTGCCACGCCCGCCGTTTGCGAGGGGACACGGGCGCACGGCAGGGTGCGGGGTGTGCCTACCTTGCTGATCGTCCACCACACCCCGTCGCCCCACTGCCAGGCGCTGTTCGAGGCCGTCGTCTCCGGCGCCACGACCCCGGAGATCGAGGGCGTCCGCGTCGTCCGGCGGGCGGCCCTGTCCGCGACGGCCTCCGACGTCCTGGAAGCCGACGGCTATCTGCTCGGCACCCCCGCGAACCTGGGCTACATGTCCGGTGCGCTGAAGCATTTCTTCGACCAGGTCTACTACCCCTGTCTGGACGAGACCCGGGGCCGGCCGTTCGGTTACTACGTCCACGGTGGCAATGACGTCACCGGTGCCGTCCGCGCCATCGAGGCCGTCACCACCGGCCTGGGCTGGCGCCGCGCGGCCGACGCGGTGACCGTCACCGGCGAGCCCGGCAAAGCCGGCACGGAGGCGTGCTGGGAGCTGGGGGCCACGGTCGCGGCGGGGCTGATGCCGCAGGCATGAGGGCCGGAGGGGCCCCTCCGCACGGGCACGGGGCCGACCGGGAGCCGGTGACGGGAGCGGGCATCCGCTGCCTGGACGGATGAAGGTGCGGGCCCGGTGCCGCTGGCCGACGATGGGACCGGGGTCGCGTCCCGCCGGCGCGGCCGTAGCCCGTCGTATGTCGTCGTATGGCGTCCTACGTCGTCGTACGTCGTCGAGCCAGGGAGCGTCGGATGCGAGTGGACGGCCACGCACCCGGACGGTCCGCGCCGGACGGCCGGGACGCCGGTGAACTGCTGCGCCGGTGCGCGCGGGACGTGGCCGGCGTCGCCGAGGACATCCGCGCGGTGTCGGCCCGCACCGGGAGCGCGCTGCGGGCCGTGCCCCTGACCGTCACCGCGCGCCGGCGTCCCCGGACCGGCCTCGCCGCCCGGTGGGCGCTGCTGCGGGCCCTGACGCACGGGCAGGGCCTCGGTGCCCCGGCGATCACCGCGCCGAAGGGCGTGAGCCGGATGCTGGGCCGGGAGAGTCTGGCCGCGCTGGTCGCCGTCGCCTCACTGCGTCTCAGGATCGCCGCCTTGCTGGTCGACCACCCCGGGTTCGCACGCGACCCGGGCATGCGCCGGCTGCTGGAGGCCGTCACCGCCGACCGCGGCCCGGCGGCCGTACGGGCCCTGCGCGCGCTGTTCCGGGACCGGAGTGCCCAGCGCGTCCTGTCCGGACTCGCCCCGCTGATGGCCGAACTCCTCGCCGTCCGCGCCCTGCTGGAGGAGGAGACGGAGCACGACGGGGCCGGCCGGGTGCCGGCGGCAGGGGGCGGGCCCCCCCTGGGGCCGGATGACCTACATCGACTACCGCCACCGCGTGGAGTTCGGTGAGGACGAGTACCGCCAGA
>NZ_JBSFKD010000058.1:5174-36670 GCF_053598395.1 Streptomyces sp. NPDC001135 | reverse complement strand
AGTTGGCGCGCACGACGGGCACCAGCCTGTTCATGGTGATCCAGGCCGGCCTGGCCACCCTGCTGCACCGCCTCGGCGCCGGCGACGACATCCCCCTGGGGTCTCCCGTCGCGGGCCGCACGGACGAGGCGCTGGACGACCTCGTCGGGTTCTTCGTCAACACCCTGGTCCTGCGCACCGACCTGTCCGGTGATCCGACGTTCCGGGAACTGCTGGAGCGGGTGCGGGAGACGGACCTGGCGGCCTACGCCCACCAGGACGTCCCCTTCGAACGACTGGTCGAGGCGCTGAGCCCGGAGCGGTCCATGGCCCGCCACCCTCTCTTCCAGGTCAGCTTCCAGCTCCAGAACACCCCGGCACCCCGCCTCACCCTTCCGGGTGTCGAGGTGAACCACCAGCCCGTTCGTCTCGACACGGCCAAGTTCGACCTGTCCTTCAACCTCACCGAGACCGGCACGGACTCCGGTCTGGACGGGAGTGTGGAGTTCGCCGTCGATCTGTTCGACCGGGTGTCGGTGGAGACACTGGCCGCACGGCTGGTCACGGTGCTGGAAACGATCGCGGCCGACCCGTCGACGCACGTGGGAACCGTCGACATCCTGTCCGCGGACGAACGGTCACGACTGCTGGGCCCCTGGGCAGGCACGACCCACGAACTGACACCCGTCACCTTCGCGGGCCTGTTCGAGACCGCGGCAGACCGCAACCCCCACGCACCAGCCCTGATCAACGGCGACCTCACCGTCACCTACGGCGAGCTGGAAGCCCGGGCCAACCGACTGGCGCACTGGCTGCACGACCGGGGCGTGGGAACCGAGGACGTGGTGGCCCTCGTACTGCCACGCTCGGTCGACATCGTGGTAGCACAGCTGGCGGTGGTGAAGGCAGGCGCGGCATACCTGCCGATCGACCCCGACTACCCGCAAGAACGCATCGACTACATGCTCCACGACGCCCACCCGGCCCTGATCCTGCGCGAACTCCCCGCGCTGGGCGAGGAGGCGGACGGCTCACGGCTCGACGTACCCGTGCTGCCCGGTCACCCGGCGTATGTCATCTACACGTCCGGCTCGACGGGCCGCCCCAAGGGTGTCGTCGTCACGCATGCGGGTCTGGCGAGCTTCGCAGCCGCGGAACTGGAACGGTTCGCCGTCACCACGGACGCACGCGTCCTGCAGTTCGCCTCCCCCAGCTTCGACGCCTCGGTACTGGAACTGGTCATGGCCTTCGCGGCGGGTGCGGCGCTGGTCGTACCGCCCGCCGGTCCGCTGGCCGGTGAGGTGCTGGCTGAGGTGCTGCTCTCGGAACGGGTGTCGCACGCGCTGATCCCGCCGGCGGCGCTGGCCAGTGTCCCGGACGGAGAGTTCCCCCACTTCACCTCCCTCATCGTCGGCGGCGACGCCACCAGCGCCGAACTCGTCGACCGCTGGTCCCCCGGACGACGCATGACCAACGCCTACGGACCCACCGAGGCCACCGTCGCCGCAACGATGTCCACACCACTCCACCCAGGCACCGGCGTCCCCACGATCGGCACCCCGATCCACAACACCCGCGTCTACGTCCTCGACGGCCGCCTACGCCCCGTCGCACCAGGCGTCGCCGGCGAGCTGTACATCGCCGGCACCGGCCTGGCCCGCGGCTACCTGGGCCGCCCCGCACTCACCGCCGAACGGTTCGTCGCCGACCCCCACGGCCCCACCGGCACCCGCATGTACCGCACCGGCGACATCGTGCGCTGGAACCGCGACGGACAACTCGAATACCTGGGCCGCTCCGACGACCAGGTCAAGGTCCGCGGCTTCCGCATCGAACTCGGCGAGATCGAGACCGTCCTCTCCACACACGAGAGCGTCGCACACCAGGCCGTCATCGTCCGCGAGGACCAGCCCGGCCTGAAACGCCTGGTCGCCTACACCGTCCCCACCACCGGACACACCATCGACACGGACACCCTGCGCGACCACATCGCCTCCACCCTGCCCGACTACATGGTCCCGACGGCCTTCGTCCAGCTCGACGCACTCCCCCTCACCGTCAACGGCAAACTCGACCGCAAGGCCCTGCCGATGCCGGAGTACATGAGCGCGGGCGGCGGGAAGCAGCCCAGCACCCCCGAGGAAGAGGCTCTGTGCCGGATCTTCCGGGAGTTGCTCGGGGTGGAGTCGGTGTCGGTGGACGACGGCTTCTTCGAGCTGGGCGGCGACAGCATCGTGTCGATCCAGCTGGTCAGCCGTGCACGCCGGGCCGGCCTGGTCTTCTCGGCCCGCGAGGTGTTCCAGCACCGCACCCCCGCGGCACTGGCAGCGGTCGCGGTACCGGTTTCAGCGGCCGTGACCGAGGACCCCACGGCGGGCCTGGGTACGGTACCCGAGACGCCGATCGTGGGCTGGCTGCGGGAGCTGCGGGCACCCATCGCCGGCTTCCAGCAGGCCATGGTGGTCCGCACACCGGCGGGTGCGACGTTCGAGCGGCTGTCCACAGCCGTGCAGGCAGTCCTGGACCGGCACGACGTCCTGCGGTCCCGCCTGGTACGCGGTGACGACACCTGGCAGCTGGAGGTGACAGAACCCGGCACCATACCGGCCACCTCCGTCCTGTCCCGGGCCGCGGACGACGACATGACCGCCCAGGCCCGCTCCGCCCAGGCCCGGCTGGACCCCGACAACGGGGTGATGATCCAGGCCGTCTGGCTCCAGAACACGAACCAGCTCCTGGTAATGGCGCACCACCTGGTCGTGGACGGCGTGTCCTGGCGCATCCTCCTGCCGGACCTGGCACGCGCCTACGACGGCCTCGACCTGGAACCCGTGGGCACGTCCTTCCGCCGCTGGGCCAGGGAACTGACCGCTCTGGCCGGTGAACGCGCCGGCGAACTCGACCTGTGGAAGACCCAACTCACCCACGACCAGGAGCCCTTGGGCGCACGCCCCCTGAACCGGGCCGTGGACACGGCCGACACCGTGCGCCACCTGACGGCCACCCTGCCCCCCGAGGTGACCGGCGCACTGCTGACCCGAGTCGCGTCCCGACTGCGAGCCGGCGTGAACGACATACTGCTCGCCGCGTTCGCACGGGCCGTCGCCGACTGGCGCGGCACCTCCTCACGCGAAGTACTCATAGAACTCGAAGGCCACGGCCGCGAAGCCGTGGTGGACCGTGTGGATCTCTCCCGCACGGTGGGCTGGTTCACCAGCATGTTCCCGGTCCGCCTGGACGCCGGTCCCGCCGACGGCGACCCGGTCAGCGTGCTGAAGGGAGTCAAGGAACACCTGCGCAGCCTGCCGGACAACGGCATCGGCTACGGCCTCCTGCGCCACCTCAACACCGACACGGCCCCCGAACTCGCCGCACTCCCCACCCCCCAACTCGGCTTCAACTACCTCGGCCGCTTCGACGCCACCACGGATGACACCGGCGCCGACTGGTCCCTCCGTGCCGACGCCGACCTCGGTGACGGCCGTGACCCCGGCATGCCGCTGACCCACGTCCTCGACCTGAACGCGGTCACTCAGGACCACCCTGACGGACCCCGCCTCCTCGCGGACTGGTCCTGGCCGGCGGCGCTGTTCGGCGAGGACGAGGTGCGCGAGCTGGCCCAGGGCTGGTTCCGGGCACTGCGCGCACTGGTGGAATCCACCGACAGCGACGACACCAGTGCTCTGACCCCGTCGGACGTACGCCCCCTGGTGAGCGTCACCCAGGAACAGATCGACACCCTGGAAACGGAGTACGGCCGACTCCAGGACCTCCTGCCGCTCTCCCCGCTGCAGCAGGGCCTGTTCTTCCACGCCGTCTACGACGAGCAGGGCGAGGACGTCTACACCGTCCAACTCGCCCTCGACATCGAGGGGCCGCTGCGGTCGGACGCCCTGCGGGCCGCCGCCGGGGCCGTGGTGGACCGGCACGGTGCGCTGCGCGCCGCCTTCCGCGGTGACGGGTTCGACAGCCCGCTCCAGATCGTCCCGGAGCGTGTCGAGGTGCCCTGGGAGGAGATCGACCTGTCCGGCCTCGCGGAGACCGAGCGGGACGAGGCCCTGCGCCAGTGGACCGCCGAGGACCGCACCCGGCGCTTCGACCCGGCACGGCCCCCGCTGCTGCGGTTCACCCTCGTCAGGACGGGCGAGAACCGGCACCGGCTGGTGCTGACCAACCACCACATCCTGCTCGACGGCTGGTCCATGCCCATCCTCGTCAAGGAGCTGCTGACGCTGTACGGCCGCTCCGAAGACGCCTCGGCGCTGCCCCGTGTGTCGCCTGCCCGGGACTATCTGGCCTGGGTCGCCGGACAGGACCGTACCGCCGCCGAGGAGGCCTGGCGGCAGGTCCTCGACGGGCTCGACGAACCCACCCTGGTCGCCCCGGCCGGCCGCGACGCGGGCCCCGTGGTGCCCGCACGGGTCACCGTGGACCTGCCCGCCGATCTGACCGGCCGGCTCACCGGGCTCACCCGGCGGGGCGGGATCACCCTGAACAGCGTCCTGCAGGCCACCTGGGCGTTGCTCGTCGGGCAGCTCACGGGCCGCGACGACGTGGTGTTCGGCGGCACCGTCTCCGGACGGCCGCCCCAGGTGCCGGGCATCGAGTCGATGGTCGGACTGTTCATCAACACCCTGCCGGTGCGCGTCCGTCTGGACCCGTCCGAGTCGTTCGGTGCCCTGCTGGAGCGTCTTCAGGCGCAGCAGGCGGACCTCATGGACCACCAGTACCTGGGGCTGACCGAGGTGCGGCAGGCGGCCGGCTTCGGCGACCTCTTCGACACGCTCGTCGTCGTGGAGAACTACCCCTTGGACGCCGACGTCCTGGAGGTCGGCGGCGGCCTGCGCGTCACCGGCGTCGAGGGCCATGACGCCACGCACTATCCGCTGATCCTCACCGCCGTACCCGGCGAACGCCTGCACCTGCGGCTGGACTTCCGCCCCGACGCGTTCACGCCCGAGGCCGCCGGCGCGCTGCTGGACCGGCTGGTGCGGGTCCTGGGGAGCGCCCCCGAGCACCACGGGACGCCCGTGGGCCGCATCCCGCTGCTCGAGGAGGCCGAGCAGCGGCGGCTGCTGACCGGCCTCGACGGCACCGGCTCCGACGACACCGGCTTCGACGGCATCGACGTCGACGGCATCCGCGACGAGCCCGCCGACCCGGTGGTCACACGGCTCTTCGCCGGTCTCGTCGCCTGGTCCCCGGGCGCGGAGGCCGTCACCGGCGTGGCGGGCAGCCTCTCGTACGGCGAACTGGACGCCCGCGCCAACCGCCTCGCACACCGTCTGATCGCCGCGGGCGTCGGCGCGGAGGACCGGGTGGCGCTGCTCATGGAGCGCTCGCCCGACCTCGTGACGGCGGTGCTCGCCGTCCTCAAGGCGGGCGGTGCGTACGTGCCGCTCGACCCGCGCTTCCCCGAGTCGCGGATGCGGCACATCCTCGCCGAGACCGGCGCCCGCGTCCTGGTCGCCGACACGGCCGGGGCCGCCGCGCCGTTCGCCGGCGGGGTCACGGTGCTGGAGGCCGGCCCGGCGCTCGCCGAGGGTCCCGCCGAGGACCCCGGCGTCGAGGTTCGCCCGGACCAGCTGGCCTACGTCATGTTCACCTCCGGGTCCACCGGTGTCCCCAAGGGCGTCGGCGTCACCCACCGCGACATCGTGGCGCTCGCCTACGACCAGCGCTTCGAGTACGGGCACTCCCGGGTGCTGCTGCACTCGCCGACCGCGTTCGACGCGTCCACCTACGAGCTGTGGGTTCCGCTGCTCACCGGCGGAACGGTCGTCGTGGCCCCGGCGGGCGACCTCGACGCCGTACGGCTGCGTGAGACCGTCGCCCGTCACGGTGTCACCGCGCTGTGGCTGACCGCGGGCCTGTTCCGGCTGATCGCCGAGGACGGTCCGGGCTGCCTGGCCCGGGTGCAGCAGGTGTGGACCGGCGGCGACGTCGTCCCGGCCGCCGCGGTCCGCCGGGTCCTGGAGGCCTGCCCCGGTGTGGTCGTCGTCGACGGCTACGGTCCCACCGAGACCACCACGTTCGCCACCACCCACCGCGTGGACTCCGCGGCCGCGGTCCCGGACAGCGTGCCCATCGGCCGTCCCCTCGACGGCATGCGGGTGTACGCCCTCGACACGGCCCTGCGGCCGGTGCCGGCCGGTGTCGCCGGCGAGCTGTACATCGCGGGCGCCGGTCTGGCACGGGGTTACCTGGGCCGTCCGGGTCTGACCGCCGAGCGGTTCGTGGCCGACCCCCACGGTCCGGCCGGTACGCGGATGTACCGCACCGGTGACGTGGTGCGCTGGAACCGCGACGGACAGCTGGAGTACCTGGGCCGCTCCGACGACCAGGTCAAGGTCCGCGGCTTCCGCATCGAACTCGGCGAGATCGAGGCGGTACTGGCACGGCACGAGGCGGTGGGACAGGTGGCCGTGGTGGTCCGCGAGGACCGACCGGGCGACCAGCGGATCGTCGCCTACGTCGTCCCGGCCGCCGACGCCCGTCCGTCCGCGGAGACGCTGCGCGAACAGGCGGCGGCACGGCTGCCCGGCTACATGGTGCCGTCCGCGTTCGTCACCCTCCCGACGCTGCCGCTGACCGGCAACGGCAAGGTGGACCGGCGCGCCCTGCCCGCACCCGACGTCACGTCGGCGGCCGGCGCCGGACGGGCCCCGCGCACCCCGCAGGAGGACATCCTGGCCGGGCTGTTCGGGGAGATCCTCGGCCTGCCCGCGGTCGGGGTCGACGACAGTTTCTTCGACCTGGGCGGCCACTCGCTGCTCGCCACCCGGCTGGTGAGCCGCATCCGCACGGTGTTCGGCGTCGAACTCGCCGTCCGTGCCCTGTTCGAGGCGCCGACCGTGGCCACCCTGGCCGGGCGCGTCACCGGCGCCGACCGGGGCCGCGCCGCCCTGACGGCACGGCAGCGGCCCGCGGAGATCCCGCTGTCGCCCGCCCAGCGCCGGCTGTGGTTCCTCAACCGCTTCGAGGAGCGCACCGGCGGCTACAACCTGCCGCTGGCGCTCCGGCTCACCGGCGAGCTGGACCCGGCCGTCCTGCGGGACGCGCTCGGGGACGTCGTCGCCCGGCACGAGAGCCTGCGCACCGTCTTCCCCGACGCCGACGGACGCCCCTGCCAGAAGATCCTGTCCGCACGGGCCGCCGTACCCGCGCTGCCCGTCACGGACGTCACCGACGACACCCTGCACGCCGCGCTCGCCGAGGAGGCGGCCGAGGACTTCGACCTCACCCGCCAGACCCCGCTGCGCGCCCGTCTGTTCCGTGTCTCCCCGACCGAGCACGTCCTGCTGGTGGTGCTGCACCACATCGCGGGCGACGGCTGGTCGCTGGCCCCGTTCGCCCGTGACCTGGGCGTCGCCCACGACGCGCGGCGCGCGGGCCGGGCCCCCGACTGGCAGCCGCTGGAGGTGCAGTACGCCGACTACACGCTCTGGCAGCGTGACGTCCTCGGCGACGAGAGCGACCCGGACAGTCCGCTGGCCCGGCAGATCGACCACTGGCGCCGCAGCCTCGCCGGGCTGCCCGAGGAACTGACGCTGCCCACCGACCGGCCCCGGCCCGCCACGGCCAGCCACCGTGGTGCGAGCGTCCCGCTGCGCATCCCCGCCGACGTCCACGCCCGCGTCGTGGCCGTGGCCCGCGCCCACCGGTCGAGTGTCTTCATGGTGGTGCAGGCCGCCCTCGCCGCCCTGCTGCACCGCCTCGGCGCCGGCGAGGACATCCCCCTCGGCAGCGTCGTCGCGGGCCGCACCGACGAGGCCCTCGACCCGCTGGTCGGGTTCTTCGTCAACACCCTGGTGCTGCGCACCGACCTGTCCGGCGACCCCACCTTCGGTGAACTGCTGGAGCGGGTGCGGGAGACCGACCTCGCGGCCTACTCGCACCAGGACGTGCCCTTCGAACGGCTCGTGGAGGTGCTCAACCCGGCCCGCTCGCTGGCCCGGCACCCCCTGTTCCAGGTGATGCTGGCCTTCCAGAACAACGCCGAGGCCACCCTCGACCTGGACGGACTGCGGGCCGAGCCCCTCGCGCTGACCCTCTCCGCCGCCAAGTTCGACCTGCTGTTCTCCCTGCAGGAGACGTTCACGGCCGACGGCGGCCCGGCCGGTCTCGAGGGCGTCGTCGAGTACGCCGCCGACCTGTTCGACCCTGCCACCGTGGAGACCGTCGGGGACCGGCTGGCCCGGCTGCTCGCCGTCGTCACCACCGACCCCGGCGTGTCCGTCGGCTCCGTCGACGTCCTCACCGGCGAGGAGCGCGCCCGCGTCCTCACCGCGTGGAACGACACCCACCGCGAGGTCGCCGACACCACCGTGCCCGAGCTGTTCCAGGCCCAGGCCGCCCGCACACCCGACAGCCCGGCGGTCCGGCACGACGGCGTCGAGCTGACCTACGGCGAACTCAACGCGCGCGCCAACCGGCTCGCCCGGCTGCTGATCGCCCAGGGCGCCGGCCCCGAACGGTTCGTCGCCCTGGCCGTTCCGCGCTCGACGGAGATGATCGTCGCGCTGCTCGCCGTACTGAAGTCCGGCGCCGCCTATCTGCCCGTCGACCCCGGATACCCGGCGGACCGGATCGCCTACATGCTCGACGACGCGGCTCCGGCCCTGGTCGTGACGACCGGCGACGTGGCATCGGCGCTGCCCGCGGCCACCGCTCCCGTCCTGCTGCTCGACGACCCGGCCCTGCGCGAACGGCTCGGCACGGCACCCGACACGGACCCCACCGACGCCGACCGCGCACTGCCGCTGGACCCGCGTCACCCGGCGTACGTCATCTACACCTCCGGCTCCACCGGCCGCCCCAAGGGCGTCGTCGTCGCCCACCGCAACGTCGTCGACTTCGCGGCCTGGGCCGCCGCCGACATCGGACCCGAGCGGCTCTCCGACGTGCTCGCCTCGACCTCGCTCAACTTCGACGTCTCCGTCTTCGAGATGTTCGGCCCGCTGCTCAGCGGCGGCCGGATCGAGATCGTCCGCGACGTGCTCGCCCTGCTGGAAGCCGAACCGCGCCGGTACAGCCTGATCAGCGCGGTGCCCTCGGCCCTCGCACACACCGTGGCGCAGGACGGCGCCCCCCGGTTCGGCGCCGACCTGGTCGTCCTCGCCGGCGAGGGGCTGTCCGCGCACACCGCGAACGCCATCCGGGCCGCCGTGCCCGGCTGCGCCCTCGCCAACATCTACGGGCCCACGGAGGCCACCGTCTACGCCACCGCCTGGTACGGCGCGCGGGACGACCGCCCCACCGACCGCACGCCGCCCATCGGACGGCCCCGGCACAACACCCGCGCCCTCGTCCTGGACGGCGGGCTGCGGCCGGTGCCGCCGGGTGTCGCCGGTGAGCTGTACCTCGCGGGCGCCGGCCTGGCCCGCGGCTATCTGGGCCGTCCGGGTCTGACCGCCGAGCGGTTCGTGGCCGACCCCCACGGTCCGGCCGGTACGCGGATGTACCGCACCGGTGACGTGGTGCGCTGGAACCCTGACGGACAGCTGGAGTACCTGGGCCGCTCCGACGACCAGGTCAAGGTCCGCGGCTTCCGCATCGAACTCGGCGAGATCGAGGCGGTACTGGCACGGCACGAGGCGGTGGGACAGGTGGCCGTGGTGGTCCGCGAGGACCGACCGGGCGACCAGCGGATCGTCGCCTACGTCGTCCCGGCCGCCGGCGCCGCCCCGGACCCGGCCGAGACGGCCGCGCACGCCGCCGCGGCCCTGCCCGAGTACATGGTCCCGTCCACCGTCGTCGTCCTGGACGCGCTGCCGCTCAACCCGAACGGCAAGCTCGACCGGCGCGCCCTGCCCGCCCCGGACTACGGCGCCAGCGGCGGCACCGGACGCGCCCCGCGCACTCCCGCGGAGAAGACGCTGGCCGCGTTGTTCGCCGAGGTCCTCGGCGTGGAGCGGGTCTCCGTCGACGACAGCTTCTTCGACCTGGGCGGCCACTCGCTGCTCGCCACCCGCGTGGTCAGCCGTGTCCGTACCGCGTTCGGCACGGAACTGCCCGTCCGTGTCCTGTTCGAGGCCCCGACCGTGGCCGCCCTCACCGAGCGCCTCACCGAGGGGAGCCGCGCCCGTACGGCCCTGACGGCCCGCGTCCGCCCGGAATCGGTGCCGCTGTCGCCCGCCCAGCGCCGGCTGTGGTTCCTCAACCGGTTCGAGGAGCGCACCGGCACCTACAACCTGCCGCTGGCCGTCCGCCTGACCGGGGCCCTCGACCCGGCCGCGCTGGAGGCGGCGCTCGGGGACGTCGTCGCCCGGCACGAGAGCCTGCGCACGGTCTTCCCCGACGCCGACGGACGCCCCTACCAGAACGTGCTGCCCGTTCAGGCGGCGCGCCCCACCCTGCACACGGCCGCGCTCGACGCGGCCGCGCTGGCCGCGGCAGCCGCCCGCGACTTCGATCTGGCCACCGAAGTCCCGCTGCGCGCCCACCTGTTCACCGAGACACCCGACCGGCACGTGCTGCTGCTGGTCCTGCACCACATCGCGGGCGACGGCTGGTCCATGGCCCCCCTCGCCCGTGACCTGGGCGCCGCCTACCGCGCCCGGTGCGCCGGCCACGCCCCCGACTGGCAGCCACTGCCGGTGCAGTACGCCGACTACACACTCTGGCAGCGCGAGGTCCTCGGCGACGAGGACGACCCGGCCGGCGAACTCGCCCGCCAGGTCGCGTACTGGCGGCACACCCTGGACGGGCTCCCCGAAGAGCTGACCCTTCCCGTCGACCGGCCCCGCCCGCCCCAGATGAGCTTCCGTGGCGACACCGTGCCGCTGGAGATACCCGCCGACACGCACCGGCGGCTCGCCGGCCTGGCCCGGGACCGGCAGGCCAGCGTCTTCATGGTGGTGCAGGCCGCCCTCGCCGCCCTGCTGCACCGCCTCGGCGCCGGCGACGACATCCCCGTCGGCTCGCCCATCGCGGGCCGCACCGACGAGGCGCTGGACGACCTGGTCGGGTTCTTCGTCAACACCCTGGTGCTGCGCACCGACGTCTCCGGCGACCCCACCTTCGCCGAACTCGTCGACCGCGTACGGGAGACGGACCTGGCCGCCTACGCCCACCAGGACGTCCCCTTCGAACGACTCGTGGAACTCCTCAACCCCGAACGCTCCCTCGCCCGGCACCCCCTGTTCCAGGTGATGCTGTCGCTGCAGAACAACGCCGACGCCGCCCTCGACCTGGACGGTCTGCGCGTCGAGGCCCACCCGGTCACCGTCGACGGAGCCAAGTTCGACCTGTCGTTGCAGCTCGTCGAGCGGTTCACCGCCGACGGCACCCCCGACGGGCTCGGCGGCCGGGTCGAGTACGCCACCGACCTGTTCGACCGGGTCACCGTCGAGAACCTCGCCGGCCGCCTGGCCCGCCTCACGGCCGAGCTGGCCGCCGCCCCCGACCGTGCCCTGTCCGATGTCGACGTTCTCACCCCCGACGAGCGCCGTCGCACGCTCGTCACCTGGAACCGCACGGAACGCGCGGTACCGGCCGACACGCTGCCCGCCCTCTTCGCACGGCAGGCCGCGCGCACACCGGACGCCACCGCTCTGGTGGCCGACGGCACCCGGCTGACCTTCGCCGAACTGGACGCGCGGGCCAACCGGCTGGCCCGGCTGCTGATCGGCCGGGGGATCGGCCCCGAGCGGTACGTGGCCGTCGCCCTGCCCCGCACCGCCGACCTCGTCGTGGCGTTCCTCGCCGTCGCGAAGGCGGGCGCCGGCTATGTGCCGGTCGACCCGTCCCAGCCGGCCGGGCGCACCGCCCAGCTGCTGCAGGACGTCGACGCCGACGCCGTACTCACCACCTCGGCCACCCGCGAGACACTCCCCGTCGGCCGGGGCGCGCAGCGCGTCGAACTCGACGCCCCGGGGGTCACCACCGCCCTGGACACCCTCCCGGACGGTCCGGTCGACGACACCGCACGGACGACCCCGCTGCGGCCCGACCACCCGGCCTACGTCATCCACACCTCCGGATCGACCGGCCGGCCCAAGGGCGTCGTCGTCGCCCACCGGAGCCTGACGAACCTGTTCCACCACCACTTCGACGTGCTGTACGCCGCCGAAACGGCGCACGCGGGCCGTCCCCTGCGAGCCGCGCTCACCGCGGCCGTCTCCTTCGACGCCTCGCTCGACCCGCTGCTGTGGCTGGTGGCCGGGCACGAACTCCACCTCGTCGACGACGACACCCGCCGGGACCCCGACGCGCTGATCGCCTACGTGCGCGAGCACGGCGTCGACTTCATGGAGCTCACCCCGTCGTACGCGGAGCAGCTCCTCGAAGCGGGCCTCGTCCGTGACCCGCAGGCCCGCCCGCGCATCCTCGCCCTGGGCGGCGAGGCCGTCGGCACCACCCTGTGGAGGGAGCTGGCCGACACCCCGGACGTCACCGGATACAACCTGTACGGGCCCACCGAGACCACGGTCGACGCGCTGACCACCCGTACGACGGACACCCCGCTCCCGCTCATCGGCCGTCCGGTCACCAACGCCCGCGTCTACGTCCTCGACGGCCGTCTGCGACCCGTCGCGCCGGGCGTCGCCGGTGAGCTGTACCTCGCGGGCGCCGGTCTGGCACGGGGTTACCTGGGCCGTCCGGGTCTGACCGCCGAGCGGTTCGTGGCCGACCCCCACGGTCCGGCCGGTACCCGCATGTACCGCACGGGTGACGTGGTGCGCTGGAACCGCGACGGACAACTGGAGTACCTGGGCCGCTCCGACGACCAGGTCAAGGTCCGCGGCTTCCGCATCGAACTCGGCGAGATCGAGACCGTGCTGTCCCGCTACGAGGACACCGCCCGAAGTGCCGTGGTCGTCCGCGAGGACCAGCCCGGCCTGAAGCGCCTGGTCGCCTATGTCGTGACCCGCGGTGGCGCACTCGACGTGGCCGCGATGCGTGCCCATGTCGCGTCCGCGCTGCCCGACTACATGGTGCCGGCGGCCTTCGTCCAGCTCGACGAACTGCCCTTGACCGGCAACGGCAAGCTCGACCGCAGGGCCCTGCCCGCGCCGGTGGTCTCCGGCACCGGCACCGGTCGCGCACCGAGCACCGAGCGCGAGGAGATCCTGTGCCGGATCTTCCGTGAGTTGCTCGGGGTGGAGTCGGTGTCGGTGGACGACGGCTTCTTCGAGCTGGGCGGCGACAGCATCGTGTCGATCCAGCTGGTCAGCCGTGCACGCCGGGCCGGGCTGGTCTTCTCGGCCCGCGAGGTGTTCCAGCACCGCACCCCCGCGGCACTGGCAGCGGTCGCGGTACCGGTTTCAGCGGCCGTGACCGAGGACCCCACGGCGGGCCTGGGTACGGTACCCGAGACGCCGATCGTGGGCTGGCTGCGGGAGCTGCGGGCACCCATCGCCGGCTTCCAGCAGGCCATGGTGGTCCGCACACCCGCCAACGCCACGTTCGAGCGGCTGTCCGCAGCCGTGCAGGCAGTCCTGGACCGGCACGACGTCCTGCGGTCCCGCCTGGTACGCGGTGACGACACCTGGCAGCTCGAGATCGCCGAGCCGGGCAGCGTGCCCGCTGCCACCGTCCTGTCCCGGTCCGCGGACGACGACATGACCGCCCAGGCCCGCTCCGCCCAGGCCCGGCTGGACCCCGACAACGGGGTGATGATCCAGGCCGTCTGGTTCCAGGACACCAACCAGCTCCTCGTGATGGCACACCACCTGGTCGTGGACGGCGTGTCCTGGCGCGTCCTCCTGCCGGACCTGGCACGCGCCTACGACGGCCTCGACCTGGAACCCGTGGGCACGTCCTTCCGCCGCTGGGCCAGGGAACTGACCGCTCTGGCCGGTGAACGCGCCGGTGAACTCGACCTGTGGAAGACCCAACTCACCCACCACCAGGAACCCTTGGGCACACGCCCCCTCAACCGGGCCGTGGACACGGCCGACACCGTGCGCCACCTGACGGCCACCCTGCCCCCGGACGTGACCGGCGCACTGCTGACCCGAGTCGCGTCCCGACTGCGAGCCGGCGTGAACGACATACTGCTCACCGCGTTCGCACGAGCCGTCGCCGACTGGCGCGGCACCTCCTCACGCGAAGTACTCATAGAACTCGAAGGCCACGGCCGCGAAGCCGTGGTGGACCGTGTGGATCTCTCCCGCACGGTGGGCTGGTTCACCAGCATGTTCCCGGTCCGCCTGGACGCCGGTCCCGCCGACGGCGACCCGGTCAGCGCGCTGAAGGGAGTCAAGGAACACCTGCGCAGCCTGCCGGACAACGGCATCGGCTACGGCCTCCTGCGCCACCTCAACACCGACACGGCCCCCGAACTCGCCGCACTCCCCACCCCCCAACTCGGCTTCAACTACCTCGGCCGCTTCGAGACGGCCGACGGTGAGGTCGCCGACTGGTCGCTGTGCCCGGAGGCGGATCTCGGTGACGGCCGTGACCCCGGCATGCCGTTGAGCCACGTCCTGGACCTGAACGCGGCGACGCTCGACGGTCCGGACGGCCCCAGGCTGACCGCGGACTGGTCCTGGCCGGCGGCGCTGTTCGGCGAGGACGAGGTGCGTGAGCTGGCCCAGGGCTGGTTCCGGGCACTGCGCGCACTGGTGGAATCCACCGACAGCGACGACACCAGTGCTCTGACCCCGTCGGACGTGCGCCCCCTGGTGAGCGTCACCCAGGAACAGATCGACACCCTGGAAACGGAGTACGGCCGGCTCCACGACCTCCTCCCGCTCTCCCCACTGCAGCAGGGCCTGTTCTTCCACGCCGTCTACGACGAGCAGGGCGAGGACGTCTACACCGTCCAACTCGCCCTCGACATCGAGGGATCCGTCGACCGGGCGGCCCTGCGCGGCGCGCTGCGCACCCTGCTCGACCGGCACCCGAACCTGCGCGCCGGATTCCGGCACGAGGGTGCCGACACTCCGCTCCAGATCGTCCCGGAGCGTGTCGAGGTGCCCTGGGAGGAGATCGACCTGTCCGGCCTCGCGGAGACCGAGCGGGACGAGGCCCTGCGCCGCTGGACCGCCGAGGACCGCACCCGGCGCTTCGACCCGGCACGGCCCCCGCTGCTGCGGTTCACCCTCGTCAGGACGGGCGAGGACCGGCACCGGCTCCTGGTGAGCCACCACCACCTGCTGCTCGACGGCTGGTCCATGCCCGTCCTGCTCGGTGAGCTGTTCACCCTGTACGGCACGGGCGGTGACGGTTCCTCGCTGGGCCGTGTCACCCCGTACCGCGACTATCTGGCCTGGGTCGCCGGACAGGACCGTACCGCCGCCGAGGAGGCCTGGCGGCAGGTCCTCGACGGGCTCGACGAACCCACGCTGCTCGCCCCGCCGGACCCGTCCCGGGCCCCGGTGGCGGCGGTGCGGACCCGCGTGGAGCTGCCGGAGACCGAGACCGCGGCCCTGGCCCGCTGGGCGCGGGAACGCGGGGTGACCGTCAACACCGTCGTGCAGGCGGTGTGGGCCATGGCGATCGGGCAGCTCACGGGCCGCGACGACGTGGTGTTCGGCGCCACCGTCTCCGGACGGCCGCCCCAGGTGCCGGGCGTGGAGTCGATGGTCGGACTGTTCATCAACACCCTGCCGGTGCGCGTCCGCGTCGACGCGGGCGAGCCGTTCGGCGCCCTGCTGGACCGGCTCCAGACGCAGCAGGCGGGCCTGATGGACCACCAGTTCCTGCCGCTCGCGGACATCCAGCGCGGGACCGGGCTGAGCGAACTGTTCGACACCCTGGTCGTCTTCGAGAACTACCCGCTGGACGCGGACGGGCTGCGCAGCCAGGCCGGCGGACTGGGCATCGTCGGCGGTGACAACCACGAGAGCACGCACTATCCGCTCAGCCTGACCGTCGCCCTCGGCCGCTCCCTCGGACTCGACCTGGCCCACCGGCCGGACCTGATCGACCAGGAGCGCGTCGACGCTCTCGCCGCGTGCCTGCTGCGGCTGCTCGGCGAGGTGGCCGGGCAGGCGGACACCCCGGTCGGCCGGATGCGGCTGCTGGCGGCGGACGACGAGCGGCGGGTGCTCGAGACCTGGGGCGGCGAGGTGCTCGCCGGGAACGGAACGGAGCCGCTGCTCGCCAGGTTCGCGCGCCGTGTCGCCGCGACTCCCGGCGCGCCGGCCGTGATCAGCGGCGACGCCCGGCTGACGTACGCCGAACTGGACGACCGTTCCAACCGGCTGGCCGCGCTGCTGGCCGAGCGCGGGGCGGGCCCCGAGCGGCTCGTCGCCGTGGCCCTGCCCCGGTCGGTGGAGCTGGTGGTCGCCCTGCTCGGTGTGCTGAAGTCGGGCGCGGGCTACATCCCGCTCGACCCGGAGCACCCGGCCGAACGGCTCGGTCACGTGCTCGCCGACGCCCGCCCGTCGCTGCTCATCGCCACGTCGGCGACCGCCGGCGCCGTCCCCGACTCGGGCACCCCCCTGCTGCTGCTCGACGACCCGGACACCGCGGCGGCACCGGACGCCCGTCCGGCCGCTCCGGCCGCCGACGGCCGTACCCCGGCGTACGCCATCTACACCTCGGGCTCCACCGGGCGTCCCAAGGGCGTCGTGATCCCCAGGGCGGCACTGGACAACTTCCTCGCCGACATGGGCGAACGCGTCCCGATGGACGGCACCGACCGGCTGATCGCCGTCACCACGGTGTCCTTCGACATCGCCGCGCTGGAGCTGTACCTGCCGTTGCTCGCCGGTGCCTGCGTGGTCGTGGCGAGCCGGGAGGAGGTCCTGGACCCGGACGCCCTCGGCACGCTGATCACCCGGCACGGCGGGACCGTCCTGCAGGCCACCCCCTCGCTGTGGCAGACCCTGGTCGACCAGGTGCCGCACGCCCTGCCGGGGCTGCGCATGCTGATCGGCGGCGAGGCGGTGCCGGGTCCGCTGGCCGCGGCCATGGCCACGGCCGGCGAGCGGGTGACCAATGTGTACGGGCCGACGGAGACCACCATCTGGTCCACCACGGCCGAACTGGACGGCACCGACACGGCACCGCCCATCGGCAGGCCCATCCGCAACACCCGCGCCTACGTGCTCGACGGCGCCCTGCGTCCCGTCGGGCCCGGCGTGCCCGGCGAGCTGTACCTGGGCGGCGCCGGTCTGGCCCGCGGCTACCTGGGCCGCCCCGGACTGACCGCGGAACGTTTCGTCGCCGATCCCTACGGTCTGCCCGGCGCGCGCATGTACCGCACCGGTGACCTGGTCCGCTGGAGCGCCGACGGCGACCTCGAGTACCTGGGCCGCACCGACTTCCAGGTGAAGGTGCGCGGCTTCCGGATCGAACTCGGCGAGATCGAGGCCGTGGTGGCCCGGCACGAGCACGTCGCCCGCGTGGCCGTGGTCGTCCGCGAGGACCGGCCCGGCAGCAGGCTCCTGGCCGCCTACGTGGTGCCCGACGGCACCGCCCCGGACCCCGCCGAGCTGCGCGCCCTCGTGGCGGCCGAACTGCCCGACTACATGGTCCCGGCCGCGTTCGTCACCCTGGAGGCGCTGCCGCTCAACACCAACGGCAAGCTCGACCGCAAGGCGCTGCCCGCACCGGACTTCGCGGACCGGCCGGCCGGCCGTGCCCCGCGAGGACCGCGCGAGGAACTCCTCGCCGGGCTGTTCGCCGAAGTGCTGGGGCTGCCCCGGGTCGGCGCCGAGGACAGCTTCTTCGCCCTGGGCGGCGACAGCATCGGCTCCGTCCGGCTGGTGGGCCGGGCCCGGCTCGCCGGGCTGACCCTGACCCCGCGCGACGTCTTCCGGCACAAGACCGTCGAGGCCCTGGCCGCGGCCCTGCCCGAGCAGACCGGCGAGGACCTCCTCGCCCCCGACCCCGAGGGCGCGGACCCCGCCGTCGGCGCCCTGCCGGCGACACCGATCATCCACTGGCTGCGGGAACTGGGCGGCCGGATCGACGGGTTCAACCAGTCGGTCATGGCCCCGGTCCCCGGCGGCCTCACCGAGGGCACCCTCGCCGCGGTGCTCCAGGCCGTACTGGACCACCACGACATGCTCCGTGCCCGGCTGGTGCGCACGCCCGCCCGGTGGAGCCTGCACGTGCCGCCCAGGGGTGCCGTGCCCGCGGCCGGACTGATCCACCGGGTCGACGTCACCGGACTGAACGAGGAGGAGCTCTCGGCGGCCGTCGACACCCAGGGCCGCGCGGCACAGGACCGGCTCGACCCGGACGCCGGGGTGATGGTCCAGGCCGTCTGGTTCGACGCGGGCCCGGACACGCTCGGCAGACTGCTCCTGATCGTCCACCACCTGGTGGTCGACGGGGTGTCCTGGCGCATCCTGACTCCCGACCTGATGGCCGCCTACGAGGCCCTCGCCACCGGGCGGCAACCGGAACTCGAACCGGTGTGGACGTCCTTCCGGGCCTGGGCCCGCGGCCTGGCCGCGGCGGCGACCGCACCAGGGCGCGCCGCCGAACTGCCCGTGTGGACGGGGATGCTGGCCGGTCACAGCGAGGATCCGCTCGGTGCGCGGGCCCTCGACCCCGCCCGCGACACCGCCGCCACGGCCCGCCGGCTGGCCCGCACCCTGCCCGCCGAGGTGACCGGGCCGCTGCTGACCACGGTTCCCGCCGCGCTGGGCACCGGCGTCAACGAGGTGCTGCTGACCGCGTTCGCGGTCGCCGTGACCGAATGGGACCGGGGCCGGGGCCGGCGGCGCACCGACGGCGTGCTGCTCGACCTGGAGGGCCACGGCCGTGAGGAACTCCTCGCGGACGTCCTGCCGGACGCGGACGTCAGCCGTACGGTCGGCTGGTTCACCAGCCTGTTCCCGGTCCGTCTGGACCCCGGTACCGACGGCGACCCGGCCGGCGCCGTCGACGGCACAGCCTGGGTCGGCCGCGCGCTGGCCCGGGTGGCCGGACAGCTGGCCCAACTGCCCGACAACGGCGCCGGGTACGGGCTGCTGCGCCACCTCAACGCACAGACCGCGCCCGTCCTCGCGGCACTGCCCAAGCCCCAGATCGGTTTCAACTACCTCGGCCGGTTCGGTGCCGGGGACGGCGACGACAACGGCGACGGGGGCCTCGGCGGCAGCGACGAGGCGATGCCCGCCGCGCACGCCCTGGAGCTGAACGCCCTCACCCAGGACCGCCCCGACGGGCCCCGCCTGGTGGCCTCGTGGAGCTGGCCCGACGGGCTGTTCACCGAGGACGAGGTCGCCGCCCTCGCCGACGGCTGGTTCCGCGCACTGCGCGCCGTGGCCGCCCACGCCGCGAGCCCGGCGGCCCGGCCCGTCGAGCCGGCCGTACCGCCCACCGCGCCGGGCGGCGCCGGGCGGGGACCGGCCGACCCGCTCCTGGACCTCGACCAGGACGAGATCGACGCGTTCGAAGAAGACTTCGATTTCTGAGTGGAGACAAGCGAAATGACCGAGTCGAAGCCGCGGCTTGAGGGCATCCTCCCGCTCTCTCCGCTCCAGCAGGGACTGCTGTTCCACGCCCAGTACGACACCCAGGGGCCGGACGCCTACACCATGCAGTTCGTCCTCGACATCGAGGGCGGCCTGGACACCGGGGCGCTGCGCGAGGCCTGCGCGGCCGTACTGCGCCGCCACCCCGGCCTGCGCGCCGCGTTCCGGTACCGCAAGAACGGCGAGCCCGTCCAGCTCATCCCGGCCGCGCTGAAGCCGGACTGGTCCGAGATCGACCTGTCGGACCTCCCGGCCGGCGAACGCGGCGCCGAGGCCGACCGGGTCGCCGCCGAGGACCGGGCCCGCCGCTTCGACACGGCGCGCCCCCCGCTCATCCGGTTCACTCTGATCTCCCTCGGCGACGGCGGCCACCGTTTCCTCTTCACCGCCCACCACATCCTGCTCGACGGCTGGTCCCGGGCCCTGCTCATCGGGGAACTCTTCGAGCTGTACGGGCTGATCAGGGCGGGCCGCGACGAGACCGCGCTGCCCGCGGTCGCCCCCTACCGCGACTATCTGGCCTGGGTGGCCGCCCAGGACCGCACGGCAGCCGAGCACGCCTGGCGGCAGGTGCTCGACGGCGTCGACGAACCGACCCTGCTCGCCGCGCCCGACCCCGCTCGCGAACCGGTCGCCCCCGGCCGCACCCGTGTGGAGCTCCCGGCGGACGAGACGGCCCGGCTGACCCGCTGGGCCCGCGAACGCGGCATCACCGTCAACACCGTCGTCCAGGCGGCCTGGGCGATCGTCCTCGGCCGGCTGACCGGCCGCGACGACGTGGTGTTCGGCGGCACGGTCTCCGGACGCCCGCCCACGCTCCCCGGCGTCGAGTCCATGATCGGGCTGTTCATCAACACGCTCCCGGTGCGGGTCGGGCTCGACCCGGCCGAGCCGGTCGGCGCGCTCCTGGACCGCCTCCAGGACCAGCAGGCCGCCCTCATGGACCACCAGTACCTCGGCCTCGCCGACATCCAACGGCTCACCCCGGTCGGCGGTGAACTCTTCGACACCCTGCTGGTGTTCGAGAACTACCCGGTGGACGCCGAAGGACTGCGCCGCTCGGCCGGCGGGCTCGGTGTCGTCGACGGCCGCAGCCACGAGGGCACCCACTACCCGCTCGGGCTCATGGTGCACGCCGGCACCACCCTGGCCCTCGACCTCAGCCACCGCCCCGACGTGTTCGACACGGCCGCCGCCGACGCCGTCGGCCAGAGCGTGCTGCGGGTGCTGAACGCCTTCGTCGGCGCCGAGCACACCCCCGTCGGACGCCTCGACCTGGCGACCACCGCGGAACGCACGCAGGTGCTGACCGCGTGGAACGACACCGCCCGCCCCGGCGCCCCCACCACGCTGCCCGACCTGTTCCGCGGGACCGCCGACCGGCACGCCGACGCCGTCGCCGTCGAACACGCCGGTACCCGGCTCACCTACCGGGACCTGGACGCGCGGTCGGCCCGCCTGGCCCGTCTGCTCCTCGCCCACGGCGCCGGCCCCGAACGGACCGTCGCGCTGGCGCTGCCCCGCTCCGCCGACCTCGTCGTGGCGCTCTGGGCGATCCTCCGGTCCGGCGCCGCCTACCTGCCCGTCGACGCCGGCTACCCCGCCGACCGCATCGCGCACATGCTCGCCGACGCCCGCCCCGCCCTCGTCCTCACGGACTCGGCCACCCGCCCCCGCCTGGCGTCCCCCACCGCGGACACCGACATCCCCGCGCTGCTCCTCGACGACCCCGGCACCACCGGCGCACTCGCCGGCCTGCCCGCCACCGACCTCACCGACGCGGAGCGCCCCGCGCCGCTGAGCCCGCTCACTCCCGCCTACGTGATCTACACCTCCGGCTCCACCGGCCGCCCCAAGGGCGTCGTCATGCCCGGCGGCGCCCTCGCCAACCTGATCGCCTGGCACGAGGACGAACTGCCCGGCGCGGCCGGGGTGCGCACCGCCCAGTTCACCGCGATCAGCTTCGACGTCTCCGCCCAGGAGATCCTGTCCGCCACCCTGTCCGGACGCACCCTCGTCATCCCCGACGAGGACACCCGCCGCGACCCCGCCGCCTTCGTGCGCTGGCTCGACGACCGGCGCATCGACGAGGTGTACGCCCCCAACCTGGTCATCGACGCCCTGTGCGAGGAGGCCGTCGGCCAGGGCCTGGAACTGCCCGCGCTGCGCCACCTCGCCCAGGCCGGCGAGGCCCTCGTCCCCGGCAAGCGCGTCCGGGACTTCCACCGCGGCACCGGCCGTCTGCTGCACAACCACTACGGCCCCACCGAGACCCACGTCGTCACCGCCACGACGCTGCCCGAGGACCCCGACCACTGGCCCGCCCGGCCCACCATCGGCCGCCCGATCCGCAACACGCGCACCTACGTCCTCGACAGCGCCCTGCGCCCCGTACCGCCCGGTGTCCCCGGCGAGCTGTACCTCGCGGGCGCCGGCCTGGCCCGCGGCTACCTGGGCCGGCCCGGACTGACCGGCGAGCGGTTCGTCGCCGACCCGTACGGTCCGCCCGGCACCCGCATGTACCGCACCGGCGACGTGGTCCGCTGGACCGCCGACGGCGAACTCGACTACCTCGGCCGCGCCGACCACCAGGTCAAGATCCGCGGCTTCCGCATCGAACTCGGCGAGATCGAGGCCGCCCTCGCCACGCACCCCGCGCTCGCCCAGGCCGCCGTCGTGGCCCGCGAGGACCGGCCCGGCATCCGGACCATCGCCGCCTACGTCGTCCCCGTGCCCGGCGCCGACCCGAGCGCCCGGGAACTGCGCGCCCACCTGACGGGCACGCTGCCCGACTACATGGTGCCCTCCGCCTTCGTCACCCTGGCCGAACTGCCTCTCACCCCCAACCGCAAGCTCGACCGCCGTGCCCTGCCCGTCCCGGACGGCGCCGCGGCCGAGGGCCGGCCGCCCCGCGACGCCCGCGAGGCCGAGCTGTGCCGGCTGTTCGCCGAGGTCCTCGGCCTCGAACGGGTCTCCGTCGACGACAGCTTCTTCGACCTGGGCGGCCACTCGCTGCTCGCCACCCGCCTCGTCAGCCGCATCCGTGCCGCGTTCGGCGCCGAACTGCCCGTCCGCGCCCTGTTCGAGGCCCCGACCGTGGCCGCCCTCACCGAACGCCTCACCACCGCCGGACGAGCCCGTACCCCGCTCACCGCCCGGGTCCGCCCGGACGAGATCCCGCTCTCGCCCGCCCAGCGCAGGCTGTGGTTCCTCGGCCGCTTCGAGGACGCCGGCGGGAACTACAACCTGCCGATGGCCCTGCGGCTCAGCGGTGATCTGCGCCTCGAGGCGCTGCGCGCCGCCCTGGGCGACGTCGTCGCCCGGCACGAGAGCCTGCGCACCGTCTTCCCCGAGACCGAAGGCCGCCCCCGCCAGCAGATCCTCGGCCCCGAGCAGGCCACGCCGCGGCTGCCCGTGATCGGGGTCGCGGAAGAGGAGCTGGACCACGCCCTCGCGGTCGCCGCGGCCAAGGAGTTCGACCTCACCTCCGAACCCCCGCTGCGCGCCCGCCTGTTCGCCCTCCAGGGCACCGAGTACGTACTGCTGCTGGTCCTGCACCACATCGCGGGCGACGGCTGGTCCATGGCTCCCCTCGCCCGTGACCTGGGCGCCGCCTACCGCGCCCGGTGCGCCGGCCACGCCCCCGACTGGCAGCCACTGCCGGTGCAGTACGCCGACTACACACTCTGGCAGCGCGAGGTCCTCGGCGACGAGGACGACCCGGCCGGCGAACTCGCCCGCCAGATCGCGTACTGGCGGCACACCCTGGACGGGCTCCCCGAAGAGCTGACCCTTCCCGTCGACCGGCCCCGCCCGCCCGAGATGACCTACCGGGGCGACACCGTCGACCTGAGCATCCCCTCCGACCTGCACCGCCGCCTCGCCGGCCTGGCCCGGGACCGGCAGGCCAGCGTCTTCATGGTGGCGCAGGCCGCCCTCGCCGCCCTGCTGCACCGCCTCGGCGCCGGTGACGACATCCCGCTCGGCACCCCGGTCGCGGGCCGCACCGACCAGGCACTGGACGACCTCGTCGGGTTCTTCGTCAACACGCTGGTGCTGCGCACCGACGTCTCCGGCGACCCCACCTTCGCCGAACTCGTCGACCGGGTCCGCGACACGGACCTGGCCGCCTACGCCCACCAGGACGTCCCCTTCGAACGACTCGTGGAACTCCTCAACCCCGAACGCTCCCTCGCCCGGCACCCCCTGTTCCAGGTGATGCTGTCCTTCCAGAACAACGCCGAGGCCCGCCTCGACCTGGACGGTGTGCGGGCCACCGGCCGCGCCATCGGCCTCAAGACCTCCGCCTTCGACCTGTCCGTCGTGCTCGCCGAACGGTTCACCGCCGACGGGACGCCCGACGGCATGGACGGCGGCATCGAATTCGCCACCGACCTCTTCGACCGGGAGACCGCCCAGGACCTGGCCGACCGCCTCGTGCGCCTGATCGACGACCTCACCGCCCACCCCGACCGCCCGCTGTCCGCCTCCGACCTGCTCACCGCGCAGGAACGCCGGCAGGTGCTCCACGAGTGGAACGACACCACCCGCGACCACCCCACCGGCACCCTCAGCGGCCTGTTCGAGGCACAGGCGGCCCGCACCCCGGACGCCACCGCCCTCGTCTTCCAGGACATCCGCCTCAGCTACGCCGCCCTCAACGCCTGGGCCAACCGGCTCGCCCGCCACCTGATCGCACAGGGCGTCCGCCCCGAGCGCACGGTCGCCGTCCGCCTCCCGCGGTCGGCCGAACACGTCGTCGCGCTCCTCGCCGTCCTCAAGGCGGGTGCCGTCTACCTGCCGGTCGACCCGGACTACCCGGCCGACCGCATCGCCCACATGCTCGAGGACGCCCGGCCCGCCGCCGAACTCGCCGACCTCGCCGAACTGCACGCCATCGACCGGGACGGCACCTGGTCCGGCGACGACCTCACCAGCGCGGAGCGCGGCGGGGCGCCCCACCCCGACAACGCCGCCTACGTCATCTACACCTCCGGCTCCACCGGCCGCCCCAAGGGTGTCACCGTCCAGCACCGCAGCGTCGTCAACCTCTTCCACGACCACTTCGGCCGGCTCTACGGCCCGATCATCGCGACCGCCGGCGACCGCAGGCTGCGCGCCGCCCTCGCCGCCTCGTTCTCCTTCGACGCGGCGATCGACCCGCTGCTGTGGATGCTCGCCGGGCACGAACTCCACCTCATCGACGACGAGGCCCGGCGCGACGCCTCCGCCCTGTACGCCTACATCCGGCGCACCGGCCGCATCGACCACTTCGACACCACCCCCGGCCACTTCCAGCAGCTCCACGAACTCGGGCTCACCGCCGACCCGGAGCTGCGCCCGCTGATCGTCAGCCTCGGTGCGGAACCCCTCGGCGAGGCCCTGCGCGGCGAACTCACCGGTCTCCCGGGGCAAGTCACCTTCAACCTGTACGGCCCCACCGAGACCACCGTCGACGCACTCGGCCAGCGCATCACCGACAGCGACCGGGTCCTGGTGGGCCGCCCGCTGGACAACTACCGGGCCTACGTCCTCGACGGCTCCCTGCGCCCCGTACCGCCCGGTGTCCCCGGCGAACTGCACCTCGCGGGCGCCGGCCTGGCCCGCGGCTACCTGGGCCGGCCGGGCCTGACCGCCGAACGGTTCGTCGCCGACCCCTACGGTCCGCCCGGCACCCGCATGTACCGCACCGGCGACCTGGCCCGCTGGACCAGGGACGGCCGCATCGACTGCCTGGGCCGCATCGACGACCAGGTCAAGATCCGCGGCTTCCGCATCGAACTCGGCGAGATCGCCACGGCGCTCGAGACCCACGAGGACATCGCGCAGGCCGCCGTCGTGGTCCGCGAGGACCGCCCCGGGGTCCGGGAACTCGTCGCCTACGCCGTGCCCGTCGCCGGCCGCCGGGTCCCCGCCGACGACACGCTGCGCCGCCGCCTCGGCGAACGCCTGCCCGACTACATGGTGCCCGCCGCCGTCGTCGCCCTCGACCGGCTGCCCGTCACCGTCAACGGCAAACTGGACCGCAAGGCCCTGCCCGCCCCGGCACCGCGCGCCGGCGGCGCCGGCCGCGCACCGCGCACCGCGCGCGAGCAGGCGTTGTGCGCCATCTACGCCGAGGTGCTCGGCCTGGAGAGCGTCTCCGCGGACGACAGCTTCTTCGACCTCGGCGGTCACTCACTGCTCGCCACCCGCGTCACCACCCGGGTCCGTTCCCGGCTCGGCGCCGAACTCCCGGTCCGTGCCCTCTTCGAGGCACCCACCCCCGCCGCGCTCGCCGAACGGATCGACGACGCCTGCGACACGCGTCCGCCGCTGACCGCCCGTCCCCGCCCCGAGGAGATCCCCCTCTCCCCCGCCCAGCGCCGCCTGTGGTTCCTGAACCGTTTCGAGGGGCCGAGCGCCACCTACAACATGCCCCTCGCCGTACGGCTCACCGGACCGCTGGACAGGACGGCCCTGGAAGCCGCCCTCGGCGATGTCGTGGCCCGCCACGAGAGCCTGCGCACGGTGTTCCCCGACACCGAGGCCCGGCCCCGCCAGCTGATCCTTCCCGCGGACACCGCCCGCCCGGCCCTCGCCCTGGTCCCGTACGACCCCGAGGCCCTCGGCGCGGAGACGGCCCGTGGCTTCGACCTGGCCGTCGAACCGCCCCTGCGCGCCACCCTGTTCCGCCGTGCCGACGACGACCACGTCCTGCTCCTCGTGGTGCACCACATCGCGGGGGACGGCTGGTCGATGGGCCCCCTGGCCCGTGACCTCGGTGAGGCCTACGCGGCACGGCAGGCCGGTACGGCACCGGCGTGGGAGCCGTTGCCGGTGCAGTACGCCGACTACACGCTGTGGCAGCGCGACGTCCTGGGCGACGAGGACGACCCGGTCGGAGAGATGTCACGCCAGGTCGACTACTGGCGCGGTGCTCTGGCCGAGCTGCCCGAGGAACTCGTACTCCCCGCGGACCGGCCGCGCCCGGCCCGGATGAGCTACCGCGGCGACACCGTCCCCTTCCACGTCCCCACCGAACTCCACGCCCGGCTCCAGGAGTTGGCGCGCACGACGGGCACCAGCCTGTTCATGGTGATCCAGGCCGGCCTGGCCACCCTGCTGCACCGCCTCGGCGCCGGCGACGACATCCCCGTCGGCAGCGTGATCGCGGGCCGCACGGACGAGGCGCTGGACGACCTCGTCGGGTTCTTCGTCAACACCCTGGTCCTGCGCACCGACCTGTCCGGTGATCCGACGTTCCGGGAACTGCTGGAGCGGGTGCGGGAGACGGACCTGGCGGCCTACGCCCACCAGGACGTCCCCTTCGAACGACTGGTCGAGGTCCTCAACCCCGAGCGGTCCATGGCCCGCCACCCTCTTTTCCAGGTGATGCTCGCCTTCCAGAACAACGCGGCGGCCACCCTCGACCTCGACGGCCTGCGGATCGCACCGGAGCCGATCACGTTCGACGCGGCGAAGTTCGACCTCTCCTTCCAGCTCGCCGAGTCGGAGGAGGGGCTGCACGGGAGTGTGGAGTTCGCCGTCGATCTGTTCGACCGGGTGTCGGTGGAGACACTGGCCGCACGGCTGGTCACGGTGCTGGAAACGATCGCGGCCGACCCGTCGGCGCACGTGGGAACCGTGGACATCCTGTCCGCGGACGAACGGTCACGACTGCTGGGCCCCTGGGCAGGCACGACCCACGAACTGGCACCCGTCACCTTCGCGGGCCTGTTCGAGGCCGCGGCAGACCGCAACCCCCAGGCACCCGCCCTGATCAACGGCGACCTCACCGTCACCTACGGCGAGTTGGAGACCCGGGCCAACCGGCTGGCGCACTGGCTGCGCGACCGGGGCGTGGGAACCGAGGACGTGGTGGCCCTCGTACTGCCACGCTCGGTCGACATCGTGGTAGCACAGCTGGCGGTGGTGAAGGCAGGCGCGGCATACCTGCCGATCGACCCCGACTACCCGCAAGAACGCATCGACTACATGCTCCACGACGCCCACCCGGCCCTGGTCCTGCGCGAACTCCCCTCTCTGAGCGACGAGGCGGACGGCTCACGGCTCGACGTACCCGTGCTGCCCGGTCACCCGGCGTATGTCATCTACACGTCCGGCTCGACGGGCCGCCCCAAGGGTGTCGTCGTCACGCACGCGGGTCTGGCGAGCTTCGCAGCCGCGGAACTGGAACGGTTCGCCGTCACCACGGACGCACGCGTCCTGCAGTTCGCCTCCCCCAGCTTCGACGCCTCGGTACTGGAACTGGTCATGGCCTTCGCCGCAGGCGCGCAACTGGTCGTCCCGCCCCCGGGCCCACTCGCCGGTGAAACCCTCGCCGACGTACTCACCTCCCAGCGCATCACCCACGCCCTGATCCCCCCGGCAGCCCTGGCCAGTGTCCCGGACGGTGAGTTCCCCCACTTCACCTCCCTCATCGTCGGCGGCGACGCCACCAGCGCCGAACTCGTCGACCGCTGGTCCCCCGGACGACGCATGACCAACGCCTACGGACCCACCGAGGCCACCGTCGCCGCAACGATGTCCGCACCACTCCGACCAGGCACCGGCGTCCCCACGATCGGCACCCCGATCGACAACACGCGCGTCTACGTCCTCGACGGCCGTCTACACCCCGTCGCACCAGGCGTCGCCGGCGAGCTGTACATCGCCGGCACCGGCCTGGCCCGCGGCTACCTGGGCCGCCCCGCACTCACCGCCGAACGGTTCGTCGCCGACCCCCACGGCCCCACCGGCACCCGCATGTACCGCACCGGCGACATCGTGCGCTGGAACCGCGACGGACAACTGGAGTACCTGGGCCGCTCCGACGACCAGGTCAAGGTCCGCGGCTTCCGCATCGAACTCGGCGAGATCGAGACCCTGCTCTCCACACACGAGAGCGTCGCACACCAGGCCGTCATCGTCCGCGAGGACCAGCCCGGCCTGAAACGCCTGGTCGCCTACACCGTCCCCACCACCGGACACACCATCGACACGGACACCCTGCGCGACCACATCGCCTCCACCCTGCCCGACTACATGGTGCCCTCCGCATTCATCCAGCTCGACGCACTCCCCCTGACCGTCAACGGCAAACTCGACCGCAAAGCCCTCCCCGCACCGGAACACACCAGCGCCGGCCGTGGGCCGCGCTCGGCGCAGGAGGAGGTGCTCTGCCAGTTGTTCGCCGAGGTGCTGAAGGTGGAGCGGGTCGGGATCGACGACAGCTTCTTCGAGCTCGGCGGTGACAGCATCACGTCCCTGCAACTGGTCAGCCGTATCCGTTCGGTGCTCGGCGTCAAGCTCAGCAACCGGGGCGTCTTCGAGACGCCGACGGTGGCGCAGCTCGTGGACAAGCTCGGCACGGGCCAGGACAGCGACGGGTTCGAAGTGCTGCTGCCCCTGCGCACCGGCGGCGAGCGTCACCCGCTGTTCTGTGTGCACGGCGCGGGCGGGCTCAGCTGGCCGTACTCCACACTGCTTCAGCACATCGGCGCCGAGTTCCCGGTCTACGGCCTGCAGGCCCGCGGGCTGGACGGCCGGGGCGACATCCACACCAGCGTGGAGGAGATGGCCGCCGACTACGTGGCGCGCATCCGCACGGTGCAGCCGACCGGCCCGTACCACCTCGTCGGCTGGTCCTTCGGCGCGCTGGTGGCACACGAGATCGCCACCCTGCTGACCGAGGCCGGTGAGCGGGTGGCGCTGCTGGCCAACCTGGACCAGACGCCGTACGACGAGTCGTGGAAGGACGACGACTACGTGCCGCCGACGGAGCGGGACATCCTCGAGACCCTGCTCGACTTCGTCGGCTACGACCTGGCCGAACTGCGCCGGGAGCCGCTCGACCACGCGCGGGCCATGCAGCTGATCCGGGCCAAGGACAGTGCGCTGGGCAGCCTGGAGGAGGGGCACATCACGGCGTTCATGAAGGTCGGTATCAACAACCACGAGCTCAGCGCCCACTACCGGCCGCGACGCTTCGACGGCGAGCTGCTGCTGTTCGTGTCGACGGTCGGCACCGACGACCCGGTGGGCAAGACGGCCCGCTCCGTGGCCGCCTGGCGGCCGCACGTGTCCGGTGCGGTCACCACGCACCCGGTCGACGCCCACCACGGGCACCTGCTCCAGCCGGCGCCCGCCGCCGAGATCGCCCGGGTGATCCGGGAGCGGCTCGCCCGTCTCTCGGAGGCGACCGCCGAACCGGGCCGGCCGTGAGCGGCGCCCGCACCCCCCGTACCGCAAGCAGTCCCGTACCCGTTCCGTACCCAGAAGGAGTGGCCGTCATGGAAACGGCAATATCGGCGGAAGGCCTCCGCAAGCGTTATGGCGACCACCAGGCGCTGAACGGCATCGACCTGTCCGTGCCCGCGGGCACCGTCCTCGGTGTGCTCGGCCCGAACGGCGCCGGCAAGACGACGACCGTGCGGATCCTCGCGACCCTGCTGTCGCCCGACGAGGGGCGGGCCACCGTCGCCGGGTACGACCTGGCCACCCAGCCCCGCGAGGTACGGGCCAGCATCGGCCTGACCGGCCAGTACGCGGCGGTCGACGAGCGTCTCACCGGCCGGGAGAACCTCCAGCTCATCGGGGTGCTGCTGCACCTGGGCCGGCGCGGGGCGCGGCAGCGCGCGACGGAACTGCTGGAGAAGTTCGACCTGGTGGAAGCCGCCGATCGCCCGGCGAAGACGTACTCCGGCGGTATGCGGCGCCGGCTCGACCTCGCGGCGAGCCTCGTGGCCCGTCCGCCGGTGCTGTTCCTGGACGAGCCGACGACGGGCCTGGACCTCACCAGCAGGCTCGCCCTGTGGGACATGATCCGCGAGCAGGTCGACAACGGCGTGACCGTGCTGCTCACCACCCAGTACCTGGAGGAGGCCGACCAGTTGGCCGACCGGATCGCGGTCATCGACCGCGGGGTGGTCATCGCCGACGGGACCCCCGACGAGCTGAAGCGCGAGGTCGGTGGTGAGCGGCTGCAGGTGTCCGTGGCCGACCGGGCCGAACTGGCGGCCGTCGCCCGCTGCCTGGCCGGCGTCGCGCCGGCCGAACCGGTCGTCGACGAGGAGGGCCGTACCGTCTCCGTGCCGCTGACCGGCGGGATGCGCACCATCGCCGCCGCGGCCGCCGGTCTGCAGGCGCTCGGGGTCGAGCCGGAGGACTTCGCGGTGCACCGTTCCTCGCTGGACGACGTCTTCCTCGCCCTGACCGGCAGGCACGACCGCACCGAACCGGCGGGCACGGCCGACGGCTCCGCCGGGCAGTCCCCGTCCCACGCGACCAAGGAGAAGCAGACCGTATGACCGAGGCACTGAGCGACTCGTTCGCACTCGTGGGCCGTCAGATGCGGCACATCCGGCGGATGCCGGAACAGCTCCTCGGCATCACGGTGATGCCGGTGGCGTTCGTGGTCGTCTTCGGATACCTCTTCGGCAGCGCGATGCGGGTGCCGGGCCAGGGCGGCTACAAGGAGTACATCATGGCGGGCATCTTCGCCCAGGTGATGCTCGCCAACATCACCACGACCGCGGTGGGGGTGGTCGGCGACCTGAACAACGGTCTGGTGGACCGGTTCCGGGCGCTGCCGATCTCCCGCTCGGCGGTGCTGGTGGGACGGACCGTGGCGGACGCCGTGATGGTCGCCTGGACCTGCGCCGTGATGGCGGCCGTCGGCTGCCTCATCGGCTGGCGGGCGCACAACGGTGTGCTGCAGACGCTCGCCGGGTTCGGGCTGCTCCTGCTCATGGGCTTCGCCATGTCGTGGCTGGGCGCCCTGATCGGGCTGACGCTGCGCAACGCGGAGGCCGTCAGCGCGCTCGCCGGTGTCGTCATGATGCCGCTGGCGTTCCTGTCCAACGCGTTCGTGCCGCTGGACGGCCTGCCGGGCTGGCTGCGTGCCGTGGCCGAGTGGAACCCGGTCAGCGCCGTGGTCTCCGCCAGCAGGGACCTGTTCGGCAACGAGCGGGGCGACACCAGCGGTGCGTTCCCGGCGCAGCACCCCATCCCGAGTGCCCTGGTGGTCCTTGTGCTGCTGATCGCGGTCACCGTGCCGCTGGCCGGGCGCGCCTACCAGAAGGCCGCCGCCCAGCGCTGACCCGTGCGGTACGGCCGCGGGGGCGCCGCCCGCCCGCGGGGGGGGGGCGC
>NZ_JBSFKD010000058.1:0-5164 GCF_053598395.1 Streptomyces sp. NPDC001135 | reverse complement strand
ACCCCCCACCCCCCCCCCCCGCCCACCCCCCTGGGGCCCGGCCCCCCGCCCCCCCCCCACGTTTGGCGGGGCCGGGCCGGCGGTCGGGACGGTCGGTGGCGGGACGGTCGGCGTCGGGGCCGTCAGCGTCGGGGGCTGACCATCATGAACAGCACCCGCAGCACCAGCACACAGCTGATCACCAGCAGGTTGTAGCCGAAGAGCTCGAACAGCCCCAGACCGGTGCTCAGCCGGGGACCGCCCGAGGTGCGCAGCAGCTGGACACCGGCCAGGCCGATGATCCCGCCGAGGAAGGCGAGCAGCACCTCGTGAACCAGCGACCGCAGGAAGCGACGGTCCTCCGGGTCGCTGAACAACCGGGCGGAGACGGTGAACTGCCCGCTCTCCAAGGCGGCGCCGATGCGTTCCACCCGACGGGGCAGCCGGCGCAGCATGGGCACCAGCCCGAGCAGTTCCTCCGCCAGGGACTGTCCCATCACCTCCGGCCGCAGCTTCCGCAGGTGCTGGGTCACGGCGAAGGAACGGGCCTCGGCCACGATGTCGAATCCGGGCACCAGCCGGTCCAGGGAGCCCTCCATCGTGGCCAGGGCCCGGAACACGGCCGCGATCTCCGGCGGCACGCTGATCCCGTACCGGGCGACGATGGCGAACAGGTCGGCGAACATCTCCCGGTCCGGTTTGACGCCCGGCGCGAAGTGCCGTGCCAGGAACTGCCCGAGGGCCCGCTCCAGCCGGCGCTCGTCGATGTGCTCCGGATGCACCACCAGGGCGAGCAGCGCGTCGCTCAGCGCCGCCGGGTCGCCGCGGTGCAGGGCGAGCAGCATGCCGCGCAGCGTGGAGCGCAGTGCCCGGTCGATGCGCCCGACGGAGCCGAAGTCCAGCATCCCGAGCCGGCCGTCGGCGAGCAGCAGCAGGTTCCCCGGGTGCGGGTCGGCATGGAAGACACCACTGGTCATGATCTGGCCGAGCAGGCACTCCAGCATGGCCTTGGCCAGCGTCCGCCGGTCCAGGCCGCGTTCGTCCAGGACGTCGGAGGCGCTGTGCAGCGGCACGCCCTCCAGCCACTCGGTGACCAGGACGCGCCTGCTGGTGAGGTTCTCGTGTACGTGCGGCACCATGATGGCGAAGCCACCGGACTGTTCTATGGCGGCGGCCACGGACAGCGTGTTGCGGGCCTCGATACGGAAGTCGAGTTCTTCCTGGAGCGACACCGCAAATCCCTGCGCGAGCGTCAGCGCCCCCATGGTGCGGCCCCAGGCCGTGTGCTGTTCCAGCTTGGCGGCGAACCGGAAGAGTATGTCGAGGTCGTCGACGACGATCTCGCGGGCGCCCGGCCGCTGCACCTTCACCGCGACCTGTTCGCCGTCGTGCAGGACGGCACGGTGCACCTGGGCGATCGATCCGGCGGCGAGCGGCTTCGGCTCGAACTCGGCGAACACCTCCTCGGGTTCGGCGCCGAGTTCCTCCCGCAGCACCTGCCGGACGGCCTCCCAGGACTCGGGCGAGGCCTGGTCCTGAAGTGAGCTGAGCTCGGTGATGAACTCCGGCGGCAGCAGGTCGTAGCGCGTCGACAGCACCTGGCCGAGCTTGACGAAGGTCACCCCGGCCTCCTCCAGCGCCCGGCGCAGGGCCGGCGCCAGCGCGGCACGCTCGGCCGCGGCCCCCGCCCCGCGGCGCGACTTGCCGCTGAGGAAGCGGCCCAGACCGTGCCGCATGAAGATCCGGCTCAGCCGGGCGTAGCGGCGGGCGCGGGCGAACCTGCGGCGCAGCGATCGGGGCAGCCCCACCAGGCCACGCACCGTGCCGGACGGCAGCAGCACTTCGGTGGCGGCCAGGAACACCATGCTGACCAGCAGGGACAGCCCGATCTCCAGGGTGATCAGGGCGAGCGGCTGCACCCCCCGCAGCGGATAGCTGACCGCGCTGCCGGTGGTGAGTCCGACCGCGCCGGTCACGACGGCGCGCCCCTTGCCCACCTCGATGCCGAGCAGTCGCCGGGCCCCCGAGGTCAGGCCGGCCACGAACGCGGTCAGCGACAGCGCCGCGAGCAGGACGAGGACCGCGGTGCTCATGACCGCCGTCGGCGCCGCAGGGCGTAGGAGACGGTCACCGCGGCCAGCAGCGGCCCCCACAGCAGCAGCGGTGCGTAGGCCCAGCCCATGACGGTGCGGTGGACCCCGGTCAGGTTGGTGCTGTCGACCTTGTCCCATGCGAGGTACTGGCTGATGGTGACCGCCGTCATGACCAGGGCGCCGAGCGCGGCGGGGACGACCGCGGCCCAGGTGCGCACCGGCCGTCCCCCGATCAGCGGCAGCCGGCGTGGCGCGACCAGACCCCAGTCGCTGACCAGGCCGAGGGTGAGCAGTGCCGCCGCCTCCTGCAGGACGGTGATCAGCGGCAGGATCAGATAGCCGGTGCCCGGGATGCCGTAGTCGCTGCGCAGCACCGCCGTGCTGTAACCGACCGGGATTCCGGCGGTCATGGCCAGCCGCCACAGGGAGGAGGGCAGCGCCACCAGCGGCACGGCGTGAGCCGCCCAGCGAGCCCAGCGCGGCGGTGGCGGGACGGCCGGCGCCGTGAAGGGGGCGGGCGCGCCACGGAGTTCAGTGGTCATGGGCGGGCTACCTATCTACTCGTGTGTGCACATATCCGCGCCTGTGCGGCGCAACAGGGCGGAGCCCGGCCTCTCCGGGCCGCTGCGGGGCAGCGCGGAGAGACCGGGCTCGGGCCTGCTGGGGGTCACGCCGGCTCCCGGCGGACGTCACGTCCGGTCCGTCGGCGGGGCCGGGGCGGGAACGACGGACCGATCGGCGGTCTGCGGCTGGATCACGGCGCGCCTCCAGCGGGTCGGTGCGATGGGGGTCCGGCGCGAGTGTAGGAAGCGGAAGGCGTCTTCCGCTCCGGCTGTGGCAGGTTGCTGCCAAACGCGCCGGAGTGCGACCCGGGGCGCGGTTCGTCCGGTCAGGCGCAGCCGTGCCGCCAGTTCCAGCCGACGAAGGTGTGGCGCAGATCGACGTCGAAGCGGCAGGTGGCGGTGCCGTCGGCGCCCAGGTCGACGTACGAGTGGTGGCTGTTGGCGTACCAGTTCCCGGTCACGTCGAAGATGCCCCGGTAGGTGAAGTCCGCGTGCGCCTCGGTGTGGGAGACGGCGCAGTCGGCCGTGCAGTCGGCGTCGTGCCGGGACGAAGCCGGTGACCAGCCGGCGTTCCACGGCTCGCGGTTGTACTGCTCGCTGGCGTCGGTGGAGGAGCTGACGACCCGGCCGCCGCCGGTGGTCCAGTCGGAGGTCGTGTACAGGCCGGTCATCCGGATGTTGCAGCAGTCGTACATCTCGTTCCAGCTGGAGACGTGGTGGGTGCCGTCCGTTGCGGTGGCGGCGGCCGTGGCCTGCCGTGCCGCGGCGGCCCCCTTCGCCCGGTCCACCGGCACCAGGCGCACCGCGCCGAGCCGCGGGGCGCAGTCCGCGCCGATCGAGACGTCCTGTTGCACCGCCATGCCCGCGGGCGGCACGGGCAGCGAACCCGTCAGCCGCAACGCGCCGCAGGACCGGGTGGCGGGCCGCCCGTCGTGCCCGGCGGCCAGGGCGGCGGGTGCGGCGGCGGTGAGCACGGCGGCGACGAGCATGCCGACGAGAGCGAATCGGGTACGCAATTCCCGTCCCTTTCAACGGAGTCGGAGCCCGACCGAGTCGGAGTCCGCAGAACTTTCCGAGTCTTTTCGAGACGGGAACATAACGTCGGTCCTGCGATTGCGGTCCGGTCCTTCGGGATATGTGGCAGGAAACTGACGGTCCACGTTTCCCGGCATGGCCCGCACTGGCTGGCACCTTCATGTCATCGCAGTTGAGACGCAGGGGACCGGTACCGAGAGTGGTCGTCCGCATGTGTGAAATCGGCACTGCTCCACCACGTATCGGAAGGGTCTGGCGATGACTGTGCGGCACGTCGGCGGGACGGCGGCGGAAAAACACGCCGACCCCGTGGAAACCGGCCCGCTCGACCGGCTCGACCTCGACGATCCCGGCTTGGCGGGACGGCTGCGGGAATCCCTGGAGCGCGTCGAGAAATGGCTGCTGGCCATGGCGCAGGACGCCGGCGATCCCCGTGTCGGCGCGCTCACCGGCTATCTCGCCGAGGCCGGCGGCAAGCGGCTGCGCCCGCTGCTGGTGCTGCTCGGCGCCGAGTTCGGCGAGCCGTGGCGGGACGGCGTCACCCAGGCCGCCGTCATCGCCGAACTCGTCCACATCGCCTCCCTGCACCACGACGACGTCATGGACGGCGCCCCCACCCGGCACGGCGTGCCCAGCGTCCACGCCCGCTTCGGCGAACGGGCCGCGGTGCTGGGCGGCGACTGGCTGCTCGCCCGCGCCGCCCAGCTGGCCGCGCAGCTCGGCCCCGACGCCGTGCAGCTCAACGCCCGTACCGCGGGCCGTCTGGTCTCCGGCCAGCTGCGCGAACTGACCGGCCCCGCCCCCGGCGAGGACCCGGTCACCCACTACTTCCAGGTGATCGCGGGCAAGACCGCGGCCCTGCTGTCGATGGCCCTCGGCATCGGTGCCCTCCAGGCCGGCGCCCCCGCGGGCGCCGTGACCGCGCTGACCGAGTACGGCGAGCACCTCGGCCTCGCCTTCCAGATCGCCGACGACCTGCTCGACCTGCGGTCCCCGGCCGACGTCAGCGGCAAGGAACGCGGCACCGACCTGCTGGCCGGCATACCCACCCTGCCGGTGCTGCTGGTTCTGGAGAGTGCCGACCCGGCCGACGCCGAGCTGCGCGAACTGCTCGCGTCGGGACCCGTCCCCGCGGCGGCCGCGCGGCACGCCCTGGACCTCTTCGCCCGCTCGCCCGCCCTCGCCGAGACGGAGGCCGTGCTGCGCCGCCGCCTGGACCGCGCCCGCGGGGCCCTCGGCACGCTGCCCGCGCTGCCCGCCCGGCGCGCGCTGCTCGCCCTGTGCGACTACGTCGCCCACCGAACCAGCTGAACCGGCAAGGGAGTCGGCCATGACGATGCAGGAGCGGATCGCCGAACTCGACCGCATCCGCCGTGAGGTCCTCGACGGCGCGCCGGCCGCGACCGAGGCGCAGCACGCCAAGGGCAAGCTGACCGCGCGGGAGCGGATCGAGCTGCTCGTGGACCCGGGGTCCTTCCAGGAGGTCGAGCAGTT
>NZ_JBSFKD010000057.1:0-39763 GCF_053598395.1 Streptomyces sp. NPDC001135 | reverse complement strand
CCCCGGGGGCCCCCCCCCCCCCCCCCCCCCCCCCCCGCCGCCCCGGCGCCGCCCCGCGCCCGCCGGGCGCGGGCCCGCCCCCCCCCCCGGGGCCCCCCGGCGGGCCCGCCCGCTGGCCGCGCCCCCCCCCGCCGCCCCCCCCGGCGCCGGGGCTCGGGCGCGGCAGGCGCAGCAGACCGGGGCAGGCGGGGGCGAGCACGGCGATCAGCGCCAGGCGGACGGCGGCACCGGCGCCGACCTTGACGGCGAGGGCGCTGGCCGAGCGGGCCGCGGGCAGGCCGCAGCGCATCAGGAACCGCAGGTTGACCGCCCCCGCGCCGAGCCCGGCGGGCAGCAGGTGTCCCGCGGCGGAAGCGGCGAACTGGGCGGCGACCAGCCGGGGTCCGGGCAGCCGTCGTACGACCGCGCCCTGCTGGGCGAGCGCCGAGGCCGCCCAGGTACCGACGGCAGCCGCCGCGCCGACCAGCAGCCAGCCCCGATCGGCACCGGCCAGCCGCCAGGCCCCGCTCTCGAGCGCGGGCCAGTGCCGGCGGGCCAGGTACAGGCCGCCCAACAGGACGGCGAGCACGACGCCCGTGTGCCAGCAGGCACGGCGCCGGCCGAGGGAGAGGGCGAGGTGCGCCGGGGAGGTCATCGGCCGCTCTCCGGCACGGCGAAGTACAGCCGCCCGCCGTCGAAGGGCTCGGCCGGCCAGTCACGGGCGTACCCGGGCGGCCCGGAGCCGACGGGCACCAGTACGGCGACCGGGCTCCGCCGGGCCGTGCCGGCGATGGCGTTGCCGGTGCTGTTGGCGTTGTGCCCGCTCGTCGCGGCCGAGGCGCAGCCGGCGTAGAACGCGATGGGGATGGCCTCGTTCCCGGTGACCAGACACGGCGGGCGGACACCGAGCCGGTGCAGGGCGGCGGCCGTACGGGACCAGCCGCGGTGTTGGGCGGTCGCGCTGCCCACCGTGTGGACCAGGACGGCCAGTTGCACGGTGAGGTGGGCGGCGAGGCCCAGGGCGACCAGCGTGGCGACGACCGGGCGCCGGGGCCGGTGCGCTGCGCCGGCCAGGTGGGCCAGCGCGTCGGCGACCGGGAGCGCGAGCAGCGCGTAGGCGGGCAGCAGGAACCGCGGGGCCGCGTAGTCGATCAGGAACAGGTAGGGGAATGCGGCGGTCGCCGCACAGGCGAACGGCAGCACCGTGGCCGTCGTACGCCGGGCGCGGACGGCGACGGTGAGCCCGAGCAGGGCGAGCAGGGGCAGGACGAACCACCAGACGATGACCACCGGGTGGGGCAGGTCGCCGGTGCAGGGCCGGCACAGGGTCCGGCCGCCGAGGCTGCGCAGCTGGTCGGCGACGGCGAAGTGCCGGCCGAGGCCGCCCTGGATCGCCGAGGCGTCGGCCAGCCGGCGGACCGGGCCGCCGTAGCTGACCCAGGCCTCGATCACCCATTCGGCGGCGCCGGCCGCGAGCCCGGCGAGCAGCACCGCGAGGGGCCGCCGGCGGCTCCGGGCGAGGCCGAGGGCGAGCAGCGGCAGCACCGCCCAGACGGCGTCCATGGGCCGCATCCAGGCCATGAGCGCGGCACTCGCCGCCAGGCCCCAGTACGGGGAACGCCCCTGGCCGGCGCCGGCGCGCAGGAAACAGGCGACGGTGGCCAGGGCCCCCACGGCGACCCAGTAGTTGGGCATGGCCTGCGGGCCGTAGAACAGGGTCACCCACAGGGAGGCGAACAGGGCGCCGGCGAGGGCGAGGACGCGGGTCGGGAACAGTCCGCGCCAGGCGCGCAGGGCCAGGAACAGGGCGAGCCCGGACAGGACCGCGAGGTAGATCCGCAGCAGGGGCGTCGAGGACGACCAGGAGGCGACGGGCGCGACGAGCAGGGAGACACCCCGGGCGCGGGGTGCGCTGAAGAAGGCGGCGGGGGCATGGGCGCTGACCTGGCTGACGTAGACCGTCTCGTCCCAGCCGAGGCCCATGCCGGGCCGGACGAGGAGCAGTTGGGCCAGGGTGAAGGCCGCCGCCACGGCCGCGAGCGCGACCGTGCCCGGCGTCCGCCGGGCGCCGCGGGACGTCAGGTGTGCGCGCTCGCGCCGCAGCCCGGCGCGTGTGGCGTGCGCGCTGCCGGCCATCGTCCACCCCTGTCCCTCGGCGTGCGGACCCCTGTCACCCCGCAGGGAAAACACCGCCAAACTACCCCAAACATCTACGCCCATCCGGACAGACGGGGCCATCCGGCCGACGGCACTACGCGCTGTAAGGTTGGGGCATGGCTGGCACAGGGTCCCGCGGCAGGACGGAGCGGCGCAGCGCCGGTGCGCTGGAGAGCGAAGTGCTGGCCGCTCTCTGGGCGACCGAGCGGCCGTTGACCCCCGCGGAGATCCAGGCCGAGGTCGACGGCGCACTCGCCTACAACACCGTGCACACGATCCTCAAACGCCTCTACGACAAAGGGCTGGTGCTGCGGGACGCCGACGGCCGCCGCGGCGCGTACCGTCCGGCGAAGAACGCGGCCGAGCTGACCGCCGAGGCGATGCACGAGGCCCTGGACCGGGGCCCGGACCCGATCGCCGCGCTCCAGCGGTTCGTGACCGGTCTGAGTCCCGAGGAGGAGCGGGCGCTGCGCGAGCTGCTCGCCGGAGGCGGCGCATGACGTTCGAGGTGTACGGCCCGCTGGTGCTGTCGCTGCTGCTGTCGGCGGTCGGGCCGGTGATCGCCCGGCGGGTCCCTGACCGGGCCGTCACGCGGCGCATCGCGGCCCTGCAGACGAGCCCGCCCCCGAGGCTGTGGGCCGCCGCGCTGGCCGTCCTCCTGCTGGGCACCCTCTCCGCCCTGCTCGCCGCCGACGCGACGGGCGACCTGCTGCGGCTGCTGTCGGGCGCGCTGGACTGAAAGCGCTCCGAAGGAGCGCGAGGCCGTATCGATGTGCGGCTCCGCCGTGTGGGCGTGACCAGCCACGACGGCGCGGCAGACGACCGACGGCGATTCCGGCGCCCACTGCTCCGCGGCACTCCCCGCGCAGCGCCGCGCTCAACCCCCGTTCGGCGTGCGATGCAGCGGCTGCTTTGGCGTGGGACGGCGGACGACCGGTGGCACGGCCCGCACGGACGGCTCCTCGGTGCTCACCGTGAGCGGCTCGCCGTGATGGCGAAGGTCCAGCGGCGGCCCGTCCAGCAGCGCGTACGTCACCTTGTCCGCGCCGATCTCCACGCGCAGCCGCCGGCCGCGGAACTCGATGTTGAAGGCGAGCCGGCTCAGCCGCTCGGGCAGGCGCGGCGCGAACCGCAGCCGCTCGCCGTCGCGGCGCATCCCGCCGAAACCCGCCACCAGCGCCATCCAGGTACCGGCCAGCGAGGCGATGTGCAGCCCGTCGCGGGTGTTGTGCTCCAGGTCCTGCAGATCCATCAGCGCCGCCTCGGTGGTGTAGGCGTAGGCGAGGTCCGGATGGCCCACCTGGGCGGCGAGGACGGCCTGGCAGCAGGCCGACAGGGAGGAGTCCCGGACCGTCAGCGGCTCGTAGTAGGCGAAGTTCCGGGCGATCTGCTCCTCGTCGTGCTCCGCGTCGAACCAGTCGCCGCAGGTGTACATGGCCAGCACCAGGTCGGCTTGCTTGACGACCTGCTTGCGGTAGAGGTCGAAGTACGGGAAGTGCAGCAGCAGCGGGTACTGGTCGGCGCGGGTGCCGGCGAAGTCCCAGCGCTGGTAGCGGGTGAACCCGGCGTGCTGTTCGTGGACGCGCAGCTCGTCGTTGTAGGGGATGTGGATCGCCTCGGCGGCGTCCCGCCAGGAGGCGGTCTCCTCCGCGTCCACGCCGAGCCGGGCCGCCTCGCGCGGGTGGCGCTCGGCGGCGTCGGCCGCGGCGAGCAGGTTCTGCCGGGCCATGAGGTTGGTGTAGGTGTTGTCATCGGCGACCGCGCTGTACTCGTCGGGGCCGGTGACGCCGTCGATGTGGAACACGCCGTGCGCGTCGTGGTGGCCCAGCGAGCGCCACAGCCGGGCCGTCTCCACCAGCAGCTCCAGGCCCACCTCGCGCTCGAACACGGTGTCGGCGGTGGCCTCGACGTACCGGATCACGGCGTCCGCTATGCCTGCGTTCACGTGGAAGGCGGCGGTGCCGGCCGGCCAGTACGCCGAGCCCTCCGGTCCGGCGATGGTCCGCCAGGGGAACGCGGCCCCGGCGAGCCCCAGTTGGGCCGCGCGCTCACGGGCCTCGTCCAGGGTGCTGTACCGCCAGCGCAACGCCTCGGCGACGGCCGCGGGCGCGGTGTGGGTGAGCACGGGCAGTACGAACATCTCGGTGTCCCAGAAGGCGTGCCCGTCGTAGCCCGAGCCGGTCAGGCCTTTGGCGGGTATCGCGCGCTGCTCGGCGCGCGCCCCCGCCTGCAGCACATGGAACAGCGCGAAGCGGACGGCCTGCTGGACCTCCTCGTCGCCCTCCACCTCGACGTCGGCGCGGGCCCAGAAGTCGTCCAGGCAGGCCCGCTGGTCCGCCAGCAGGCCCTGCCAGCCGTCGTGCGCGGCGGCGGCGAGCGCGGCGTCGACCTGGTCCGCCATGGCGGGCAGTGAGCGGGTGCCGGACCAGCCGTGGGCGACCAGCTTCTCCACCCGGAGCGTCTGCCCGGGCTCCAGCACGGAGGTGACGGTCAGCCGGGCCATGTCGCTGCCGCTCTCGCTGCGGGTGGTGGTGCGCTCGGGGCCGCTGACGACGTGGTCGGCGGCCACGGCCACCCTGAGGCCGCTGCGCCGGGTGCGGTGCACCAGCCGCAGCCGGCCGCCGGAGGCGAAGTGGTCCTCCTGTTCCAGCGGCGCCTGCAGCGCCTTGGCCGCGCGCGGGTCGCCGCCGGACTCCGGCAGGGACTCGTTGGCGACCAGCTCGGACTGGATCACCACCCGGCTGCGGCCGTCGACGGCCTCCACCTCGTAGGCGATCGCGGCCACCGCGCGCTGGGTCAGCGACACCAGCCGGGTCGATCGCACCCGGATGGTGGAGCCCGCCGGGGAGGTCCACTCGCAGGTCCGCTCCAGAACTCCGCGGCGCAGGTCCAGGACCCGCTCGTGGGCGACTAGCCGGCCGTAGCGCAGGTCGAACGGCTCGTCGTCCACGAGCAGCCGGACGATCTTGCCGTTGGTGACGTCGATGACCGTCTGGCCCGACTCCGGGTAGCCGTAACCGGCCTCCGCGTACGGCAGCGGATGCACCTCGTGGACGCCGTTGAGGTAACTGCCGGGCAGGCCGTGGGGTTCGCCCTCGTCGAGGTTGCCGCGCCAGCCGACGTGGCCGTTGGACAGCGCGAACACCGACTCGCTCTGGGCGAGGACGTCGAGGTCGAGGGCGGTCTCCCGGACGGCCCACGGCTCGACGGAGTACGACCGGTCGGTGATCACTGCTTGCCTCCCAGCTCGGCGAGATCCTTCACCACGACGCTCGCGCCGTGCGCGTACAGCGCGTCGGTCTGCCCGACCCGGTCCACGCCGACGACGTATCCGAAGCCGCCCGCGCGGCCCGCGTCCATGCCGGCGAGCGCGTCCTCGAAGACGGCGGCCCGCCGCGGCTCGACGTCCAGGTCGCGGGCGGCGGCGAGGAAGGTGTCGGGGTGCGGCTTGCCCGGCAGGTGCCGTTCCGCGGCGACCACGCCGTCGATCCGTACGTCGAAGAAGTGCTCGGCGCCGACGGAGCGCAGCACGTCCCGGCAGTTGGCGCTGGAGGAGACGATCGCCGTGCGCAGTCCCCCGGCGCGGACCGCCGCCAGATAGCGCAGGGTGCCCTCGTAGGCCTCGACGCCGCCGGTGCGGATCTTCTCCAGCAGCAGGACGTTCTTGCGGTTGCCGAGGCCGTGCACGGTACGCGTGTCCGGTGGGTCGCCGGGGGTGCCCTCGGGCAGGTGGATGCCGCGCGAGTCCAGGAAGGCGCGGACGCCGTCGGCGCGGGGGCGGCCGTCGACGTACTCGTCGTAGTCGGCGACCGGGTCGAACGGCCGCCCCCGCTCCCCCTCGTAGTCCCGCAGGAACGCGTCGAACGTCTCCTTCCAGGCGGCCGCGTGCACGACGGCGGTCCGGGTGACCACCCCGTCGAGGTCGAAGAGACAGGCCTGGATTCCGTCGGGAAGACCGAGCTGAGTCATACCCAGCACTGTTCCCCCTGGGGCGGCGTCCAGTGAGTGGCGCACGCCACACAGCGCGCGAACTCCTGGTGACACACTCTGCTGTGTGCCGCTGACCTTCGACGATCTCCTCGCCCGTGCCCGCGCTCTCCCCCGGGACGGCCGGCGCGCCCTGCTCGGCATCGCGGGCAGCCCCGGTGCGGGCAAGACCACCCTCGCCGAGCGTCTGGTGCGCGCCCTGAACGCCGACGGGCCGCCGTGGGCCGCGCACGTGCCCATGGACGGCTTCCACCTCGCCGACGCCGAGCTGGACCGGCTCGGCCGCCGGGCTCGCAAGGGGGCGCCGGACACGTTCGACGCGGCCGGGTACGCGGCGCTGTTGCGGCGGTTGCGCGAGGACACCGACGAGGTGGTGTACGCGCCCGGGTTCGAGCGGGTGCTGGAGCAGCCGATCGCGGGCGCGATCCCGGTGCCGCCGACGGCCCGGCTGGTGGTGACCGAGGGCAACTACCTTCTGGTGGCGGAGGGTTCCTGGGCACGGGTGCGGCCGTGCCTGGACGAGGTGTGGTTCTGCGAGACGGACGAGGACGAGCGGATCCGCCGACTGGTCGCCCGGCACGAGGAGTTCGGCAAGGACCACCGGACGGCGGTGGCCTGGGTACGGGGCACGGACCAGCGCAACGCCGACCTGGTGGCGTCGACGCGGGGACGGGCGGACTTGGTGGTACCGGTCGCCTGAGCGCCCGCGGGTGCGCGGCGTCCTCGCACAGGACGCGGGCACGCTGGAGGTCGCCCCGCGCGCCGGCCGCACGGCGCCGCTGACGGTGCGGCACCCGGCCGTGCTGGGCGGCTCGGCGGTGCTGTCGCTGCGGCTCGACGCCGATCGGCCGCCGGCGGCGGGCGACACCCTGCCGGCGCTGGACGCACCCCGGCTGCGCGGCCGGTTCACCCGGATCGGGATGAACTCCGGCCGGCTGCGGGCCGTACCCGTGTGCACGGCAGAAGGTCTGCCGGTACGACTTGTGGAGCGGTGACGCCTCCGGCGGCGGGAGCGGTGCGACAGTAGGGCCATGATCCGGCCCGCCGCCGTTCCCGCCGTCCCCCGGCCGGTGCCACCGCGGGGCGGATGATGGCGCACGCACAGCACCTGGTTCTCACCCGGGACGTCCCGGCCGGGCAGCCGGCCCGGCCGGCCCCCGGCCGCGGTCACGCCTGGCTGCGCCGCCACCGTCGGTGGCTGGTGCCGCTGCTGGCCGCGCTGCTGCTCGCGCAGATGGCCACGGCGATGGTCACCGCGGCCGTCCAGCAGACTCCGACGATCGACGAGCCGGTGTACGTGGCGACGGCCACCGACTATCTGCGCGAGCACCGCATCCGCTACAACCCCGAGCATCCGCCGCTCGGCAAGCTGCTGATCGCGGCCGGGGTGGCGGTGGCCGGCCCGCACTACGACCCGTCGTACACCGGCACCCAGGGGGACGTGGGCCGGCATCTGCTCTACGAGTCCGGCAACGACCCCTGGCGGCTGATGCTCTGGTCCCGGTTGCCGGTGATCGTGCTGACGCTGCTGTTCGGACTGGTCGTGTTCGCGTTCGCCCGGGAGTTGACGGGCACGGCGGGCGGTCTGGTGGCGCTCGCCCTGTACGCCTTCTCACCCGACCTGATCGCGCACGGCTCGCTGGCCACGCTGGACGTGCCGATGGCCGGGTTCGTCCTGACGTCGGCCTGGCTGGTCTGGCGGGCCCGGCGGCGGCCCCTGCCCTACCTGCCGCTCGCCGGCGCGGCCCTCGGCGCGGCCGTGGCCACCAAGATGAGCGCGTTGCCGGCGATACCGGTACTGATGGGCCTGGCCGCGCTGTCCGCCGTCACCGCGAGCCGGGGACGGGAGGCGCGACCGAGGGGTAGCCGACAGGGGAGCCCGTTCCAGAGACGCCGAACCTCACCGCCGGGCACGCCGGACACCGGCGCGGGCCAGGTGCGGGAGGTCCCGCCGGGCATGCCGCACCCGAGCACCGGCCGGGAACCACAGATCCCGCCGGGCATGCCACACGCGAGCGCCGGCCGAAGACCACAGGCCCCGCCGCCGGGCACGCCGGACACCGGCGCGGGCCAGGTGCGGGAGGTCCCGCCGGGCGGGCCGGACGGGGACACGGGCCGGGGTCGGCAGCTGCTCACCGCGCTCGCGGGCGCGGTCGGCGAGCGTCGGCGCGAGGCCCTGAGCACCCTCCCGAGCACGGCCGACAGGCGACACCGCAGGCCCCTGCCCGACCTCACGAACACGTCCGACGCCCGCCCCCGCGATTCCCTGCGCGGCCTCCCCGGCTCGGCCGAAAATCGCCCCCGCAACGGTCTGTCCCTCCTCGCGCGCGGGTTCGGGGGCCCGCTCGCCGCACGGGTCGGTGCGCGGTGGCGGACAGCGCTGTCGGCGCTCGCCGGGGCGGGCGTCGTCCTGCTGGTGGCGGTCGGTGTCGTGTGGGCCGCGTATCTGGCCGTCGATCCGCGTCTGCGGTTCAGCCCCGCCGAACCCGTACCGCCCCTCCGCGGGCTGCACGGCCGCCTGGTGGACCTGCTGCCGGTGCCGGGCGCGTACCGGGCCGGGATGCGGGTGCAGTTCGCGCTGGAGAACCAGCCGTGGCAGGGCTATCTGTTCGGGCACCTGTACACCGGCTCGCTCTGGTACTACCTGCCGGCCGCCCTGCTGGTGAAGACACCGCTCGGGCTGCTCGCGCTGGGCGCGGCCGGTGCCGTGACGGTCGTGGCACTGCGGCGGCTGCGGCCCGCCGCGCCGTATCTGCTGCTGCCGCCCGGGGTGCTGCTCGCGGCGGCCATGACGGGGTCGCGGGACTTCGGGACGAGGTACGCCCTGGTCGTACCCGTGTTCCTCGCGGTGGCGGCGGCCTGTGTGCCGCGGCCCGGCCGGCGGTGGACGGCAGCCGCGACGGCCGCGCTGGTGCTGTGCACGGCCGTGAGTTCGGCGCGGGCGTTCCCGTACTACCTGCCGTACGCCAACGAGGCGTTCGGCGGCCCGGCGAACACCCATCGACTGCTGCACGACTCCAACGTCGACTGGGGACAGGACCTGGGCCGGCTCGCCGACCGGCTCCGGCAGCGGTATCCGCACGAGCGGGTGTGGCTGGTGTACAAGGGCAGCGGCGTGCCGTCGTACTACGGCATCCACGCGGCCGATCCACGGACGGTACCGCCCGAGCGGGTGCACGGACTGCTGGCGGTGTCGGACTCCGCGCTCGCCAAGGCGCGCGGACGGCTCGCCGAGCTGGTCCGAAGCAGCAGGCCGGCCGGTGGGGTGGGGAGTTCGATCAGCCTCTTCCGGCGCTGAAACCTCCTGCTCAAGCCCCTGTTCACCACGGTCGGTGAGCTATGTTGAGTGCTTGTGGCAGACAAAGGAGACGGACCGGTGCCCTCGCCGCAGCAGGCCCGCGCGCAGGCGTCAGCGATCACCTCGGGCAAAGCCGTGCCCGAGGCCGAGGCCGCACCGACCTCCCGGCTCAGGGAACTCTTCGACGGCCCGCGTCTGTCGCCGGGGCAGCGGCGCATCGCCCAGTACCTGATCGAGCACATCACCGAGGCCGCGTTCCTGTCCATCACCGAGCTGGCCGACCGGGTCGGAGTCAGCCAGCCCTCCGTCACCCGCTTCGCCGCCGCCGTCGGCTTCAGCGGTTATCCCGCGCTGCGCGAGAGGCTCCAGGCGATCGCGCTGAGCACCCTGGCCGGCGGGCCGGGCGAGGAGGACCGCGCCAACGAACTGCAGGCGGCCGTCGACGCCGAGATCGAGAACCTGGAGAACCTGCGGCGTGACTTCGCCGACCCGGACCGGGTCATCCGGGTGGGCCGCGAACTGTCCCGCTCCACCCCGCTGACCGTCCTGGGCCTGCGCATCTCGGAGTCGCTGGCCGAGTACTTCGGTTACGCCGCCCGCCGTATCCACCCCGACGTGCGGCTGGTCACCCGGGGCGGCAGCGTGGCCTACGACGCGCTGATGCAGTGCCGCGAGGCCGGCGGCACCTGGGTGCTGGCGTTCGCCATGCCCCGGCACTCCCAGGAGACGCTCCAGGCGGTCCGCGTGGCGCGCGGCGCCGGACTGAAGGTCGCCCTGGTGACCGACCTGGCGCTCGGGCCGGTGGCCGACGAGGCCGACGTCACCTTCGCCACCGGCACCGGCTCACGGCTGGTGTTCGACTCCTACGCCGCGCCGGTCATGATGGCCGCCGCGCTGCTGCAGGCGATGACCGACGCCGACCCGGAGCGCACCCAGGCCCGCCTGGAGAAGTACGAGCAGCTCTCCGACCAGCACCAGTTCTTCATGAAGGACTGAATCCGGCAGTTCGTGCGCCTGTGCGCCAGGTGAGGTGAAGATCCTGCGGTTCCCGTGCCATGGACAGGGATCTTCCACGACAAAGCACGCATGAATGTTTTCATACGTCTTGCAAACCGAACGGCATATATAAATACTTCACCCCGCGGACTCACCGCTTGCACACCGCCCCGAGAAAGCCGACGGACCGCCCATGCGTACGCACATCCCCACGCAGCGCTGGTTCCCGACGCCCGGGGCCCCCGCACGGACACCCCCAGCCGCCGTCCCCTACCCACGTCGGCGCCGGGGGTGCACCGGGGCGCTTCGTCTGCACGACGCGCCCGTGGCGGCCCCGGCCATCCCCTAGGCCGGGGCCGCCCCGCACCCGTCGGACCACCCTCACGACGCCGCCCACCGGAAGCGATGATCATGCCTCTGACCAGCACCCGTATCAGCCACGACTGGCCCTGTCAGGTCAAGACGCCGGGCTCGTACGACTGGGAGCGCTCGGCGGCCAAGTGGCTGCGCGAGCTGATCCCCGCGCGTTACGCCAGCTATCCGGCCCTCATCCGCCACCCCGTCCTGCTCGCCCGGCACGCACAGCTGCAGGTCCAGCAGGAGATCCGGGTGGCCCGGACCGCGCTGCAGACCGCACGGGCCGAGCTGCCCATGCTCGGACTGCCCGAGTCGGTCATCGAGCACACGATCAAGCTGTACGCCGCCGAGGTCCTGCAGCTCCAGCACATCGCCCGCAGCGTCCGTGCGGTCAGCGAGGCTCTGGCCGCGCGGGGCACGGGCCGCTGACCCGCCGGCCCACCCGGCTCCGCAGGTCAACGGCTCGCCACGGTTCACCCCCTTTCGTGTGAACGGTTTCGGCCGCCGCCCGGTCCTCGCGGCGGCTTCGGGCGAACCGTCGGCACGAAGCCCGTGTCAAGCTCATATGAATGCGGACCCGGCAGACGAGTGATCGAAGGGGCCCGGATGTGCCATGCTCGTCGCGTGACGAGCGAGCCCGTGCACCCGCTTGACCCCACCGGCGCCGATCCGGCGGCGTTGGCCAAGGTCGTGGCGCGACAGCGCGCGGAGATGGAACGGCTTCGGGACCTGGCGGCCGGCTCGGCGGTCCTGGAGCGGGCCAAGGGCGTGCTGATGGCCGTCACCGGGTGCACCGCGGAGGCCGCGCACGAGGAGCTGCTACGACGCGCCCAGGACGGCAACCGCACGCTCCTCGAACAGTGCTGGCTCACCCTGGGCGCCCTGCTCCCCCCGAAGGAGCGGCCGTCGGCCCCCGCCACACCGCCGGCCGCCGGCGCCTGGGAGGTCGCGCCCACCGGCACGGCGGACCTGGCGAAGATACTCGGGCACATCGGCCGGGACCTGGTCCGGGTCGACACCCCGCACGAGCTGGCCCGGTGCCTGCTGGACCACGTCGCGCCCGAGACGGACGCCGACGCGGTGATGCTGTACGAGCAACTGCCCGAGGGCGGGCTCGAACTGATCGGCCACGCCGGCATCGACGCGACCCTCGCCGCGCAGTGGCGGTACGTGCCCCCGGTGACCGGTGTGGTCCCGCTCGACGCCCTGCGGTGCGGCGAGCCCCGCTGGCTGGAGGACCTCGTCGCGGAGGGCGACCGGTTCCTGCTGATCGGGGGGTCGCCGGAGCGCTGGCCCAGCCGGGCCTGGCTGCCCGTGCCGGCCGGGAGCACGGCACGTGTCGCCCTCGGTGTGCTGCGCCGGCGTAGCGGGCCGTTCACCCCCCGGGAACGCGAGCTGCTGCGGGCCGTGGCCCGGCTGTGCGCGGGCCGGCTGCGCGCGTTCGACGCCTCCCATGACCACACGGGTGACGGTGCCGCCCACGCCGTGCAGGCGGTGTTCGACGCGCTGCCGGGCGCGGCGATCCTGCTGGCCCCGCTGCACGCGGCCACCGGCGAGGTGGAGGACTACCGGATCGAGGCCGCCACCCCGGAGGCGGTCGACGTGTTCGGCCGGACCGGCCGGCAGATGGTCGGCAGACACGTCCTGGAGAGCTACCCGTCCGTCGCGGGCGAGCCGCTGTGGCACGGCTATCTCGAGGCCCTGCGGACGGGAGTGCCGTTCGAGAGCGAGCCGTTCGTCTACCAGGACGTGGCCGGCGAGCTGCCCGTGATCGCCACCTACTCGGTGCGGGCCGCACCGCTGGGCGCGGGCCTGCTGGTCACCTGGCTGCGGCACGACCGCGCGGACCGGCAGGAGCAGCGCCTGTCCGACGTACAGCGGCTCGGCAACCTCGGCTGGGCCAACTGGAACCTGATCACCCAGGAGATCTCCTGGTCCGAGCAGACGTACGCCGTCCTCGGCCGGACCCCCGAACAGCGGCCGCTCGGTCTCGAAGAGCTGCCGGACCTGGCCCTGCCGGAGGACACGGGCCCGCTCGCCCACGCGATCGCCGGACTGATCCGCCACGCCCGGCCGTTCGACGTGCCGTTCCGCATCGACGCCCCCGGGGGTGTCCGGCACCTGCGGCTGGTCGCCGAGGCCGTCACCGCGCCGGACGGCAGCACGGTCGAGGTGCACGGCTTCGTCCAGGACCTCACCCCGCAGCGCAGCGCGGAGCTGGCGCTGGTGGAGAGCGAGCGGGCGATGCTGCTGCAGCGCGGGGTCCTGCAGGCCGAACGGGCCCTGGCCGCCCGGCTGCAGCACGCCCTGCTGCCGCTGCCGAGCAAGCCGGTGCGGCTGGCCGGGTTGCGCGTCGAGGTGGCCTACCTGCCCGCGCAGTCCGGCATCCACGTCGGCGGCGACTGGTTCAGCGCCATCGAACTGCCCGACGACGACGCGCTGTTCGTGGTCGGCGACGTGGCGGGCCACGGCATCGGCGCGGTGGCCACGATGGCCCAGCTCCGATTCACCGCGAAGGGCATGGTCAGCACCGGCTCCTCGCTCACCGGGGCGCTGGCCCGGCTCAACCACCTGCTGCTGCACTCCCGCGACAGCCAGACCACCGCCACCCTCGTGCTCGCGCGCTACCACCCCGGCCGGCACGTCCTCGACTGGGCGCAGGCCGGCCATCTGCCGCCGCTGCTCGTGCGCCACGGCGAGGTGCGCTACCTCGACCGGCCCGGCGGCATGCTGCTCGGCGCGACCGCGTCCCCCGTCTACGAGTCGGCGGAACTCCCCCTGGAACCCGGGGACCGGCTGCTGCTCTACACCGACGGCCTGGTCGAACGCCCCGGCGAGAGCCTCGACACGGGCCTGGAACGGCTGGCCGAGGCGGTGCGCGCCCATGGCTGCGGTGAGTCGGACTCCCTGGACGCGCTGCTCGCCACGATGCTCGCGGACGAGCGGCGGGACGACGTGTGCGTGCTGGACATCAGGATGCCCCTGGAGGGCGTCTCGGACGGGGCGGACGCGACGGAGACGGACGCCTAGGGCACGGTGACGGTCCGGGTGGCGGGGCGGGGTCCTCGTGCGTCAGTCGTCGTCACGGTGTCGCCAGTACCAGCACACACCGACGACCAGCGCCAGCAGAAACACGGCGGGCGCGAGCAGGCCCGGGATGCGGGAGCCGTTCATCGGCCTGGCCTTCGGTCTCGGTACGGCGGAACACGCGACTGTAGGCCGCGGGCTGACCAGCCTGGGGCCGGGCCACCACTCCCGTCGGTGACTTTCCCGAAGTGTTGCCCGACGTTCGAATCCGGTCAGTCCACGGGGTGGCCGGCTTCGATGCCGGCCGCGTCGGACAGCCGCAGCAGCGGGCCGTCCCGCCCCTCGCCCCACTCCACCGGGTCCAGGACGAAGCCGACGTGGTCGCCGCCGTCGGTGCGGTGCAGGATGGTCCCCACGAACCAGGCCGCCGTCTGCCGCAGGACCACCGCGCCGCCGTAGCCCTCGGCCCAGTCCAGGTCCGCGAACTTGTCGGTGTCGTCGCCGGTCCGGCCGCCGAAGAGTTCCGCGAGGTCCCGCTGGTCACGGGTGAGCAGGTGGACGGCGAGGTGCTGCGCGGCCCGGGCGACCCGATAGGTGTGGTTGGCCTTGGACAGCCACACGGCGGACCGGGGCGGCCGGATGGAGCACTGCGAGGCGAAGCCGACCAGACACCCGGCCCGCTCACCGTCGGCCACGGCCGTCACCACGCACATGTCGGGATTGAGCCGGCCGAAGAATCCGCCCATGCCGGCCGTGTCGTCCGTGCCCCCCGTGTCGGCCCTTTCGGCCCTGCCGGTCCCCGGGCCTCCGCCCGCCGTGCCCGCGCCGCCGTCCCCTTCCGCCCCGCCGTCCGCATCCGCCCCGCCGCCCGTCGTGCCTGCCACGTCCGCCATCGCACTGTGCTCCCGTCCGCCGCTCCGGCCCGGCCTCGGCTCCCGCGGCGAGGACCGGGTGCGGCCCGCTCCCCGGTGTTCCCCGCGTGCCGCTCACGCATCGTCGCCGGGGCCGGTCCGCGACTCAAGCGCGCGGCGCGTGTCGTCGCCGTAGACGCCGGTCTCGTCGCCGCTGATGCCGTACCAGAGCTGGAACCGGGCCACGGCCGCGGTGAGGGTGGCGTCGTAGGTGCCGCTGGTCGAGCCGTCGCGGTAGACGTCGGGGACGCTCAGCAGGCGTTGCTGCAGGTCGGTGACCTCGGGGCCGGTGTCGCCCTGGCGGAGGGTGCCGGGGCCGTCGGGATCGGTGGTGGTGGTCGGGGCGCGGGACGAGGTGGGAGTGGGAGTGGGAACCTGCGCGGTGGGGGGCCGTGACGCCGTGGCCGCAGGCCGGGGCGGACGCGCGCTCGCGACGGCCGCGTGGCGAACGGGCAGCAGCAGGGCGCAGCCGAAGCCGAGGAGGGCGGCGGCCGCCACGGCCCCGGCGGCGACCGGCAGGCGCAGACCGCGGCTCGGGCCCGCGGCACCGGGAGGTGCGGGGGCCGGGGGTACGGGCGGCAGTTCCTGCGTCTCGGCCTCCTCGGTGTGCGCTGCTCGCGCCGGGGCGGTCTCCATCTCGCGCATGAGCTCCGCGAGGGCGTCGAAACGGCGGGGCCGCACGACCCGGACGGGTTCCAGGACCGGTCCGAGGTGCGGCCGTTCAGGATCGAGCGGTTTCGTCACCTGGCTCTCCTTCCGTCCCGTACGGACGGGACTTCCGAGCTCCCCGTGCTGAGATACGGCCCGGGGGGCGCCCCCGTTCAAGCGCGCGGCCCGCTCCACCGAACGGCCTGCGGCCACCCCATCGAGCGATCGAAACGCTCAACTCCGCCCACGGTGTTGAGCGCTTGAGAAAGCGCGTGCTAGAAAGCGCCGTCATGACGACTCCTTGGTCACGCCGCGGCTTTCTGACCGTCTGTTCGGGAACCGCTCTCGCCCTGGGTCCCGCCACCCGGGCGTCCGCGGCGCCGGACGAGTTCGCGACGCTGCGCGCGAGGTGGCGCACCCTCGTCCTCGGCGAGGGGTTCAGCGCCCTGGCCGAACCGTTCAAGAGCCGGCTCGCCGGCCTGGGGACGACGGCGAGCCGGTACCGGGCCACGATGGCCCCCACCGCCGGCTCCCTGTGGCCCGACCTGGTCTACGCCGACCCGGACCCGGACACCGACCAGGAGTCGGTCGGCCACTCGGGGAACATGAACACCAGTTACACCCGGCTGAGCACGCTCGCGCAGGCCTACTGCCAGCCCGGCACCGGCCTGACCGGCGACACCGGCCTGCGGGACGCGATCCTCACCGGCCTGGAGCATCTGCACGACGACGTCTACCACGCGGGCCGGACCTGGTACGGCAACTGGTACAGCTGGCAGATCGGCGCCCCGCAGGCGCTGCTGGACGTGTGCGTGCTGATGTACGACGCCCTGCCGGCCGCGCGGATCTCCGACTACCTCGCCGCCGTGGACCACTTCGTGCCCGACTCGGCGGTGGGCGGCTACAGCGGCACCAGCACGGGTGCGAACCGGGTCGACCTGTGCCGGGTGCTGGCGCTGCGGGGTGTCGTCGGGGCGAGCGCGGCGAAGGTGGCGCTGGCCCGCGACGCTCTCTCCCCCGTCTTCCCGTACGTCACCTCCGGCGACGGCCTGTACGCCGACGGCTCGTTCGTCCAGCACACGACGGTGCCGTACACCGGCTCGTACGGCTCGGTCCTGCTCGGCGGTCTCGGGCTGCTGTTCGCGCTGCTGGCGGGCTCCAGCTGGGAGGTGACGGACCCGGCTCGGCAGATCGTGTTCGACGCGGTGGAGCACGCCTGGGCGCCGTTCCTCTACAACGGCCTGGTCATGGACGGTGTTGCGGGCCGGGCGATCAGCCGTGGGCTCTCGGCGGCGGACCCGGAGCAGATCCAGCAGGACGACCACCTGCGCGGGCATCCGGTCCTCGGGTCGATCGTGCTGCTCGGGCAGGGGGCGAGCGCGGCCGAGAACGCCCGCTGGCGCGCTCTGGTGAAGGGCTGGGTGCAGCGCGACTCCTACAGCCCGCCGCTCGCCGACCCGGTGCTGAGCCTGCCGCACCTGGCCCGGCTCAAGGGGGTCCAGGACGACGGGTCGGTGGCGGCGGTGGCCGAACCGACCGGACACCGGCTGTTCCCCTCCATGGCGCGGGCGACCCACCGCAGGCCCGGCTGGGCGGCCGCGCTGAGCATGGCCGACAAGAGGATCACGTACTACGAGACCGGCAACGGCGAGAATCTGCGCGGCTGGCACACCGGCTCCGGGATGCTCTACTGGTGGGGCGACACCTTCGGCAACGGCCAGTACAGCGACGCCTTCTGGCCCACGGTCGACCCCTGCCGGCTGCCCGGTACGACCGTCTCGCGCAAGGTGCTGGCCGACGCGGCGGGCGGGGAGTGGGGCGCCCCGAAGCCGGACGTGAACTGGGTGGGCGGGGCCACGGACGGGAGGCGGGCCGCCGTCGGGCAGTACCTCAGGGGCCTGCAGTCGACACTCGTGGCGAAGAAGTCGTGGTTCTTCCTGGACGACGCGGTCGTCTGTCTGGGCGCGGGCATCACGTGCTCGGACGGCACGGGCGTGGAGACGACGGTCGACAACCGCAACCTCGGCCCGACCGGAGGCGCGCCGTTCACGGTGGACGGCACGGTCGAACCCGCCTCCTCCCCGTGGTCGGCCACGTTGACCGGCGCGAAGTGGGCGCACATCGGCGGACACGGCGGCTATGTCTTCCCGGGCGGGGCGACGGTGCGCGCGCTGCGCGACGCCCGCGACGGCAGCTGGGGCACGATCAACAAGGGCGGCTCGAGCACCGTCCTGAACCGCAAGTACCTGACGCTGTACGTCGATCACGGCACCGACCCGGCGAACGCGTCGTACGCCTACCTCCTGCTGCCGGGTGCCACAGCGGCGCGTACACGGGCCCGCGCCGCGGACGCGAACTGGCTGACCGTGCTTGCCAACACGAACAACCAGCAGGGAGTGGCCGTCACCTCGCTCGGGTTCACCGGGGTGAACTTCTGGTTCGGCGCCACGGTCGGAACGCTCACCGCGAGCGATCCGTGCTGCGTGATGATCAGTGAGAAGCAGGACGGCACCGCCGTGATCGCCGTGAGCGATCCGACGCGGATGCGCACGAGCCTCACCCTGACCTGGCGGCGGGCCGTCGCCGCGGTGACGTCCGCGCCGGCCACGCTCGCCTCGGCGGCCACCGGCTCGGCGCTCACACTGACCTTCGGCGACCTCACCGCCACCGCGGGCGCCACCCAGCGGGTCACGGTCAGGCTGGGCTGAGCACGCCCTGCACGAACCGGCTCAGGGACGCCGTGAACGCGGTGACGAAGCCGTCCCTGGCCTCCTCCGGCAGGGCATCGAGCGACAAGTAGGGGTTGAGGTCCTCCAGTTCGACCAGCAGGAGGCCGCCGTCGCGGGTGCGGCAGGCGTCGACGCGCTGGATGCCGTTGCCGAGGTCGTTCCAGTCGATGAAACGGCGGGCGAACTCCAGGTCGGCGGCGGTGGCCGCATAGGGTTCGAGCTCCCAGCGGCGCTCCGGGTCGGGGGCGTACAGGGCGTACTGGAAGTCGTCGTCGACGAAATAGAAGGACACCTCGTGGAGGAAGTCGACGCAGGGCTGGATCAGCACCTGGCCGGTGGCGAGCGCGGCGACCTGCTCGGCGGGGGCGACCCGCAGGCCGAGGGAGTCCGCGCCGAGCATCGGCTTGACGACGTACCGCTCGGCGGCCGGGAGCAGGCCCAGGTCCTCGGCACGGCCGACCGTCGGGATGACGGGGAAGCCGGCGGCGCTCAGGTCGAGCAGGTACTGCTTGCCGGCCATGTCCGCCTTGCCGGTGAGCGGGTTGTACACGCGCGTCCCGGTGCTGAGCGCGCGGGCACGGAAGGCGTCGTACGCGCGCTGGTGGCCGAGGACGGGCCCGCTGTTGCGGACGACCACGGCGTCGAAGCCGTCCATCAGCGCCGCGGCGTCCTCCGGATGGCACAGGGCGAGGTCGAATCGGGCGCGGAGCCGTGAGGTGAGGAAGATGTCCTCGTCGCAGTAGCGGCGCCCGCGGGCCTCGTACGCCAGGTCGGTGACGTAGAGCAGGCGGGGGCGGGCGGCGGGCATGGGGCATCTCCTCGGGCGGTGCGCCGATGTCGGGTGGCCGGTCGCCCGGCGCCCGGAGGCGGGACCTGCCGGCACGGGCCGGTCCCGGCACGGTGGAGAAAGGTTACGTCGCAGGGTGGGCGGCAGGGGCGGGCGGGGTCCGCTCCGGCGCCGCAGGTCCGCTGCCCACCATTCCTCGCTGCCGGATGCGCAAGACCCCGCGGACCGTATGCCCCGGGCCGGCTCGATCGGTGTGTGCGACGGCACGGCGAGCACCCGGCAGCCCGCCGCCTGGGCGGCGGCCCCGGCGGGCGGGTCCTCGACGGCCGGGCAGGCGGCGGGATCCGCGCCCAGGGCGGGGGCGGCGGCCGGACAGGGATCGGGACGGCCCCGGTACGGCCCGTTCCACCCGCGGCGATCACGGTCCCGAACATGTCGGCACCGTCGGCGGGCGGCCGTCGTGGGGCTGCCGCAGGGGGCGACGTCCGACCGGGGTGAGGAGTCCGGCGGCCGTGAGGGTTGTCGAGGTGCGGGGTGAGCAGGATGCTCGGCAGCGTGGAGCGGGGGGACGCTGCGGGGGTGTGTCGGGGTCGGTGACGTCGAGGACGGCGTTCAGACGGCCGTCCGATGTTGGGTGCCGTACCCTCAAAGCACTCAGTTCCCCCACAAGCGCACTCGAATTGCACTGAGTGTCACCCAGCCCGGCCGGATGCTACGTTCCCCTCCATGAGCTCCAGCAGCGCGGCGCCGGCCGCGAAGCCGCCGATGCGGGAGGCCCTCGTCGCGGCGGCCTTCCAGCTCTTCCTGGAACGCGGGTACGAGCAGACCACCGTGGACGACATCGTGACCCTCGCCGGGGTCGGCCGGCGTTCGTTCTTCCGCTACTTCCCCTCCAAGGAGGACGTGGTCTTCCCCGACCACGAACGCTGCCTGGCCGACATGACCGCGTTCCTCGCCGCCGGCGGCGAGGAGCACGAACCGGTGCGGCGGGTGTGCGACGCGGCCCGCCTGGTGCTGCGGATGTACGCGGAGAACCCCACGTTCTCCGTGCAGCGCTACCGCCTCACCAAGCAGGTTCCGGGCCTGCGCGCCTACGAGCTGTCGGTGGTGTGGCGCTACGAGCGCGCGCTCGCCGAGTACCTGCGCGGGCGGTTCGCCGGACGGCCCGACGGGACGCTGCGGGCCGACGTCGTCGCGGCCGCGGTCGTCGCCGCGCACAACAACGCCCTGCGCTCCTGGCTGCGTTCGGACGGCCGCGGCGACGCGGGCGCGTTGGTGGACCACGCGCTGGGACATGTGCAGAAGGCGTTCGGGCGCACCCCCGGGCCCGCCGTACGGACCGCCCGGATCGGTCCGGTGCCGGGCGGGGAGCCGGAGGGGCGTCCCGACGACGTGGTGGTGCTGGTCTCCCGCCGGGACGCCCCGCTGTGGCGGGTCGTGCAGGAGCTGGAGGCGGCACTCGGTCGCTCCTGAAGGCACCCCTCCGCCGAAAAAGGGGTACGGAGTGCCTTTACGAGTGACACTGAGTGCCATACTCTGTCGGCGTGCACGGTGGCACGGCTGCCGCGCACGCGTGTGCCCGGTGCGCGCCGGACACGCGGGATTCCGGCCGAGCGCAGGGAGTTGACCAGCGTGTACCACCACTCAGCAAACGCCTCGCATCCGGCGGCCGGCGCCGCGGCGGGAGTTCTCGATCCCGTCTCCGCGGACTCCAAGGACGCCATCCTCTTCCAGCGGTGCACCTGGTGCGGCACCGCGATGTACCACCGGCTGCTGTGTCCGGTGTGCCAGGGCAGCGAGTTGCGCACGGAGCGCAGCGAGGGCGTCGGGACGGTCCGGCACTCCACCGTGGTGCACCGCAACACGCCCGCGGCACGCAATGTCTCGCTGATAGAGATGACCGAGGGGTTCGTCGTGCGGGGCCGGGTCATGGGTCCGCCGGTCGGCATCCACAGCGGAGACCGGGTCCGGCTGTCCACCGCCCTGGACCCGGTGCGCGGCGAGCCGGTCTTCCAGCTGCTGGACGAGTCGTACCGGAGTGCCTGGACCTGACGCCGGGCTCCGCGGCGCATGCCGTCACCGGCACCCCGGCCCTGGTACCAACCTGCTTGTTCCGACGGGCGGTTCGCTCTCGAACGCGCGGTTGGCGCCGAGGCCGACGGCGCGGGCGAGCGCCGCGTCGCCTTCGATGGCCGCCGGCCCGCGAGCGGCACCGTCGGCGCGGTCACCCTCCCCGTCCACCGGTCCGCACACGGCGTCCAGCAGACGCGGGGCCCCGCCGCCGTGTCGAGGGCACGGGAGGTGGCGGCGGGCCGGCCCCTGATGACATGCCGGAGCCGGGCCCGGCTGCGTCCACCCCAGGCACCTGTCCCGTACGGCACAGGCTTCGTGGGTCGACCGCCGCCCTTCCCGCGGCACCCTCCGAAGGATCCGACCGCGTGCCGCCGCCGGCCGACGAAGGTGCCCCGAGCCCGCCGGAGGAAACGGCACTCGCCGACCTGCGAGCCGCCTTCGCCGGAGGGGGCGCGTGCCGGGTCGTCGGCTCATGCGTCGCCGGCCGGCCGATGTCCGCCGACGGGCCGCTGTTCGGGCCGTTCCTCGGTGCCACTCTTCGGTGCCGCTGAGCGACGACGGCTCGGTGTACATGGCGGTCGCGCGCTCCGCCGTCACGTCGGCCCCGGCGATCGGCCGGCCGGCAGCGGCGGGGGGCGCCGCCGGGCGGCCCTCCGCGCAACGGGACGGATACCGGCCACCGTTGGCGCAGCGGCAGGATGCGAATCGGTCACGTCTCCTTCACAGGCAACCCACAGACCCCGCCTTCCGTCCTCCGGGAACGAGGGGCTCCCGGGACGGACGGGACTCCCGAGCTCGGGGGCTGAAGGAGGAGAACAGTGGTCCGTGCCCGGCGCATATGGGTGACCGCCGCCGCGTTGCTCGCGGTGGCGGGGGCATCCCCAGGGGCGGCAGTGGCCCAGGTCCAACCACCGTCGAAAACAGGCGCGTCGGCCTCCCCGGAGGACGGCACGCTGCCGCCGGGATGGCGGATCACCGGCGGCCGGTCGGCGCCGCAGCTGGTGTGGCGGTCGGACCGGCCGGTGCCGATGGGTGATGCCCGGGTCGAATTCCGGTCGGCCGGACGGCCGTTGGGGGTGGCCCGGCCCGGACCGGACGGGCGCACCTTCCGGCTGCCGCTGGAGGGACACCCGGCTACGGAGCTGCCGGGACTGCAGGTGTGGTCCGGTGGGCGGCGGTTGGACGCACGGACCACCACCGGCACGCACGACAGCCTCGGGGCCTCGGCCGCGTCCCGGCCGCCGGCCCCGCTGCCCGCGAACGAGGTCGATCCCGGCAAGCCCGGTCCGTACCGGACCAGGACCGGCGAGTACAGCCTGAAGTCGGTGAAGCTGCCGGGCTTTTCGGCACCGGTGGAGATGCGCGGGGTGGTCGTCGCCCCGGTCGGCGCGTCCGGCCGGCGTCCGCTCGCGCTGTTCCTGCACGGCCGTCACTTCACCTGCTACAAGGGCCAGGGCATCACCGGCGACTGGCCGTGCAGGGCCGGCATGAAGCCCGTGCCGAGCCACCGCGGCTACCTGCGCGACCAGAGGCTGCTCGCCTCCCAGGGCTATGTGACCGTCTCGGTCTCCGCCAACGGGATCAACGGCCAGGACTCCGCGGCCGAGGACGGCGGCGCCCAGGCCCGCTCCTCGCTGGTGCGGCTGCACCTGGCGCGATGGGCGGACTGGGCCGCGCACCCCGGGACCGCACCGTCCGCCGTACGGCAGGCGCCCCGCGCCGACCTGTCGCGCGTGCTGCTCGTCGGGCATTCCCGGGGCGGCGAGGGCGTCGACCGGGCGGCTCTGGACAGCCTGTATCCGCCGTCCGCCGACCAGGACGGCTACCACGGCCCGGTCCGCTGGACCATCCGGGGCACGGTCCTCATCGGCCCCACCGTCTTCGGCCAGAACCCGGTGCCCGACGTGCCGTCCGTGACGATCCTGCCCGGCTGCGACGGTGACGTCTCCGACCTGCAGGGCGAGATCTACGTCGACGGCACCCGCGCGGTCAGCAACGGCAGCGCGCTGCACAGCGCCGTGTACGTCGTCGGCGCCGACCACAACTTCTTCAACTCCGAGTGGACGCCGGGCCAGGCCGCGGCGCCCGCCGAGGACGACTTCTCCGACGACCCGGACCACCCGGACCCGGTCTGCGGCAAGCACGCGGCGACCCGGCTCACCGCCGACCAGCAGCACCGGGCCGGTTCGACGTACATCGCGGCCGCCGCGCGGCTGTTCCTCGCCGGTGACGACCGGGTGCGACCGCTGCTGGACGGCTCCGGGAAGCGGGCCCCGTCGGCGGACCCGGCGCGGGTGCTCAGCCACGCGGTGGGCGCGCGCCGGGATGCCGGGTTCCTTCCCGACGCAGGGGTGACGGTGACCGGCGCCCGGCTGTGCGACGCGGTGGATCCCAGCCCGGCCAAGGCCTGTCTGGGGCAGGACGCGAAGGGCGCGTCACCCCACTTCGCGCAGTGGGAGATCGGCCAGGAGTCCGGCCGGCACGCGATCGCGCTGCGCTGGACGCGTGCCGGTGCAGCGGCACGAACCAGCCCGAAGCGGCCCGTGTCGCTGTCCGGTGCCAAGGCGCTGGCGCTGCGGCTGTTCGTGCCGCCGAACTCCCGGGGCACGAAGCTGGACGTGTCCCTCACCGACACCTCGGGCCGTACGGCGAAGCTGGGCCGCATCAGTGCCGACGGGCTGCCCGGCAGCGAGCGGACCGCGTCGTACTGGGCGCGCGAGTTCCGGGTGCCGCTGACGGCGGCCACCCGCGCCGGACTCAGGCTCGGCTCGGTCAAGTCCATGGAGCTGACGGCGCGTTCGGCGTCCGGGCGGGCCTGGCTGATGGACGCGTGGGGCTGGCGGCCGGGGACGCCCGCGGCGCGGCCGGCGGCGCTGCCCCGCGTGGACATCGGCCGCCGCGCGGTGGCCGAGGGGGACGCGGGCGTGCGCACCTACCGCGTCCCGGTCCGGGTGTCGGGCCACGGCAGTGGGCAGGTCCGGGTGTACGTCGTCGACCCGGCCACCGGGAAGGCCGGGAACCGGCTGGTGACGGTGCACCCCGGCGGCCACGACATCGACGTACCGGTCGAGGTGAAGGGCAACACGCGCTACGGCACGGACGTGTCCTACGACGTCCTGGTCAAGGCGGTGCGGGGTGCGGTCGTCGGCTCCTACCGGGGCGGGATCACCGTCCACGACGACGATCCGGCTCCGGCGATGACGGTCACACCGGTCGCCGACCGGGTCACGGAGGGGAAGTCCCTGAAGTGGCGGCTGTCCCTGTCCAGGGCGGTCGACGTCGACATGAGCGCGATGTTCGCGGTCGTGCCGGCCACCGCGCCGGAGCTGTCCACGAAGGACGTCCCGGCGCGCTGGCTGGAGGAGACCGCCGGGGCGAAGCCCGACCCGGAACGGCCCCTGTCGAAGGTCGGCGGTCTCACCCTGTGGGTCGACATCCCGGCCGGGCGGACGAGCGCGGACGTCACCGTGCCGACGGTCGGGGACCGGGTGAGGGAGCAGACGGAGTCGGTGCGGTTCCAGCAGATCGACATGCGGACCGGTGAGCCGCGCCCCGGTGGTCCGGTGCTGTCCGGATCGGTGCTGGACGCGTCCTAGCGGGCCGGTTACGGGTGGCCCTCAGCCGGCGAGGGTCACCCGGATGCCGACCGTGCCGTCCGCGCCGCGCCGCAGTCTGCTGCCGAGAAGGGTGAGGCGGCCGACGATGCCGTACTTGCGGGCGACGAGGTCCCGGTAGCGGGCCGTGGTGGTGGCATCCGTGATCTGCGCGGTGGCCGGCAGTTGCTCGCCGGTGGGGTTGCCGCGCAGGTCGCAGGGGCCGACGAGGACGTCGGGGCGGCGCCGGATGCGCTTGACCTTGAAGCTGTCGGCGGCGGTCCACACTCCGAGGCCGGCACCGTCGCGGACCACCCATACCGGGGTGGCGACCGGGGTGCCGTTCTTGCGGTAGCTGGTCACCAGCAGGTACTTGCCGGAGCCGAGCCGGTCCAGCCGTGTGTCGTCCATGTCCGGCAGTCTAGGAGGCCGGCCGCTTCCGTCGGCGGCCCGGTCAGGTCAGGGACGCCGCCATGCGCCGTACGCCCTCGGTGAGGATCTCGGGCGAGGTGGCCAGGTTCAGCCGTACGTGCCCCGCGCCGCCGGTGCCGAAGGGCAGGCCCGAGCTGAGGGCGACCCGGCCGCGGTCGAGGAAGAGCCGCGCGGGGTCGTCGCCGAGGCCGAGGGCACGGCAGTCGAGCCAGGCCAGAAAGGTGGCCTCGGCGGGCTGCGGGCGGATCGCGGGCAGGTGCTCGGCGAGCAGGGCGGTGAGCAGGTCCCGGTTGGCCCGCAGTCCGGACAGCAGGGCGTCCAGCCAGCCGGTGCCCTCGCGCAGGGCGGCCGTGTGGGCGATGACGCCGACGTGGCTGGGGCCGTGGCCGACCTCCTCGGGGAGCCGGCCGAGGTCGGCCGCGGCCTTGGGCCCGGCGAGGGCCAGGGCGGCCTTGAGACCGGCCAGGTTCCAGCCCTTGGAGGCCGACATCAGGGACAGTCCGCCCTCGGCTCCGGGCACGCTCAGGTACGGCACGAAGGGGACGCCCGGGGTGACGAGCGGGGCGTGGATCTCGTCCGCGACGACCCGGACGCCGTACCGCTCGGCGAGCGCGGCGACGGCGGCCAGTTCGACGGCGGTGTGGACGGTGCCGGTGGGGTTGTGCGGGCTGCACAGCAGGAAGGCGGCGCGGCCGGAACCGGCCGTCGCCCGCCGGAACGCCTCCTCCAGCGAGGCCGGGTCGATGCGCAGGTCGGCGCCGAGCGGGGCTTCCACCACCCGGCGGTCCATGTGGGTGACGAACTGGAAGAACGGCGGATACACCGGCGGATTGACGATCACCGGATCGCCGGGACCGGTGACCAGTTTGATCATCTCGACCACGCCGAGCATCACGTCCGGAACGATCGCCGTGCGCTCGACGGCGATCCCGTCCCAGTCCCAGCGTGCGGCGGCGAACGCGGCCAGCGCCTCGGCGTAGGCGGTGCCGGCCGGGTACCCGGTGTCGCCGAGGGCGAGCGCGTCGGTCACCGCGCGGACCACGGGCCCGGCGAGCGGTACGTCCATCTCGGCCACCCACAGCGGCAGCACGTCCTCGGGGTAGGTGCGCCATTTCATGCTCGTACGACGGCGCAGCTGCTCCAGGCCGAGGGCGCGCAGCGGGTCGCCTTCGCCCGGAATGCCGTGCGGGATGCTGGTCATGGGGCTCACGATAGGGGCTTCGGGGGCAGGGGGCACGGGCGGAGATCCGCGGACGCGCGGCGGAGATCAACTCGGGCGTCTAGATTGCGTCTTGCACGGTGTATCCCTCGTCAGGCATCTCATCCGCATCCAGGAGCTGACCCCCGTGACCGACAACCCGGCAGCCACCGACGACGTCGCCGTGTCGCTGCGTGCCCGTATCGACACCAGCCGGCCGCACACCGCACGGATCTGGAACTACTGGCTCGGCGGCAAGGACAACTACGAGGTCGACCGCGCGGCCGGCGACCAGATCCGCCGACTTCACCCGGGCATCGGGGAGTACGCGCGCGCCGACCGGCTGTTCCTCGGCCGGGCCGTACGCCATCTGGCCGGTGATCTCGGCATCCGGCAGTTCCTGGACATCGGCACCGGGCTGCCCACCGCCGACCACACGCACGAGGTGGCCCAGCGCATCGCGCCCGAGTCGCGGATCGTGTACGTCGACAACGACCCGCTGGTCCTCGCGCACGCGCGTGCCCTGCTGACGAGCACGCAGGAGGGCCGTACGGACTATCTGGACGAGGATCTGCGCAACGTCGACGCGATCCTCGAACACGCCGCGAAGACACTCGACTTCAGTGAGCCGGTGGCGCTGATGCTGCTCGGCGTGGTCATCTTCATCGGCGACGACGAGGACCCGTACGGTCTGGTACGGCAGTTGACCGAGCGGCTGCCGTCGGGCAGTCACCTGGTGCTGTCGCACACCGTCACCCACCCGTCGATGCCGGACGTGGACGAGGCGGTGAGGTTCTGGAACGAGCACGGCACGCCGAAGCTGACCCAGCGCGCCCCCGAGGACGTGGCCCGGTTCTTCGACGGTCTGGAGCTGCTGGAGCCGGGCGTCGTGTCCTGCTCGCGCTGGCGCCCCGAGCACGATCACGGGGCGGAGCCGGAGGAGGTCGCGATGTTCGGCGGGGTGGCCCGCAAGAACTGAGGCCGGGGCAGCGGAGATCCCGGCCTGCGGTGAACGCCGCGGCCGTGGGCCGCGTATGGAGGTGCGGGCCCTCGACGACGCGGGGGCCTCGCACCGCCGTTGACCGGCGGGGCGCGTTCGGTTCGGTTTCGGGAGCCCTGCATGCGGCACGCACGACGACGGATCGTCAGGCGGGTGACACGCCTGGTGGCGGTCGGCGGACTCCTCCTGGGGGGCGCGATGGTCGCCCAGGCGGCCATGGCGAGCGAGACACCTCCGGCCGCCGCCCGACCGTTCGCTTCGGCCACCGGCGGCACGGACCCCGGCGCGGCGCTGGTGGCGCGGCTCGGCACGGCACGGACGGCGGGCGACTGGATCGGCGCCGACGGCCGGCCGGTCGTGGCGGTGACCGACGAGGCGGCGGCGCGGGAGGTGCGGCGCGCGGGGGCGGCTGCGAAGGTCGTGTCGCACAGTATGAACGAACTCAGGTCGGCCACGGCCGCCCTGCGTGCGGCGCCGCGCGTGGCGGGCACGGCGTGGGCGGTGGACTACCGCACCAACCGGGTCATGGTGCGCGCGGACAGCACGGTGTCCGCCGGTGACTGGTCCCGGATGAGCCACGTCGCCGCGAGGATCGGCGGCTTCGTGCGGATGGAGCGCACGAAGGGCACGTTCACCACACGGCTGAACGGTGCCCAGCCGATCCTGTCGACCGGTGGACGCTGCTCGGCGGGGTTCAACGTGACCAACGGGCAGAGCGACTTCATTCTCACAGCCGGTCACTGCGGGCCCGCGGGATCCACCTGGTTCGCCGACAACCAGGGCAACCAGCAGCTGGGCCGGACGGTGAGCAGCGCCTTCCCCGGGACCGACTTCTCGCTGGTGCAGTACGCCTCCGGCAAGGCCGGTGACGGCGCGGACGTGGTCGCGATCGGCGGCGGCAACGGGGTGCGGATCACGGGCCTCGCCGATGCGGCGGTGGGGCAGCGGGTGTTCCGCAGCGGCAGCACCAGCGGCCTGCACGACGGGACGGTCACGGCGCTGAACGCGACCGTCAACTATCCCGAGGGGACGGTCACCGGACTCATCGAGACCAATGTGTGCGCCGAACCCGGGGACAGCGGCGGCCCGCTGTTCTCCGACGGGATCGCGCTCGGTGTCACCTCGGGCGGCAGCGGTGACTGCACGACGGGCGGGACGACGTTCTTCCAGCCGGTGACCAAGGCGATGGCGGCGCTGAACGTCAAGCTGATCGTGTCCGCGCAGAACGCCGGCGGCGCCGCCCGGCAGGGCTCCTCCTCCCCCGCTTCGTCCGCCCCGTCGGCGCAGGGAGCGGTCGCACCCAGCGCGGCCACCCCCGGCTCCTCGGCGCCGGTGACGGGCACACCGGGACAGACGCTCCTGGCGCGGCTGACGGACACCCGGAACGTCGGTCCCGGGCTGCTGGTGATCGCGGGCAGCCTGATCGCGCTGGTCGCGACCCGCTACATCCGGGCTGAGCAGGACCGCAAGGCGTATCAGCGGTACTACTCGGCCACCTGGGGCTGAGAAGGTCCCCCGAGGCTGAGGAAACCACTGCGAAGGGCACCCGTGCGCTCACGGGTGCCCTGGACGAATGCGGTGCGGTCCGCGTGAGGCCGGTCAGGCCGCCCGGTGCGACCGCGGGGTCGCGGCGGCCCACTCCATCACGAGGCGCTGGTACTGCGCGCGCTGCTCGGTGGTCAGTGTCCCGCCCGACCGGCGCCACAGGGCCCTGATCTCCTCGTTGACCTCCGCGGCCGATCGCTCGGGGGCGGCTTCAACAGTGGTGGACATGCTGTGAAGCATATGCCGATCGACGTGAAGACGCTGTGAGTAAGTACACCCGATACGGACATTCCGGACCGTGTTACTCATCACGTCAATGTGTCAAGTGCCGGACGGGAGTTCACACCAGGCCCTCACCCGTGTTCCCGGCCACATCCGGCGCTAAGCGACGGAACGGCTCAGGTACCCGGCTTGCGGCCGTAGACGAAGACGTCGTCGCCCGTCCTCAGCAGCGACCAGTACGCCTTGGCGTCCTTGGTGGTCATGTTGACGCAGCCGTGCGAGCCCGGCGGGTTCCACATGCTCAGGTTGACCGAGTGGAAGGCCTGGCCGCCGTCGAAGAACTGGCTGTACGGCATCGGCACGTTGTAGAGGGTCGAGACGTGGTCGATGTCCCGCCAGTAGATCCTCTTCAGGCCGGTGCGGGTGGTGTAGCCCTTGCGGCCGGTGCGCACGGGGACGGGACCGTAGACGAGCTTCTTGCCGTCCTGGACCCAGCTGAGCTGGAGCGTCAGGTTCACGCAGGCGATCCGGCCCTTGTTCACCGGGCACGCGCCGTCCTTGTTGGGGTTGTTCCCGACGGCCTTCTGCTTGTCCATGAGGTCCATCACGCCCCAGGTGACCGGTCCGGCGTAGCCGATGGCGGGCGTGATGCCGTGCCTGTTCTGGAAGGCCCGGATGGCCGTGCAGTCGGCGGCGGACTGCTTGCCGTCGACCGGCCGGCCGAGGAACCTCTCCACCTGCTTCTGGTACGGCCCCGCCTGCGTGGTGCAGCTCGCGGCCTGGGCCGGTGCCGCGGTGAGCGCCAGTGTGAGCGGCGCCACCAGTGCCGTGACGCCGAGCGCGACGACACCTCGTCTGCGTACATCCCCCATGTGCATCTTCTTCTCCCCTTGTCGCCCAGGGTCTGCCCCGGGTGCCTCCCTGCGCGATTCCCGCAATGTCGGACTACTAGACCTGCGAGTGGGCGTGGGGGTTGTGGTTCCGGTCAGGCTGTGACGAAACGGTGAACTTCGTCGCCGCGCAGCCGCCCGGCGGGGAGCCTGCGGCCGTAGGCGACCAGCAGCAGGTCCTGGCCGCGGCCGTACAGGGGCGTGCCCGAGCCGAAGGACCAGTCGAGGTCCTCCGCGCACAGCCGTACGCCGGTGAGGTCGGTGCCGAAGACCCGGAAGGCGCGCGGGTCGATCGCGTTGAGGAGGATCCGCAGCCGGTCCGCGGGGATGTCGCGGTCCAGACCGAGGGCGACGGTGACGTCCAGGCCGTGGACGACATCGTGGCCGAGGGCCGAGGTGAGGCCGCCGACCGGGGGTGTCCAGGGGTGGTGGGCGTGGATGCGCAGGAAGGCGGCGAGTTCGGCGTCGGGGTGGGCGGCCGCGTCGCGGCGGGCGAGCCGGTCGGTCGTACGGTGCAGGCTGCCGCGCGCCTTGACCAGTTCCAGCAGGACCCGGGCGGTCGAGTGGCGGAAGCCCATCGACATGTGTGCCACGACCTCGCGCACCCGCCAGCCCGCGCACAGGCTGGGCGCGTCCCACTGGCCGGGCGTCAACGCCTCGAAAAGGCCGGCCAGTTCTCGTCGTTCGGCGGCGATGGCGGCGGCCGTGGTGGCGTTGTCCGCCGCGGTGCGTGCTGCGGTGTGTGGTTCTTTCCCCATGTCTCCAGGGTGGTGACGGCATGAGCAGAAGTCCAAGACATGGTGTGTCTCGCACCTAGCATGATCGATTATGGAGTTGAGGCAGCTGCGGTACTTCGTGACGGTGGTGGAGGAGGCCGGGTTCACCCGTGCCGCCGAACGGTTGCATCTGGCCCAGCCGGGACTGAGTGCGCAGATACGGCAGTTGGAGCGGGAGTTGGGGCAGCCGCTGCTGGACCGCTCGGGCCGCTCGGTGCGGCCGACGGAGGTGGGTGAGGCGGTCCTGCCGTACGCGCGGGCCGCGCTCGCGGCCGTCGAGGGGGTGCGCCAGACGGTGGAGGAGTACACGGGTCTGCTGCGCGGCCGGGTCGCCGTCGGCCTCGTCCCCGGCACCCTCGCGCACGCCTTCGACGTGGCCGGGCAGCTGGCGGACTTCCATGACGCGCACCCCCGGGTGGAGGTCACCCTCAGCGAGGACACCTCGGACCGGATGCTGGCCGCGTTGCGGCGGGGCGAGCTGGACCTGGCCGTGATCGGCGTCGCCGGGCAGGAGCCGCCGGCGGGCGTCGGTCTGCACGTGGTGATCGACGAACCGCTGACCGCGGCGGCCGTGCCCGGACACCCCCTGCTCGTCGAGTACGACGGTGCCGGTGCCGTTCCGCCGGCGGCCCTGCGCGGGCACCGGCTGATCAGCCTGCCGCGCGGAACCGGGATGCGCGGGGTCCTGGAGCGGCTGTGCGCCGAGGCGGGCTTCCAGCCGGACATCGCGGTCGAGGCGGCGACCCCGGACGCACTCGCCCGCCTGGCGGCCCGCGGTCTGGGCGTCGCCCTGCTGCCCGGCCTCGACCCCCGGCCCGGCCTGCGCACCCTGCCCGTCGACGATCCCCGCGCACGCGGCCGGGTGGCCCTGGCCTGGCGCGCGGACGGCCCCATGGTCCCGGCGGCACGGGAGCTTCTGGGGCGGCTGCGGGAGGGGATGGACGGGTGGGCGCCGTAGGCCCCGCGACGCCGGGATGATCCACACGAGAGGGCCCAGGGGCCTCGGCGCTGGCCGGGTGCGGGGGCGGCGGGGCTGCTCGCGCCCACGCGGCGGAGCCGCACCCCGTACAGGCCCGCACGCGCGGGCCGGCGCGTCCCGACCGCCCCCATCGGCGTCTCCCGCCTGGCCCGGGCGGTCTTTCACCGGTACCCGGTGACGTCCGCCGGCCTGCCCGCGCCCTGTACCTCGACCAGGTACCGCCAGGCGTCGGGGCGGCTGCCGTCGAGGTCGGCGAAGCCGTACTCCCGGGCGAGTGCGCCGCTGGACAGCGACTGTCCGTTGAAGCGGGCCACGTCGGGGTCGGCGGCCAGGGCGGCGACGGCACGGCCGACGAAGCGCGGGGTCTCGGAGATGGCGAAGTGCGGTTCGCGGGCGAGGGCGTCGCGCCAGTTGTCCTCGCGGACGCCGTACGCGTCGAGCATCAGTTCCGAGCGCAGCCAGCCCGGGGTCAGGGCGACGGCGGTGGCGCCACGCGGGCCGAGTTCGTGGCCGAGGGCGAAGGCCATGCGCAGGACGGAGGCCTTGGCGAGGTCGTAGAAGAAGTTCACGCGGTAGGTGTCGCGGTTGTGGTCGGCGGTGCCGTCGGTCATCTCCACCACCAGGCCGCCTGGGCGGCGCAGCAGGAGCGGCAGCGCGAAGTGGCTGGTGACGACGTGTGTCTCGACAGCGAGCCGGAGGAGTCTGAGCCCGGCCGCGAGGTCGTGCTCCCAGACCGGGGTGTCCCACGCGAAGAGTTTCTCGCCGCCCCAGATGTCGTTGACGAGGACGTCCAGGCGGCCCTGTTCCCGGTCGATGCGGTCCACCAGGGCGCGTACGGCGGCCGGGTCCAGGTGGTCGGCCGGTACGGCGATGCCGTGTCCGCCGGCCGCGGTGACGAGGTCGGCGGTGTCCTCGATGGTCTCGGGGCGGTCGTACTCCGAGCGCCGCTCACGGGTGGTGCGGCCGGTGGCGTACACGGTGGCGCCGGCCGCGCCCAGCTCCACGGCGATGCCCCGTCCGGCGCCCCGGGTCGCCCCCGCGACCAGTGCCACCTTGTCCTTGAGCGGTCCCTGCATGTCCGGCCTCCCGTACGCTTCGGCTGCTGTCGCCGTCCACGGTCGCGGGAAAGCCGGACATCTTCTGTCGGGATTACCGGCGCGTTCTCAGTGCCCGCGCCGGATCCACTCCTCCAGGTGAGGGGCTTCGTCGCCGATGGTGGTGGCGGCTCCGTGACCGGTGAGGACCTTGGTCTCCGCAGGGAGGGTGAGGAGGCGGTCCCGGATGGAGTCGATGATCGTCGGGAAGTGGGAGTAGGAGCGTCCGGTGGCCCCCGGGCCGCCCTGGAAGAGGGTGTCGCCGGTGAAGACGGTGCCGAGCCCGGGGTCGTACAGGCAGACGGCGCCGGGGGCGTGGCCGGGGGTGTGGAGCACCCTCAGGTCGGCGCCGGCCGCCTCGATGACCTGGCCGTCGAGGAGATGCCGGTCGGGGTCGCGGTCGGGGTGGGTCTGCTTCCACAGCGACAGGTCGTCGGGGTGCAGCCAGATGGTGGCGCCGGTGAGGTCGGCGAGTGCCGGGGCGGCGTTGACGTGGTCGTTGTGGGCGTGGGTGCACACGATGGCGATCAGGCGCCGGTCGTCGACGGCGCGGGCGATGGCCTCGGCGTCATGGGCGGCGTCGATGACGATCACCTCCCGCTCGTCGCCGACGATCCACACGTTGTTCTCGACGTCCCAGGTGCCGCCGTCGAGGGTGAACTGCCCCGAGGTGACGAGGCGTTCGATGCGTACGGTCATCAGAACACCACCACCGAACGCAGCACGTCACCGTGGTGCATCCGCTCGAACGCCTTCTCCACCTCGTCCAGTTGGATGGTCTCGGAGACGAACGCGTCGAGCGGCAGGCGGCCCTGCAGGTGCAGGTCGATCAGCATGGGGAAGTCCCGGGAGGGCAGGCAGTCGCCGTACCAGCTCGACTTCAGGGCACCGCCGCGTCCGAAGACGTCCAGCAGGGGCAGTTCGAGCTTCATCTCGGGGGTGGGGACACCGACCAGGACGACCGTGCCGGCGAGGTCGCGGGCGTAGAAGGCCTGCCGGTAGGTCTCCGGGCGGCCGACGGCCTCGATGACGACGTCGGCGCCGAAGCCGCCGGTCAGCTCGCGGATCGCCTCGACCGGGTCGGTCTCCTTGGAGTTGACGGTGTGCGTGGCACCCAGGGTGCGGGCCTTGTCCAGCTTGCGGTCGTCGATGTCCACGGCGATGATCCTCGCCGCGCCGGCGAGGTTCGACCCGGCGATGGCCGCGTCGCCGACGCCGCCGCACCCGATGACCGCGACGGAGTCGCCCCGGGCGACGCCGCCCGTGTTGATCGCCGCGCCGATGCCGGCCATGACGCCGCAGCCCAGCAGGCCGGCGACCGCCGGGGAGACCGCCGGGTCGACCTTGGTGCACTGGCCGGCGGCGACGAGGGTCTTCTCGGCGAACGCGCCGATGCCGAGGGCCGGGGAGAGCTCCTGCCCGGTGGCGGCGAGGGTCATCTTCTGCCGGGCGTTGTGGGTGTTGAAGCAGTACCAGGGTCGCCCGCGCAGACACGCGCGACAATTCCCGCAGACGGCACGCCAGTTGAGGACGACGAAGTCACCGGGGGCCACGTCGGTCACGCCCTCGCCGACCGACTCCACGACACCGGCGGCCTCGTGGCCGAGCAGGAAGGGGAAGTCGTCCGAGATGCCGCCCTGCTTGTAGTGCAGGTCGGTATGACAGACGCCGCAGGCCTGCACGCGCACCACGGCCTCGCCGGGCCCCGGATCCGGCACCACGATCGTCTCGATCCGTACGGGCTCGTCCCTGCCCGGTGCGATCACGCCGCGTACTTCCTGCGCCATGGTCTGACCCTTTCCTCGGTTGCCTTCCCCGCCGACCCTACGCGCGACCGATCGGCAGCGGGACGGACCACGGCGGTGATCGTGGATCTTTCCGGCCGCCGGGCGAACCGGCGCGGTCCCCACTCTTCGGGAACGGTTCGAATTCCGTAAGAATGTGACCGGATAACGCCATTCTATGATGGCAATCTTTTTGCAGGCTGCGGGAGTTTGCCTGGTGTGTGCACCTGCCCCGGACGTGCCTCAATGGGGGCATGCCTGTCGACGGCCGCACTGGACGCACCGCATTCCTGTTCTCGGCCGGCGCCGCACCGCGGCCCGGTGGGGAGCGTGAACTCCGGGATTCCTTCCCGGTGTTCGCCGACACCCTCGACGAGATCTGCGCGCGCCTCGATCCGTATCTCGAACTCCCGCTGGAATGCGTGATGTCCGCGTCCGACGGCACGCGTACGGCCGCACTGCTGGACCGGGAGGCGTTCGCCGGGCCGGCGGTCTTCGCCCTCCAGGTGGCGCAGTACCGGCTGCTGCACAGCTGGGGTGTCCGGCCGGACGTGGTGTTCGGGCACGCGTCCGGGCGGATGGCCGCCGCGTACGCCGCGGGTGTGTTCTCCCTGGCGGAGGCCTGTCACGCGGTCGGCATCCTGGCCCGCCTGCTGGGCGGCCTGCCGGCGCGGGGGCCGCGCTCCCCCGGCCTGGACGGCGTCCTCACCGCCTACGGCCGTACCCTGGCCACGCTCCACCCTCGCGTGCCGCGCCTCCCCCTGGTCTGCGACGTCACGGCCCGGCCGGTGGGTGCCGAGACCGCCGATCCGGAGTTCTGGGTCCGGCGCGCGCCGCTGCGCTTCGCGGAGGCCGTCGGCCTGCTGCACCGCGACGGGGTCCGCACCTGGCTGGAGCTGGGCCCCGCGGACCAGCTCACCCGCCTGCTCCCGGACTGCCTCACGGACGGTACGGCCGCGGCCTTCGCGCTGTCCCGTGACTGGGCGCTGCTGCGGTCGGGGCCGGGCGCCGGTGCGCAAGGCCCGTGACCCGGGCGGCGCGACGGGAAGCGGCGGCCTGCGTACCCGAGCGGCGGAGGCGGCGTACCGGTGCGGCGGAGGCGCACGTCTGCGTTTGCCGTGACCGCCGGGCCGGAGGAGCCTCGAAGGGTGGGGGTCCGCGTGGTCCGCGCCCCGCCGGGCCGCGGGCGCCCGAAGGAGGTCACCATGGGCACCGCGACAGGATCCGCCTTCGACATCGAGGCGCTGCGCCGGGGCATAGAAGGGAACACCGGGAACTCCCTTCTGGCGCTCTACGCCGACGACGCCGAGATCCGCATCGTCGACCACAACCACCAGCCCAGCCACCCCACCGTGCTGCGCGGCCGGGGTCAGATCGCCGAGTTGCTTGACGACATCTACAGCCGCGACATGACGCACAAGCTGGACCAGTGCGTGGTGCAGGGCGACCACGCGGCGTTCACCGAGTCCTGCCAGTACGGGGACGGCACCCGGGTCCTCGCCGAGTCGATGGTCACCTTGCGTGACGGCAAGATAGCGAGTCAGGTACTCATCCAGGCCTGGGACGAGTAGGCACACGCACCGGCATGACAGGCGCCGGAAGGAGATGCGCCAGGGTCCAGGTCACCTCCACGCTGACCTGGACCTTCTCTGCCAGGCTGGCCCTCGGGCGCAGCCGCGGCGGACCGGCGGGTGTCCGCCGCACTGCTTCGGTCGACGCTGAGGGCCGCGCGCCTTCGCCGGCGTCCCGCCGTGCTGCCACGGGCGCTTCGGGCGCGGCCTGATCGGCGTCGGTGAGCGCCGGCTCCCGTCGTACGGCCCCATGGGCCCGCCTCGACGGGCGGGCCGAGGGGTGTGGGGGCTCGGTTACGCTGTACCCGGGCCGTGACTGGCGCTGAGGTGGAGAACCACCGGGGAGCGGTCCGTGGTGGATGCCGCGCGCCTGGGCGAGAGAGTCGATCCAGCTCAGGAGTGTGCAGCATGCCCCAGGCCCGTCTCATGGACGGCACCGCCCTCGCCCGCCGTATCGTCGAGGACACCGCGAAGAAGGCCGCCGACCTCACCGCTCGGACCGGTGCCGCGCCCTGTCTCGCGACCGTACTCGTCGGCGAGGACCCGGCGTCCGTGACCTACGTCCGCATGAAGCAGAACCGCTGCCGCAAGGCCGGTATCGAGTCCCGGCACGTGGCCCTGCCCGCCACCACGACCACCGGCGAACTCGTCGGGACGCTGAGGGAGTTGTCGACCGACCCGGCCGTGCACGGCATCCTGCTCCAGCACCCGGTCGGCGAGCACATCGACGAGCGGGCCGCGTTCGAGGCGATCGCTGCGGAGAAGGACGTCGACGGCGTCACCTTCGCCTCGTTCGCCACGATGAGCTTCGGCCTGCCGGGATTCGCCTCCTGCACGCCCGGCGGCATCCTGCGGCTGCTGGACGAGTACGGCGTCGATCCCGCCGGGAAGCGGGCCGTGGTCGTGGGCCGCAGCGCGATCCTCGGCAAGCCGGTGGGCATGCTGCTCCTGGCGCGGGACGCGACCGTGACGTACTGCCACTCGCGCACCCGGGACCTGTCGGCGGCCGTGCGGGAAGCGGACATCGTGGTCGCCGCGGTAGGCCGACCGCGGCTGATCCGCGGGCAGGACATCAAGCCGGGCGCGGTGGTGATCGACGCCGGCTACAACCCGGGCAACGTCGGCGACGTCGACTTCGACTCCGCCGTGGAGCGGGCCTCACTGATCACACCGGTGCCGGGCGGTGTCGGCCCCATGACGATCGCCACGCTGCTGGAGCAGACCGTCGAGGCCGCCGCCCGGCAGCTCGGCGTGTGAGGGCGGCGTACGGGGTCAGCGCATCCAGGCGCTGTACTCCATCACGTCCCCGGCCCGCACGCCGTACCGGGAGTCGTCCTTGCTGAAGGTGGCCTCCAGTCCGAGGACCGCACCGGTGCGCGGATCGAGGATCAGCATGCGCCGGGCGCCGGGGGCGTCGTACGCGTACGCCTGGCCGGGGCGCCCGAGCCGGTCCGTCACCTGCCCGACGGGCCGCAGGCCCCCGGCGTCCGCGAGGACCCGGACCAGGGCGGCCGACTCGCGGGAGCCGAGTGTCCAGTGGTCCATCAACTCCCTCACGGCGTCCAGGAGTTCGGACGTGGTCAGGGACCCGGTACCGGGGTGGACCGCCTCGGCGAGGTAGGGCCGCAGGGCCGCCGGATCGTGCGGGGGGCGCGCCTCGGGCGGGGCGTCGCTCCAGCTCGGCGGGTAGGTGGTGCGGCTGAGCACATGGCCGTCCTCCACCAGGCGCGGCTCGTCGCCCTCGTCGGTGAGGACCGGACGGCCCGGGTGGCGTGGATCGGTCGCGACGACGACCTCGGTGTGGCTGTCGTCCGCGTTCCAGCGCACCACGGTCTCCTCCGGGAGGGTCACGGGCGGTCTGCCGTCGCTCATACCGAGGCTCCAGGACTGCACATGGGTGCCCTTGCGCAGGCCGGGCGAACCGTCGGCGGCGGCCACGGTGGCCAGTTGGGCCATCCGGTCCAGCGGTACGGCGGTGGAGTGGGCCCGGACGGCCAGCGGGCGGGGCGCGGCGACGGCGGGCTGACCGCTCGGGCCGCCGAGCAGCGCGGTGAGGGTGGTGGCCAGGACGACGGCGGTGGCGGCGAGTCCCCACAGCAGCCGGGCGCGCGGGGCCCGGGAGGGCCGTCGTTCGTCCGTACGCAGCAGCAACTCGAGCCGCCGCTCGGCGCGGTGGTCCAGCGGTCCGTCACCGAAGTGCGGGCCGTGCGCCGGAACCGGGTTGGCGTGACGGAGAAGGTCGAGTTCATCAGGCATGGCGGGGGTCCTTGCACAGGGGTGCACCGGCGGGGGCAGCGGAACCGGGACGCGGTGATCGCCGGCCGGGGTCGCCGTCCCCGGCGCTCGTCTCGGCGTCGGCGCCGGTCGGATCCGCCGACCGCCTGCCGTCACCAGGTGTCCGTCCGACCGGCGAGGCGGCCGCCGACACCTCGGAAGGCACGCGGCGCCCGGACGGTGACACATCTGTCGGCGTCCCGTGAGACACGGGTCGAGCGGGGAGCGACCCGTCTGCCGGCCTCCCGGCGGAGGTGCGCCGAGCGGGGGGCGACTCGTCTACAGGCCTCCCGGCGGGCGTGCGCTGAGCAGAGCACGACATGTCTGTCGGCATCCCGGCCGACACGGGCTGAGCCGAAAGCGACCCATCTGCCGGCCCCCCGGCAAGGGTGCGCTGAGGGCACGACATGTCTGTCGGCATCCCGGCCGACACGGGCTGAGCCGGAAGCGACCCATCTGCCGGCCCCCCGGCCGGCGGGCGCTGGGCGGGGGGCGGCTCGTCGGTCGATGCCCCGGAGGCCGGTCGTTGGTCGTGTGGTGTTCCGGGCGCCGGCCTGGCGGCAGGCGTGCGGTGGCCGGGGAGCGGTCCGTCCGCCGGAGCGTCAGGAGGCGGGCGGTCCCCCGGGTATGACACGTCCTCCGGTGCCCTGGTGTGCGAGCCGTGCTCGGGTGGTGTGCCGGTCGGCGGTGCGGCGGGGCGCAGGCCGTCGATCTCGGCCCGCAGCCGGCGGCGGGCGCGGTGCAGGCGCATCGCCGCCGCGCGTCTGCCGCAGCCCAGCACGACCGCGATCTGCCCGGCGTCGAGTTCCTCCCACGCCGCGAGGCGCAGTACCTCCCGGTCGGCCGGGGAGAGCCGGTCCAGGGCCTCGTGCACCCAGGCGCCCGGCGCCTCGGCGTCCGGGCTGTCCATGACGTGCCGGCCGTGCGCGGCCTCGTCGTTGCCCAGTCGGTCCACCAGCCGTCGTCTGCGTCCGTAGCCGCGTACCGCGTTCGCCAGACAGTTGCGGGCCACCCCGTACAACCAGGGCAGCGGCGCGTCCGGCAGGTCGCGCCGCCGTCGCCAGGCGACCGTGAACACCTCCGCCACCACTTCCTCCACCTCGTCGGCCCGCCCGGGCATGCGCCGCGCGACATAACGGCTGACCGCCCAGTAGTGCTCGCGATAGGCAGCGGCGAAGATCTCGTCGTTGCTCATGTTCGGTTCGTGTCCGGCACCGCCCGGATCGTCACACCCTTCTTCCGTGACGCTCGTCGCGTCGTCCGAGTGTGACCGGTGGGCCGGGCGCGGACACAGCCGGGGTGTGAAGAGGATCAGAGACATCAGCGGCATCAGGCGCATCAGGGCGGTGCGGTGGCTCACCACCACCGACCACAAGACGATCGGCACGCTCTATCTGGTCACCTCGTTCGCGTTCTTCCTGATCGGTGGCGTGATGGCGCTGCTGATGCGCGCCGA
>NZ_JBSFKD010000056.1:0-43356 GCF_053598395.1 Streptomyces sp. NPDC001135 | reverse complement strand
CACTGGTGTACGCCAGTGACGCCCCGCAGGCCCGTGCACCGCCGCCGCGAAACTCGCCGAAACCCCTCCGTGACAAGGCAAATCGCCGCGGTGACGGCATCATTGACGGATCGTCGGCAAGCCGGTACCACTGACCCAGCTCGGCGCCGCACGCCCCGCCACGCCCGCCCGTCACAGGAGGCCGCTTTGCGAGGTTCCGCCACCGACCCCACGTCCACCCCCGGCCACAGACACCTGCGGCGGGCAGCCGTCCCCCTGGCCTCCGCGGCTCTGCTGCTGCCACTGCTCGGCGCGGCTCCCGCCCCGGGCGCCCCGGGCCCCACCGACCAGTTGCAGCAGGCGTTCGCCGCCGCGGCGGCCGACTACCACGTGCCGCAGAGCGTCCTGCTGGCCGTTTCCTACCTCCAGTCCCGCTGGGACTGGCACGCGGGCGCGCCGAGCGTGACCGGCGGCTACGGCCCGATGCACCTCACGGACGCCCGGACCGCGCTCGCCACCACGGAGCACCTCGCCGAGGGCACGGGGGACGCCCGTGGCGACACCGCCCGCGCCGCCCTGCACCCCGACGTCAGGGTGCCGGCTGCCTCGACGCTCCCGCCCCGCCTGAAGACGCTTCCGAAGGCGGCGGAGCTGACCGGTCTCCCGGCCGAGAAGCTGCGCACCGATCCGGCGGCGAACGTGGCCGGCGGTGCCGCCCTGCTCGCGGCCGCGCAGAAGGAGCTGGGCGAGCCGCTGAGCGCGGACCCGGCCGACTGGTACGGCGCGGTGGCCCGTTTCTCGGGCGCCGACGACACGGCGACCGCGGCGGCGTACGCGAACGACGTGTACGACGTCCTGCGCACCGGCGAGGAGCGCACCACGGACGACGGCCAGTTGGTCGCACTCGTCGCCGAACCGGGGCTGACCGCCGACACCGCCCAGCTGAACCGGGCTGGCCTGGGCACGCTGCCCACGGACGGCGTCGAGTGTCCGCGGTCGGTGTCCTGCGAGGCGGTCTGGGCGCCGTACGCGCAGTTCGGAAACGACGACTACGGCAACCACGACCTCGGCGACCGTCCGGTGTCCCAACGCATCAAGTACATCGTCATCCACGACACGGAGGGAGCCTGGGACGGGGTGCTGAACCTGATCCAGGACCCCACCTATGTGTCGTGGAACTACACCGTGCGCTCGACGGACGGTCTGATCGCCCAGCACGTCAAGGCGAAGGACGTGGCCTGGCACGCGGGCAACTGGGACGTCAACGCCCGGTCCGTCGGCATCGAGCATGAAGGTTTCCTCGCCGACCCGGACGCCTGGTACACGGAGGCGATGTACCGGTCCTCGGCCCGGCTGGTGAAGTACCTGAGCCAGAAGTACGACGTCCCGTTGGACCGGCAGCACATCCTGGGCCATGACAACGTGCCCGGTCCGACCGCGTCCACCATCCCCGGTATGCACACGGACCCGGGTCCGTACTGGGACTGGCGGCACTACTTCCAGTTGCTGGGACACCCGTTCAAGCGCACGGCCGGCCGGTCGGCCGGGCTGGTGACGATCCTGCCGGACTACGCGGCGAACCAGCCGGCGTACACGGGCTGCACCCCCGGCGGTGCCGTGTGCCCGGCGCACGGCTCCAGCGAGGTGCGCCTGTACACGGACCACGACGTGAACGCGCCGCTGGTCAGGGACATCGGTCTGAAGAAGGACCCGACCACCGACGTGAACGACTTGTCCTCCCGGGTGTCCACGGGCCAGCAGTACGTGGTGGCCGACCGCTGGGGCGACTGGACCGCGATCTGGTACCTGGGCCAGAAGGCCTGGTTCGAGAATCCGGGCAAGGCACCGGCGGCGGTGCCCGCCTGGGGCCTGGTGATCACGCCGAAGGACGGCCTGGCGAGCGTCCCGGTGTACGGCCGCGCCTACCCGGAGAAGGAGGCGTACCCGGTGGATGTCCCCGCCCAGTCGGTCGTCCCGCTGCCGTACACGATCCCGGCCGGGCAGAAGTACGTGGTCGGTGACGCGGTGCCGGGCGAGTACTACTACTCGGTCACCTTCACCACCGACTCACACCGGGTCGTGGTGGGCAAGGACCTGTACTACGAGATCCAGTACGGTCACCGGGTCGGGTTCGTGCGTGCCGCGGACGTGACCGTGGAGGGCTCGATGGGGTAGCCGCGCGCCGCCGGCGTCAGCCCTGCTGGAAAAGCTCCGCCGGGAGCGGCTTCAGCAGGGCGTACAGGTCGTCGGTGATCGGACGGTCCCAGGCGGCGATGGTGACGAGGACGCCGTCGCTGCGGTCGAACTGGACGCAGGAGATCCGGGACTCGGACAGCTTCAGCCGCCGCACGATCAGGAGGTTGTCACCCTGGAGGACGGGGGTGTCCTCGACACCGACGACGGTGACCTCCTCGTCGTTCTCCAGCGCCAGCAGCAGCTGGCCCACTTCGAAGGGGATCTCGTCCTCGGCGACCTCGCGGGCCGGGGAGCCTTCCGGCAGATTGCCGATGATCATGGCGGGGCCGCGGCCGCCGAAGAGGTCGTAGCGCAGGAAGACACCCTGGCAGGTGCCGTCGGGGGCGGGCAGAAGGCCCGCGCCGAGGTTGCCCGGCCAGTCGCCCGGGTCCATGGCCAGCACGTCGAAGTCGGGTCCGGCGGGAGTGGCGCTGCGGCGGCGGAGGAACGACATGCGGCCATGGTACGTGGGCTCCGCCGGAAGTGCGGTGCGGGTCCCGGTGGGCGCCGGGGCGGGTCGTCGTTCGACTGCGCAGCCTCGTGTCGGCCCGGCTCCGCTGTCGGTCGGCTCAGGGGGCACCCGGCGAGGAGCGTGGCCGGGGTGGCGTCGGGCGGGCGCGGGACGGTGTGGTCGGCGGGCGGGAGCGCATCCCCGTCGATCCAGCGCTCCAGGGCCTCGAAGGCCGAGCGGTGGCAGGGCACCATCGGACGCAGCCGGTCGGGGAAGGCGTCGACGAGGGAGTCGGTGTGGGTGCCGTCCTCGATGCGGTAGTAGCGCAGCAGGGAGCCCCGTCCGGCCGCGTGGACCATGTGGGCGTAGACGTCGGAGTCCTCGCTGATCGGCAGCAGCACGTCGAGGGTGCCCTGGAGGGTGATCAGTGGCTTGCCGATGCGTCCGGTCAGGGCGATCCGGTCGACCGCGCGGTGGACGGCGGCGGGCCGGGTCGCGTAGTCGTAGTCGGCGTCGCAGGCGGGTGCGCCGGAGGCGCAGAAGGGGGAGCCGGCCTCGGTGGCGCCGTCGTAGCCCGGGTCGAGTTCCTCCCGGTAGATGCGCTGGGTGAGGTCCCAGTAGACCTGGTGGTGGTACGGCCACAGGAATTCCGAGCCGGCCGGGAAGCCCGCCCTGTGCAGGGCGTCCTCGGCGTCGGCGGCCGCGGGGCCGCCGGCGGCGTAGGCGGGGTAGTGGCGCAGCGCGGGCGGCAGGAAGGTGAGCGGGTTGGGTCCGGCCGTACGCCAGAGGGTGCCCTCCCAGTCGACTCCGCCGGCGTAGAGCTCGGGGTGGTTCTCCAGCTGCCAGCGGACCAGGTAGCCGCCGTTGGACAGGCCGGTGGCGAGGGTGCGGGCCGTGGGCCGGTGGTAGCGCTGGGTGACCACGGTGCGGGCCGCACGGGTGAGCTGGGTGAGGCGGGTGTTCCATTCGGCGATGGCGTCGCCGGGCCGCCGGCCGTCGCGGTAGAAGGCGGTGCCGGTGTTGCCCTTGTCGGTGGCGGCGTAGGCGTAGCCGCGGGCCAGCACCCAGTCGGCGATGGCCTTGTCGTTGGCGTACTGCTCACGGTTGCCGGGGGTTCCTGCGACGACCAGGCCGCCGTTCCAGTGGTCGGGAAGGCGGATGACGAACTGGGAGTCGTGGTTCCAGCCGTGGTCGGTGTTGGTGGAGGAGGTGTCGGGGAAGTAGCCGTCGATCTGGATGCCGGGGACGCCGCGGGGTGTGGGCAGGTCCTTGGGTGTGAGACCGGCGTAGTCGGCGGGGTCGGTGTGGCCGGAGGCAACGGTGTCCGCGGTGGTCAGTTCGTCCAGGCAGTCGGCCTGTTGGCGGGCGGCGCCGGGGACCCGTAGGTGGGTGCGGCCGGCGCAGTGGTCGCCGGGGGTGCCGGTGGATGCGGCCGTGGCCGGTGTGGTCAGGAGCAGCCACGCCGCGGTGAGCGACAGCGCGTGGAGAAGGGTTCGGCGTGGGGGCCGTCCGGGCGGTGCGATGGGCATGGGGTTCCTCCGGCTGTGTGTGGACGCGCTGGAGGTTAGGGGTGGCGTGGGCGTGCCGGACATGTGTGGGGCCGCCATGAAGGCGGCCCCCAAAGCGTTGTCGTCCCCCATCGTCGAGCGGGGCTGACCCTCTGTCAGGGGCAGCCGTGGTCGGCGATGGTGTAGTAACCCGTGGGTGACTCCTTCAGTGTGTGGGTGATGAAGGTGTTGTACAGGCCCATGTTCTGCTGGGATCCCTTGGCGTAGGTGTAGCCGCCGCTGGTGGTGGCCCGTCCGGCTTGCACGTGGGCGTGGTTGGTCGCCGTGGAGCAGATCGACTCCGGGAAGTAGGGGGCTGTGGTACTGCCGCACTGCTCGGTGCCGGTGCCCGGGTCGACCGGGGTGCCGTGGCCGATGCCGGGGACCCGGTCGACCTCGACGGCGACCGTGCCGTCGGCGGCGAGGTACTGGTCCTGCCGCGTGGCGTCGGGGCCGATGGTCGTGGTGCGGCTCGGGGTCTGGGAGAGGCCGTGCAGGGCCGTCCACTGGTCGCGCAGCTCCGTGGCGTCGCGCGGGACGACGGTGGTGTCCTGGTCGCCGTACCAGACGGCGGTGCGTGGCCACGGCCCGGTGTACGACGGATAGGCGTCCCGCGCTCGCTGGGCCCACTGGTCCGGGCTGAGGTCGACACCCGGGTTCATGCACGTGTAGGGGCTGTTGCCCTTGGTGCAGTCGTAGGGCAGGCCGGCGACGACCGCACCGGCGGAGAAGACGTCGGGGTAGGTGGCGAGCAGGACGGCGGTCATGGCGCCGCCCGCGGACAGACCGGTGACATAGACCCGCCGGGGGTCGGCGCCGTAGGAGGTCACGGCCCGGCTCACCATCTGCCGGACGGACAGCGCCTCGCCCTGTCCGCGCCGGTTGTCCGTGGTCTGGAACCAGTTGAAGCACTGGCCCGGGTTGTTGGCCGAGCTGGTCTGCGCGAGCACCAGCAGGAAGCCGTCGCGGTCGGCGAGCCGGGGCAGTCCGGAGTTGTCGGCGTAGACCTGTGCGTTCTGGGTGCAGCCGTGCAGGGCCACGACGACCGGCGGGTGCGCGGGCAGGGAGGCGGGCCGGTACACGTACATGGTGAGGGCGCCCGGATCGGACCCGAAGTCACTCACCTCGGTGAGCGTCACGGAGGCCCGGGCGGCGGGCACGGGCCCGGCGATCGCGGTGCCGAGGACGACGGCGGCGACGGCGAGGAGACGGGACAGGAGACGGGCGCGGGGCGGCGCTCCGGGCGCCCTTCTGAACGGTGGCAGCGGCATGGGCGGCTCCTTCGCAAGGACATGTGTCCCGGCCGCTCGTGCGCGGGGCGGCGCACGCAGCGCCGGGCGTGGCGGAACCGTATGTACGTGTGTGGGTCGCCACCATGGCGCGGGACACCACAGCCGGGTCCGTGCCGGTCGGCGCCGCACGGATTGCGGAGTGCCGTGCGCTCTGGTACGCCGATTCGGCCCGCGTCGCTGCCGGGCTCACCCCTGCGGCGGTCCCGGCGGCACCACCGCGATCGGGCTCGCGGCGTGCAGCAGGACGGCCTGGGTGACCGAGCCCATCATGCGGGCCGGTGCGAGCAGGCGCCGCCGGTGCCGGCCGACGACGACCAGATCGGCGTCCTTGGAGGCGGCGACGAGGTGGCCGGCCGCGTCGCCGGGCAGCGCCTCGGCGTCGGCGCGGACGTCGGGGTGCCGCTTGCGGTGCGGGGCGAGGAAGCCCTCGGCGAGGGCCCGGGTCTCGTGCTCGACGGCGTCCCGGTCGGCCTGGGGCGGCACCAGCTGGCCGGGGACGGACCAGGTCTGCACCGGCCACGGGTAGGCGGCGATCACCTGGACGCGGGCCGCTCGCAGGGCGGCCTCGGCGAAGGCGAAGGCGAGGGTGGCCTCGTCGGGGCTGTCGGCGTGCAGGCCGACGACCACCCGCGGCCCGGGCTCGGCCGGGCCGCCGCCGTGCACCTGACGGCCGGGCCGGGGTACGACGACCACCGGGCACCCGGAGTCCCGGGCGGCGGCCAGTCCGTTGGAACCGAGCAGCAGGCTGGCGAAGCCGCCACGCCCCCGGGAGCCGAGGACCAACAGCTGGGCGTCGGCGCCGAGTTCCGGCAGCACGGCGCCCGGTACGCCCTCCAGGGCGACGTACTCCACGGAGGGCTGTGCGGCACGGTCCGCGAGCCGGCTGTGCACGTCGTCCAGGACCGGATCGCCCTCCGCCTCGGGCGGCCCGGCGACCAGCACGTCGGCCTGGCCCCAGGCGGCGTACTGCCGTACGTGCACCACCCGCAGCGGCGCGGCGCGGCGGCGGGCCGCGTCGAAGGCCCACTCCAGCGCGCGCAGGCTGTCGTCCGAGCCGTCGACCGCGGCGATGACCGGTGCAGTGCTCATCGTCCCTCACCTTCCGGAACACGGCCTTCCCCGTGCTGGGGCCAGCCTGACGCAGGCTGCGGTTCCAGCGGGGTCCTGCTGGTCGCGTGTCCGGAAATCGGCTCGGAACACCCCCGGTTCAGTTCATGTGGATCCGGGTCAGGTGAGGTCGAACTCCCCTTCACGGGCTCCGGTGACGAAGGCACCCCATTCCGCCGGTGTGAAGATCAGGGACGGGCTTTCCGGACGGCCGCTGTTGCGCATCGCGATGAAGCCCTCGACAAACGCGATCTGGACATCGCCCAGACCCCGGCTGCTGGACTGCCACTCCGCCCTGCTGAGGTCCAGCTCCGGCTTGTCCCAGCCCGTGAGCGGCTGCTGCTGGATCGTGCTCTCGGCCACGTCCGTGCTCCTCCCGGTTCGTCGTCCGCGGGTCAGCCTAGCGACCGCTCACGATGCCCGACAGGCCACGTGGGGAGGACTTTCAGGACTCCGGTGGACGCGCTCCCACGAGCCACATGGAGAAGAACTGGGAGCCGCCGCCGTAGGCGTGTCCGAGCACCCGGCGGGCGCCGTCCACCTGGTGTTCCCCGGCCTGGCCGCGCACCTGGAGGGCGGCCTCGGCGAAGCGGATCATGCCGGAGGCGCCGATGGGGTTGGTGGACAGCACACCGCCCGACATGTTGACGGGCAGGTCCCCGTCGAGTTCGGTCACCCCGGACTCGGTGAGCTTCCAGCCCTCCCCTTCCTCGGCGAAGCCCAGGTTCTCCAGCCACATGGGCTCGTACCACGAGAAGGGCACGTACATCTCGACGGCGTCGATGTCCCGGCGGGGGTCGGCGATGCCGGCCTGCCGGAAGACGTCGGCGGCGCAGTCCTTGCCGGCCTGCGGGGAGACGAAGTCCTTGCCGGCGAACAGGGTCGGCTCGCTGCGCATGGCGCCGCCGAGCATCCAGGCGGGTGGGCGGGGCGCGCGGGCCGCTCCGGCGCGGTCGGTGAGGACCATGGCGCAGGCGCCGTCGGAGGACGGACAGGTCTCGGAGTAGCGAATGGGGTCCCACAACATGGGCGAGGCCTGGACCTTCTCCAGCGTGATGTCGTGCTCGTGGAGGTGGGCCCAGGGGTTCTTGAGGGCGTTGCGCCGGTCCTTGTAGGCGACGAGGGAGCCGATGGTGTCGGGGGCACCGCTGCGCCGCATGTAGGCGCGCACATGCGGGGCGAAGAAGCCGCCGGCGCCGGCGAGCAGGGGCTGCTGGAAGGGGATCGGCAGGGACAGGCCCCACATGGCGTTCGACTCGGACTGCTTCTCGAAGGCGAGGGTGAGGACGGTGCCGTGGACCCGGGCGGCGACCAGGTTCGCGGCCACGAGTGCGGTGGAGCCGCCGACGGAGCCGGCGGTGTGCACCCGCAGCATGGGCTTGCCCACGGCGCCCAGCGCGTCCGCCAGGTACAGCTCGGGCATCATCACGCCCTCGAAGAAGTCGGGCGCCTTTCCGATGACGACGGCGTCGATGTCGGCCCAGGTCAACTCCGCGTCGTCCAGGGCCCGCCGGGCCGCCTCACGGACGAGTCCGGCGATCGACACGTCCCGGCGGGCGGCCACGTGCTTGGTCTGGCCGACGCCTATCACGGCCACGGGCTCCTTGCTCATCGTGGATCCCCTTCGAGTACGGCGACCAGGTTCTGCTGGAGGCAGGGGCCGGAGGTGGCGTGGGCGAGGGCGCGGTCGGACGCGCCGCGGTGGATGCGGGCGGCGGCCTCGCCGATGCGGATCAGGCCGGCGGCCATGACGGGGTGGGCGGCCGGCGCCCCGCCGGAGGGGTTGACGCGCACGTCGTCACCGAGGCGGAGCGCCCTGCGCAGGACCACTTCCTGGGAGGTGAACGGCGCGTGCAACTCGGCGGTGTCGACGGGCCGTTCGAAGGCACCGGCGTGCTCGGCGGCGAGCCGGGCGGAGGGCGAGTCGGTGAGGTCGCGCACGCCCAGGCCGTGCGCCTCGATGCGGTGGTCGATGCCGCGGATCCAGGCGGGCCGCTCGCACAGCCGGCGGGCCCGCTCCCCCGCCGCGAGGACCACCGCGGCGGCGCCGTCGGACACGGGCGGGCAGTCACCGGTGCGCAGGGGCCGTACGACGTAGTCGCCGTGCGGGACCGGTCCCTTGAGCTGGGCGTGCGGGTTGGCGGTGGCGTCGGCACGGCTGCGGGCGCCGACGGCGGCGAGGGCCGGTTCGTCGGTGTGGCCGGCGTCCATGAGCGCCTGGGCCTGGAGTGCGGCGAGGGCTATGGAGTCGGGCCACAGGGGTGCGACGTAGTACGGGTCCAGCTGGCGGGTGAGGACGTCCCGCACCGAGCCGGGCGAGCACTTGCCGTAGGAGTAGACGAGCGCGGTGTCGGCGTCGCCGGTGCGCAGCTTGGTCCAGGCCTCGTACAGCGCCCAGGCGCCGTCCATCTCGACGTGGGACTCGGAGATCGGCGGCCAGGCGCCGACGCCGTCCAGGGCGAGGGTGAAGGAGAAGGCGCGGCCGGCGAGGTAGTCGCTGGAGCCGGAGCAGGTGAAGCCGATGTCGGCGGCCCTCAGTCCGGTCTGCGCGAGGACCTGGTGCAGCACCGGCATGAGCATCTCGACCTCGGAGGACTCCTCGGTGGAGCGCCGGTGGTCGGTCTGGGCGAAGGCGACGACCGCGATCTCCCGGGTCACAGCAGCTCCTTGAAGGTGTCGTAGTCGGCGTCGGGTTCCCCGGTGGGCCGGTAGTGGTCGGGGTAGTGGGCGCCGTCGGTCCACACGGGCTCGACGCGCAGGCCCATGCGCACCTGGTCGTAGGGGATGCCGCCGATCCGGGCGTGCAGGGCGAGGTCGGCGCCGTCGAGGGCGATGTGCGCGTAGACGTAGGGCACCTCGATGTCGAGGTTCTTCGCCTTGATGTTGACGATGCAGAAGGTGGTGACTGTGCCGCGCGGCCCTACCTCGACCCGTTCCGCTGTGGCGACGCCACATGTGGGGCACGCACCCCTGGGCGGGACGTACACCTTGTGGCAGGAGGGGCAGCGTTCGCCGACGGTCCGCCGGTCGGCAAGGGCGTGGATGTAGTCGGACTGGGCGCGGCCGGGTGAGTAGGTGTAGTCGAGGCGGGCGGGGGCGACGATCCCGGTGAGGGGGTCGGCGAATTCCCCGCTGCGGCCGCCCGGTTGCTCCGGCTCGCCGTCGTACGGCTCGAAGCAGGCGATGTCGGTGATGTCGCCGGTGCGGTCCCCGGCCCAGCGGACGCGGACCCGCATGCCGGTGCGGACGGCGTCGGGGCCGGGGGCGTCGAGGGCGTGGAGCAGGGCGGTGTCGGCACCGTCGAGCCGGACCAGGACCCAGGCGAAGGGAGTGCCGAGGGGCTGGCCGCGGCGGGGTTCGTGGTTCCAGGCCCAGGTGGTCACCGTACCCGTGGGGGCGACCTCCACCAGGTCGCGGATCTCCTCGGCGGTGACGGGGTCGTACTCGACGGGCGGGACGAGGACGCGTCCGTCGGTGGTCCGCACGCCGAGGACGACGCGTTCGCGCAGGCCGGTGAGGAAGGCGCTCTGGACGGGGCCGAGGGAGCGGGTGAAGGGGAACTCGACGACGAGGGGGGCTTTGAGGACTTCGGGCATCGGCTGCCTCCTTGGGAGGTCGGCGGTGAAGGCGTGCCCCGTGCGGGGCGCGGGGCGGTGGCGTGTGCGGCTCCGCCGCGTGGGCACGACCGGTCCACGGCGGCCCGCGGCCTGCGAACGGCGTCTGCCGCCCGGCTCACCCCGCGGAGCGTCATGCGCGCTTGTAGACGGGGGGCCGCTTCTCCGCGAAGGCGCGGGCGCCTTCCTTGGCGTCGGCGGTGTCGAAGACCGGCCAGCCGCGCGTGAGTTCGGCCGCGAGTCCGTCGGTCTCCGTCATCTCGGCGGTCTCGTACACCGACGCCTTGACGGCCTCGACGGCGAGCGGGCCGCAGGCGTTGATCTGCCCGGCGATCTCCAGGGCCTTGTCGAGGGCGGTTCCGTCGGGGACGACGTGGCCGATCAGACCGATGTCCGCGGCCTCCCGTGCGCTGTACGGCCGTCCGGTGAGCAGCATCTCCAGGGCGTGGGTGCGCGGGATCTGGCGTTGCAGCCGGACGGTGGAGCCGCCGATCGGGAACAGCCCGCGCCTGACCTCGAACAGGCCGAAGGTGGCGGACTCGCCCGCGACCCGGACGTCGGTGCCCTGGAGGATCTCGGTGCCGCCCGCGACGCAGTACCCCTCGACGGCGGCGATGACCGGTTTGCGCGGGCGGTGGTGGCGCAGCATCGCCTTCCAGTGCAGGTCCGGGTCGGCCTTGAGCCGGTCGCGGTAGTGCTCCCCCTCCATGCCGTTCCCGGCGAGCGCCTTGAGGTCCATGCCGGCGCAGAAGGAGCCACCGGACCCCGTCAGCACGACGGAGCGGATCTCGTCGTCCGCGTCGGCCTCGAGCCAGCCGTCGTACAGGCCGACGAGCATCGGGAGCGAGAGCGCGTTCCTCGCGTCGGGCCTGTTGAGCGTGAGCACCAGTGTGGCGCCCTCGCGCCGCACGGTGAGGTGTTCCGTCCCGCCCATCGGCTTTCTCCCCTCGGTGAGAACGAGAACAGGTTGCAGGAGGCGGTGAGGCACTTCAAGGGATCTCCCAGGGTTTTCTGACAGCCAGTCAGATTTATGGGCGCGGGGCCTTCACAGTTGCCGCGCGCTTTGCTCTGATGACCGGCGAACCGACCGATGCGCCTTTGGTCGTCAGGACTGCCGGGGTCAGGAGGAGCGGTGGAGTACAACCTTGCCGACCTGTTCGAGTCGGTCGTCGACGTGGTCCCGGACCGCGAGGCGCTCGTGTACGCCGACCATCCCGGCACCGGCGCGGAGCGCCGCCTGACGTACGCGGAGCTGGACGCGGCGGCCAACCGCATCGCCCACCACCTCACCGACACCGGGATACGCCCCGGCGAACACCTGGGCCTGCACCTGTACAACGGCGTCGAGTACCTGCAGACGGCGCTGGCCTGCCTGAAGGCGCGGATCGTCCCGGTCAACGTGAACTACCGCTATGTCGAAGACGAGTTGGTGTACCTGTACCGGGACGCCGATCTGGTCGCGCTGGTCTTCGACGCGGAGTTCGCGGACCGGGTGGCGGGTGCGTTGCCGCGGGTGCCGAAGCTGCGGCATCTCCTGCGGGTCGGTCCGCAGACGGCCGGGGTGCCGGGCGCGGTGGCGTTCGCCGGCGCGGAGGCCGCCGGGTCGGCCGGCCGGGACTTCCCGGTCCGCTCCGGTGACGACCAGTTCATCATCTACACCGGCGGCACGACCGGCATGCCCAAGGGTGTGATGTGGCGCCAGGAGGACCTGTTCTTCGCCGGGCTGGGCGGCGGGGCGCCGACCGGGGAGCCGGTGAAGACGCCTCAGGAGCTGGCCGAGCGGGTCGCCGCGGGCGGCTCCGGGATCACCTTCTTCCCCACTCCCCCGCTGATGCACGGCACCTCCACGCTGACGGCGTTCATCGGCTTCAACTTCGGCCAACGTGTGGTCCTGCACCGCAAGTTCGTCCCGGAGGAGGTGCTGCGGACCGTCGAGAAGGAGAGGGTCACCAGCATGTCGCTGGTCGGCGACGCGATGCTCCGGCCGCTGATCGACGCGCTGAGCGGACCGATGAAGGGCACGGACTGCTCGGCCCTGTTCAGCGTGTCCTCGTCGGGCGCGATCATGTCGGAGACGGTGCGCCGGCAGTTCCGGGAGCTGGTCCCGAACGCCGTGCTGCTCAACAACTTCGGCTCCTCCGAGTCCGGTTTCAACGGTACGGCGACGGAGGACTCGGGGCCGGAGCGCGGTTTCCGCATCCGGGTCAACTCCCGGACCCGCGTGGTGGACCCGGCGACGCACGAGATGGTCACCCCGGGCGAGATCGGCCGGGTCGCCCAGTGCGGCCATGTGCCGCTGGGCTACTACAACGACCCGCGGAAGACGGCCGAGACCTTCTTCGAGAAGGACGGACAGCGCTGGGTCCTGCTGGGCGACATGGCGACGGTCGACGAGGACGGCGTGGTCACCGTGCTCGGCCGGGGCTCGCAGTGCATCAACACCGGGGGCGAGAAGGTGTACCCGGAGGAGGTCGAACAGGCGCTCAAGGCGCATCCGGATGTGTACGACGCCCTGGTCGCCGGGGTACCGGACGCCACCTGGGGCACTCATGTGGCGGCCGTGGTGCAGTTGCGCGAGGGGGCGGCGCGGCCCTCGCTCGCGGACATCCAGAGCCACTGCCGTACCCGGCTGGCCGGTTACAAGGTCCCCCGCCAGCTGGTCGTCACGGAGTCCATCCAGCGGTCCCCGAGCGGCAAGGCCGACTACCGGTGGGCCCGGGAGGTGGCGGTCGCGGCCGACCAGCCGTAGCCCGCCGGGGTGTCCGGCACGCGCACCGGCCGACCGGATGACTCTCCGCGTACGACCGACGCCCGCACTGCCGGAGGCCCGCGTCGCACGCCACCCCGTCCGGGCGATGGACGGCTTCCATGACCGGTTCCTGACGGCGTTCGGGCCGCGGGCCTGCCGAACCCGGCGGTGTCGGTGATCACGGGTCGAGGAACTCCCGCAGCACGGCGAGGAATTCCTCCGGGCAGGACTCGTGCACCAGGTGCCCCGCGTCCAGGGTCACCAGCGAGGCGTCCGGGATCAGCCGGGCGAGCTGGGCGACCTGGTCCTGCGGGATGAGGCTGGTGGGGCCACCCCCGATGACAAGCGTCGGCATGGTGATCCGGTCCATGTGGTCCCACCACACAGGATCGGGGGCGTTGCGTTGCGCGTCGGTGGCCCGCACCATCGCCCAGTCGAACGGCAGCTCCCCCGCGGGCCGTTCGGCGGGCGGGCGGGGCGGGTCGAGCGGCACGGGTGCGCAGACATCCTCCAGCACCAGGCGTCGTACGGCCCCGGGGTGGCGCTGCGCCAGCAGGTAGGCGACGATCCCGCCCAGCGAATGGCCCACGACATCGACGCCGTCGAGGCCGAGGGCGGACAGCAGGGCGTGGACGTCGTCGCTCATCGCCTCGGCCGGGTAGTCCCCCGGCCAGTCGCTGTGTCCGTGGCCGCGCAGATCGGGGGCGTACACCCGGCGGGGGCGCGGGGGCGCCGCGAGCCGTTCGGCGATGTGCGTCCAGTCCCCGCCGTCGGCGCCCCGGCAGTGCAGCAGCACGACGGGCGGGGCGTCCGCCGGCCCCCAGGCCCGCCAGGCCAGGGTGATGCCGTTCGCCTCGACGGTGTGCGGCGTCGCGGTGTCCATGCCGGACACGCTAACCGGGCCCGTCCGTCCCCGGCCGCCTACTCTGCCGAGGGCAGAAGGGCGCCCGCGGGCCCGTCCAGGAAGGCGAGGATTCGCTGGACGAACCACTCCGGGTCGTCCAGCCAGGGGTAGTGGCCGGCACCGGGCTGGACGGCGAGCCGGGCCCGCGTGAAGGCCTCGGCGGCGCGGCGGGCGAGGCTCGGGTTCGGACCGCCGTCGAGTTCCCCGGCGTGGACGAGGACCGGCACGGTCAGCGCGGCGAGGGCGGTACGGGTCGCGTCCGGCGTGAAGGCGCCGTCGGCGAAGTAGCGCTCCGCCGCCTCCTCGTTGGTCTGCTCCGGTTCCTCGTCGGTGTGCGCACGGGCGGCGTCGTCCCAGCGGCCGTGGAAGAACGGCAGGAACGCGTCGTCGAAGTCCGCGTCGCCCGCCAGCCAGGCCCGGAAGGCGGGGAAGGCCTGCCCGAACCACGGCTCGTCCGCGCGCAGCCGGGCCGCGGCCAGCCGGTCCTCGGGGGTCGCCCGCAGACCCAGGGCGGAGGGGTTGGGCGTGATGAGCAGCAGCCGCCGGATCCGCTGCGGATGACGGGCCGCGTAGAGCATCGCGAGGGCCGCGCCCGCCGAGTGGGCGAGCAGATCCATGTGCTCCAGGCCCATGTGTGCGCGCCATACCTCCACGTCCTCGACCATCCGGTCGCAACGGTAGGTCGCCGGGTCCGACGGCAGCGCGGAGTCACCGGTGCCCCGCAGGTCCAGCAGGGCCAGGCGCCGGTGCGCGGCCAGCCCGCCGAGGTCGCCGAGGTAGGCGGAGGCACGCATGGGCCCGCCGGGCAGGACGGCGAGAGGCTCACCGGCACCCCGCAGGTGGTAGGCGAGCCGGGTTCCGTCGGACGCGGTGAAGGTCGGCATGGGCATGATCATGTCGGTCCTCCCCGAGCGGCGCAACGCCGAAGGTCCCCGTGCCCGTCACAGCTGCCCGTGCCCGGTTTCCGGCGCGGCCGGCGCAGAAAATCCTCGCAGCCCTCTTGCCTGGAGTCGCATGGCCTGAATTACTGGCCCCGATGGAGCGACCGAATGATCGGTCGTCCGGAATGTGAGGACGCGAGGGAGAGGGCTCGATGGCGGACGCGACGGATCTGCTCGACGCGGGCGAACGGCTCGGAAGCGAGGAACTGCGGGAGCTCCAGCTGGAGCGCCTGCGCACCTCGCTGCGGCACGCCTACGACAACGTCCCGTTCTACCGGCGGTCCTTCGACAAGGCCGGCGTCCGCCCCGAGGACTGCCGCTCCCTCGCCGATCTGGCCCGTTTCCCGTTCACGGCCAAGGCCGACCTCAGGGAGAACTACCCGTACGGGATGTTCGCCGTGCCACGCGAGCGGATCCGCCGGCTGCATGCCTCCAGCGGCACCACCGGCCGCCCCACGGTGGTCGGCTACACGGACAACGACCTTTCCCTGTGGGCCGACATGGTGGCGCGGTCGATCCGGGCGGCCGGCGGGCGGCCCGGCGACCTCGTGCATGTGGCGTACGGCTATGGACTGTTCACCGGCGGCCTGGGCGCCCACTACGGCGCCGAGCGCCTGGGCTGTACGGTCGTACCGGCCTCCGGCGGTATGACGGCCCGGCAGGTGCAGCTGATCCAGGATCTGGAGCCGGCCGTCATCATGGTGACCCCGTCCTACATGCTCACACTGCTGGACGAGTTCGAGCGGCAGGGCGTGGACCCGCGCGCCACCTCGCTGCGCGTGGGCATCTTCGGGGCCGAGCCCTGGACCGAGCAGATGCGGCGCGAGATCGAGGAGCGGTTCGCGATCGACGCCGTCGACATCTACGGCCTGTCCGAGGTGATCGGCCCGGGGGTGGCCCAGGAGTGCGTGGAGACCAAGGACGGGCTGACCGTGTGGGAGGACCACTTCTATCCGGAGGTGGTCGATCCGATCACGGGTGAGGTGCTGCCGGAGGGCGAGCGGGGCGAGCTGGTGTTCACCTCGCTGACCAAGGAGGCCATGCCGATCATCCGGTACCGCACCCGCGACCTCACCCGGCTGCTGCCCGGCACGGCGCGGGCGTTCCGGCGGATGGAGAAGATCACCGGGCGCAGTGACGACATGGTGATCCTGCGCGGGGTCAACCTGTTCCCGACCCAGATCGAGGAGATCGTGCTGCGCACGCCCGGCGTGGCGCCCCACTTCCAGCTCCGGCTGACGAGGGAGGGCCGGCTGGACCGGCTGACCGTCCGCGCCGAGGCCCGCCCGGACGCGGGCCCGGAGACACGGGACGCGGCGGCCCGGTCGATCGTCGCGGCCGTGAAGGACGGGATCGGGGTGTCCGTCGACGTGGAGATCGTGGAGCCGGAGTCACTGGAGCGGTCGGTCGGCAAGATCCGGCGGATCGCGGACCTGCGGCCCAAGGACGCCGGGTAGGGCCTCGACGCGGCGTGACGGACGGAGGGCGGTCGTATCGACGTACCTCGAAACGTCGCCGTCGGCCTATACTTCCGAGCCATGACGGACAGCACCCCCGCCCCGGACCCGGACCTCGTCAACGCGCTGCGGGCGCTGTCCAACCCGATGCGCCTGCAGATGCTGCGCTGGCTGCGGGAACCCGAGCGGCACTTCCCGATGGAGACAGCCATAGCCGATCCCGCCGAGGTCGGTGTGTGCGTGAGCCACATTCAGGCCAAGGCGGGGCTGGCCCAGTCCACCGTGTCCGCCTATATGGCCGAGCTCCAGCGCTCGGGTCTCGTCCGTGCCACCCGCGTCGGCAAGTGGACCCATTACAAGCGGGACGAACAGCGCATCGCCGACCTGGTCGCGGAGCTCGGGCAGACGCTCTGACCGCACACCTCCGCCGCCCGCCACCCCTCCCTTGTCAAACATATCGAGAATCTGCGATATTACGATCCGACGATGTCATCTTTGAAGGAGCGCATCGATGGACCTCGGCACGTTCGGGATCTACACCTTCGACTTCGAGTACCAGCCGGCCGCGCGGATCCGGGACTCCGTCCAGGAGCTGGAGGATCTGGGCTGGCGGGCCGTCTGGATCCCGGAGCTGCTCGGCCGGGACGCGTTCACGCACGCCGGGTTTCTACTCGCTTCGACGCGGCGGCTCGGCGTCGTGAACGGCATCGCCCGGATCTGGTCCCGGGAGGCGACCTGGACGCACGGTGCCGCCCTGCTGCTCGCAGACGCCTATCCAGGGCGGCACGTGCTCGGCCTGGGTTTCGGCGGGCAGCCTCGTCCGGGAGTCAAGCCCCTCGCCGCGATGGCCGGGTACCTCGACGAGATGGATGCCCTGGAGACGCCCAACCCCCGCCCCGCACGGCCCGTCCGGCGCCTGCTGGCCGCGTACGGTCCCAGGATGCTCGAGCTGGCCCGCGACCGCGCCGAGGGGGCCCAGACCTACCACGTGAACACGGCCCACACCGAGCAGGCGCGGGAGATCCTGGGGCCGGACGCCTTCCTGGCCGTCGAGCACGCCGTGCTGTTCGAGAGCGACCCGGACCGGGCCCGCGCCCTCGCCCGCGACCACCTGCGCGGCTACCTCGCAACCCCTTACAACATCGCCAAGTTCCGCCGGCTCGGATACACCGATGACGACCTTTCCGGCGGTGGCAGCGACCGGTTCGTGGACGACCTGGTGTTCTGGGGCGATCCGGACACGGTCGCAGGCAAGCTGCAGGGGCATGTGGAGGCGGGCGCCGATCACGTCGCCGTACAGGTGATCGGCGTCGGGCCGGGCGAATCGGCGCTCCCCGCCTGGCGGTTGCTGGCCGACGCCCTGCTGCCGTCGAAGACCACCCCCTAGCCGCTGAAGCGGTCGCGCAGTTCGCGCTTGAGGATCTTCCCACTGGCATTGCGCGGCAACTCGGCCACGAACTCCACCCGCTTGGGTGCCTTGAAGGGCGCGAGCTTCCCCTTCACGTGCTCGACCAGCTGTTCCTCCGTCACCTCCGCGCGCGGGACGACAACCGCCGTCACGGCTTCGATCCACCGCTCGTCGGGCAGGCCGATCACGGCGGCCTCGGCGACGGCCTCGTGGGTGTAGAGCGCGTCCTCGACCTGGCGTGAAGCCACCAGGACCCCACCGGAGTTGATGACGTCCTTCACCCGGTCCACGATCGTGAGGTAGCCGTCGGCGTCACGCACCGCGAGGTCGCCGGAGTGGAACCAGCCGTCCCGGAAGGCCTCGGCGGTCTCCTCGGGCTTGTCCCAGTAGCCCTCGCACAACTGCGGTGAGCGGTAGACGATCTCGCCGGGCGCGCCGTCGGGCACGTCCTCGCCCTTGTCGTCCACGACCCGGGCGTCCACGAACAGCACGGTACGGCCGCACGAGTCCAGCCGGCCCTCGTGTTCGTCGGGGCCCAGCACCGTGGCCAGCGGGCCGATCTCGCTCTGCCCGAAGCAGTTGTAGAAGGCGAGCCCCGGCAGGCGCTCGCGCAGCCGCCGCAGGACCGGGACGGGCATGACCGACGCGCCGTAGTAGGCCTTGCGCAGGCCGCCGAGGTCCCGGGTGGTGAAGTCGGGCCGGTTCGCCAGGCCGATCCACACCGTGGGCGGCGCGAACAGGCTGTCCGCGCGGCCCGCTTCGACCAGATCGAAGAGCCGGTCCCCGTCCGGCGCGTCCAGGATGATGTTGCTCGCGCCGACGGCGAGGTACGGGAGCAGGAACACGTGCATCTGCGCCGAGTGGTACAGCGGCAGCGCGTGCACCGGCCGGTCCCCGGCACTCAGGTCGAGGGCGGTGATGGCGCTCAGGTACTCGTGCACCAGGGCCCGGTGGGTCATCATCGCGCCCTTGGGCAGGGCGGTCGTACCGGAGGTGTACAGCAGCTGTACCAGGTCCTCGGTACGGGGTTCGGGCCCGCCGTACGGCGGTGTGCCGGCCAGCCGGGCGAGCAGCGAGCCGTCGGCGTCCCGCAGCGGCAGCACGCGTACCCCGTCCGGGAGCCGGCCGGCCAGGCCGGGGTCGGCGAGGACGAGGGTGCTGCCGGACTGGCCGACGAGGTACGCCAGGTCGTCCCCGGTGAGGTTGTGGTTGACCGGCACATGGACCAGGCCCGCGCGGGCACAGGCGAGGAAGCCGATGAGGTAGGCGTCGGAGTTGTGGCCGTAGGCGCCGACCCGGTCCCCGGGCGTGAGGCCCTGCGCGAGGAGTACCGAGGCCGCGCGGGAGACGGCGTCGTCGAGTTCCTCGTACGTCCAGCGGCGTTCGCCGTACTCCACCGCGAGGCGGGCCGGGGTGCGCCGGGCGCTGCGGCGCAGCACCCCGTCGACCGTGCTGCCGTGTCCCTGCGTCATGGCTCAGATCCTCGGCCCGTCACGGAAGCAGGTCAAGCATCGACGGTCGATCACCGAAAGCAACTATTTTGCTTCTGCGTGCTCCCGTGCGCCCCTTTGGAGAAAGGTTTCCGGAAACCGAGCGCCGCTGAACCTGGGCAGGACATTTCTCAAGCCGAGTCCGTAGCACCTTCATACATTTCACGCGTCACGTCGTGCAGGAGGTATCCATGAGCCGTGCCGTGCCTGAACAGAAACGACCGTGGAGGACTGGTACTGCTCCCGGCATATTCCCGCTCTTCGGCCACGGTATCGCCTTCTACCGCCGACCGCTGGCGTTTCTGAATTCTTTGCCCGCGCGCGGGGATCTGGTCGAGATACGACTGGGCCCCCAGCGAGCCTGGATGGTGTGCCACCCGGAACTGACCCACGAGGTGCTCATGGATCCGCACACCTTCGACAAGGGAGGGCCGCTGTACGACCGGCTCGGAAAGCTGATGGGCGACGGTCTCGTCACCTGCCGCCAGCCGACGCACCGCGACAAGCGGGCGCTGCTGCAACCCGGCTTCCGTGCCTCCCACGTCGCCCGCTACACGGACCTCGTCACCGAGGAGGCCGAGGCGGTCTGCCACGGGTGGCAAACGGGCCGGACGGTCCCCGTCAGCGAGGCGATGATGACCCTCACGACCCGCGTGATCAGCCGGGTCCTCCTCTCCGACTCGCTGGACGACACGACGACCGCCGAGGTGCGGGACTGTCTCACCGACGTCGTCCGTGGCCTGTTCGTCCGCACGGTCGTACCGGTCGACGCCCTGTTCCGCCTGCCCACACCCGCCAACCGCCGGTATCGGCGCGCGCTGTCACGCCTGCACGCGATCATCGACACGGTGATCGCGGAGCGTCGCCGGGGCCCCGACCGCGACGACGTACTGGGAAGCCTGCTGGCAGCCGCGCGCGGCGGCGGCGAGGCGGCGGCGATCACCGGCCAGGAGGTCCACGACCACCTGATCACACTGCTGCTCACGGGCGTCGAGACCCAGGCCCTCTCCCTGGCCGCCGCCTTCAGCCTGCTGGCCCGCCATCCGGAGGCGGAGCGCCGCCTGCACGCCGAACTCGACTCCGTCCTCGCCGCAGGCCGGCGGCCCGGCCCCGACGATCTGCCGCACCTCGTCTACACCCGGTGCGTCGTCTCCGAGACACTGCGCCACTCGGCGCCCGGCTGGCTCTTCACCCGTGTCGCCACCAGGGAGACGGAACTCGCCGGGTGCCCTCTGCCCGAGGGAGCCACCGTCCTGTACAGCCCCTACCTACTGCACCACGATCCCTCGTCGTTCCCCGACCCCGAGCGTTTCGACCCCGACCGCTGGCTGCCGGGGAACCCCACCGCCGAACAGCGCCGCGCGATGATGCCGTTCTCCGCGGGCAACCGCAAGTGCCTCGCCGACGAGTTCGCGATGGTGGAGGCCACCCTGGCGCTCGCGACCATCGCCGGCCGCCGGCGCCTGCGCCATCTGCCGGGGTACGTCGACCGGAAACCGCGCCCCGGGATCACGATGGGACCGCGGTCCCTGGTCATGACCTGCGAACCCCGTTCACAAGCAGCACCCGCCCCCCGCGCATCGGATTCCCGGACGGCAGGTGACCCCCTTGTCGACAACGCATGAGGACATCACGGTCTGCGTACCGGACCGGACCCGGGTCCTCACTCTCAAGGACCTGATCGACACCCACCTCCACATGCCCTTCCCGTTCCTGCGCAACCCCCATGAACGCGAGGCCGCGGCCGGCGTCGACGCGTGGCTGAGGGTATGGGGGCTGACCGACGAGCCAGGCGTGGCACTGATGATCGCTCGAACTCGCCCCGCCGAGCTCGCGTCCTACAACAGCCCCACCATGGATGCGGGCCTGCTCCAGATCATGGCCAATCAGATCGCCTACCAGTTCGTCTTCGACGACCTCGCGGAGGACATCGGCCGGCACTCTCCGGGCCGGCTGCTGCCGATGCTGGGTGAGAGCGTCGCGATCCTGCGGGACGGCCGGCCGCCCAGCACCCCCCTCGGAGCAGCCCTGACCGATCTCCACCGACAGGTCCGTGAGCGGTGCACTCCCGCGCAGGCCGCGCGGTGGGCGTGGAAGAGCCGTGAATACGTCCACGGCTTGTTGTACGAGTCGGTGGCGCAGGCCCAGCCCTACCTGCTGCGGACCAGGGAGTGCACCTCCATTCGGTCGCTGACCGCCGGCGTCGAGCCGTTCTACCCGCTGTGCGAGGCCGCCCAGCCACAGGAACTGTCCCCCGCCGAGCTCCACCACCCCGCCGTACAGCGGTTGAGCCGGCTGTCGGCCGACGCGGCGGTGTGGATACCCGACCTGTACTCCGCGGTGAAGGAACAGCGTGCCGGAGGAATGATCAATCTGGCCCTGGCGCACCAGCGTGAACACGGATGCTCCCTGCAAGCCGCCGTCATCCTGGCCATCGAGCAGATCAACGGCACGATCGAGGAGTTCCAGAAGCTCTACGCGGAGATCAAGCCGGAACTGAGCCCCGCGGGCGTCGGCTATGTGGAAGGCATGATCGGCTGGATCCGCGGATGCTACCACTGGGCGCGCGGTGTGCCGCGCTACGCGGATGTGGTTTCGGTGCCCGCTGTGTCGTAGGCGCACCTGACACGCTCCTGCGACATCGCCGTCCTGAGGCGGCCATTCATGCCCCGATACCCGAGGGGCGGACATTATCCCTTCTACAGTTCATCATTCACCCGATAGTGCTCAGTCCGGCCTGCCCGTACCTCTGCGAGGCGTACGCTCGGCCCACCACAGCCCCCTCCGGGCCGAACGACAGAAGGCGGTACGGCACATGGTCATGGAGCCGCGGCACCCGATCACGGAGCAACAGACTTTGATCGAGCGCCGACGGGAACTTCAGGCCCTCGACGCCGCGTTCCAGGAACTGCGGCGCACGAGGGACGGTGTGCCTCGCGCGAGGCGCAGGGGACTGCTCGCCTTCACGGGGTCGGCCGGACTGGGCAAGACCGCACTCATCACGGAAGCGCGCGCCAGGGCCGCGGCGTACGGGATCACGGTGCTGTCGGGCAGGGGAGGGGAGACGGAACAACGGTCGGCGTTCCGCGTGGTACGCCAGTTGATGCAGCCCCCGCTGGCCACCATGGACGAGGCGGAACTCCGCGCCTTCCTGGGAAGTTGGTACGACACCGTCGCCGCCGTGCTCGGTCTCGAGGCGAAGACAGCCGCCCCCGCGCCGGATCCGACCGGGGTCCGCGAAGGCCTGGACTGGGTCATGACGCGCCTCACGGTGAAGAAGGCACCCGTCGCCCTGCTCCTGGACGACCTGCACTGGGCGGACCCCGAGTCCCTGAAGTGGCTCGCCTCCTTCGCGCCACGGGTCGATGACCTCCCCTTGTCGATCGTGGTCGCCTACCGGCCCGACGAGCTCCCTCCGGAAGCCGGCGAACTCCGCACGCTCGTGGGACACCACGGTGAGCGGCCCCATGACCTGGCCCTGCTGACCCCCGACGGCGTGGCGCGGATCGTCAGGAATGAGGTCGGGGAGGCAGCCCAGGACCAGTTCTGCAAGGAATGCTGGTCGGCCACCGGCGGGAGTCCCTTCGAAACGGTGGAGCTCGCCATCGGCCTCGCCGAGCGCAAACGCAGCGGCACCGAGGACGACCTGCCCGTGATGCGTGAGCTGGCCACGGCGATCAAAGGTCCGGGACTGATCGAGCGTCTGCACCAACTCGACACCGCGACCATCCGCTTCGCGCACACGGCCGCCGTCCTGGGCTCGCCGTTCTCACCGCGGCTCGCCGCGACCATCGCGGTGCTCGGTGACGAGGCGGCGGCCGAGGCGATCCAGAGGCTGCGCGCGGCCCGGATCCTGGCCGACGGCCACGGGCCCGAGGGTGAGCTCGACTTCGTTCACTCGCTGATCGCCACGACGATCTACCGGTCCATCGGCAAGGGCTTCCGGGCCGGTCTGCACAACGCCGCCGCGGAGGCCCTGCTGGCGGCGGGGTACGGCCCGACCGCCGCCGCCCGGCATCTGCTGGAGGTCCCGTGCGAGGGCAATCGTGAGGCGGTGGCCTGCTTCCGTGAGGCCGCCCGCGAGTACCTTCGCGCCGGGGCGACCGAGGCCGCCCAGCGTCTGCTGACCCGCGCGCTGCAGGAGCCGCCCCTCCCCGAGGACCGCGCCGCGGTCCTTCACGAACTCGCGTGCTCCACGTTCCTGATCGAGCCCACGGCCACGGTGCGGCATCTGCGCCAGGCGCTCGCGGAGCGCGACGTCGACCCCGATCTGCGCGCCTCCATCGTCTTCCGGCTGACGCAGGCTCTGGCCCACACCGATCAGATGGCGGAGGCCGAGACGGTGGCCACCGAGGAGGCGAAGCGGGCCACGAACCCCCGCGTGAAACTGCGCATGCAGGCGGACCAGTTCGTCTGGGGCATGTTCCGTGCCGACGACCTCGACTCCCCCGCCCGCTCGCGGACATTGGCGCGTCTGGCCGAGCAGTTGCCCGGTCGCAGCCTCGAGGAGCGCTGCATCCTGGGGCTGCGGGCCTGGGATGCCGTCATGCGCGGCGAACCGCGGCAGAACACCCTCGCCTATGCCGAGAGGGCCCTGGACGGCGGCATGAGCTGGACCGACGAGAACCGGGGCTTCGAGGTACCCGTCTCGGTCGCGCTGGTCTTCATGTACGGCGACCAGCCCCGGCGGGCCGAGGAGCTGTTCAGCAAGGGGATCGCCGAATGCGTGGCCAAGGGCTGGCGCGGCTCCCATCTGGCCCTGGGCCAGACCCTCGCCGGCTACATCCGCTACCAGCGCGGCTCCCTGGCCGAAGCCGAGAACCTCGTACGGGAAGGTCTGTGCATCGCCGACAAGGTGGAAGGGGCCGTACCCGCACAGTGGTTCGCCATCGGCATCCTGATCCAGACCCTGCTGGCCCGTGGGCGCGTCAACGAGGCACGCGCGCTCGCCGACGAACACCACTTCGGTGAGATGACCCCGAACGCCGTCATCTATCCCGACCCGCGCACGGTGTACGCGGAACTGCTCCTGGCGGAGGGACGGCACGCGGAGGCGGCGGCGCTGCTGCCGGCGGTCGGGGACTGGCTGGACGGACGGGCGTGGCGCAACCCGGCCTGGTGCCCGTGGCAGCTGCGGCTCGCGAGCGCGCTCGCCCCCACCGCCCCGGACGCGGCGATCGGCCACGCCCAGGACGCCGTCCGTCGCGCCCGGGACTTCGGCGCCGCCTCCATCGTCGGCCAGGCCCTGCACACCCTCGCCGAGGTGACCGGCGGGCCGGCGGCACTCGATCTGTACGCGCAGGCCGTCGACCACCTGGAGCAGTCGCCCGCCGCCTACGAACTCGCCCGCGCCCAGATCGGTCACGGTGCCGCGCTGTCCCGCAACGGGCGGCTGCAGGAAGCCGCCGACCGGCTCTACCAGGGCCTGGAGGGCGCCGTCCACTGCGGAGCCGACGGACTCGCCGCCCGGGCCAGGGCGGAACTCTCGGCGGCCGGTCTGCGCCCGCTGCCGTTGCGCTACGTCCAGGCGGACACCCTGACCACCCAGGAACGCCGTACCGCCGAACTGACCGCCCAGGGGCACCCGGTCGCGGTGATCGCCAAGGAACTGCGCCTGACCGAGCAGGGCGTGCGGCAGTTGCTGTCCAGCGTCTACCGCAAGATCGGCACCGACGCCGCCGGTCTCGCCGGGTTCCTGGCGAGCTGTCCTCGCCACCGCCCTTGAGGCTGTGCGTCCCGGCTGCGCGCGGGGCGCGGTCACACCGGCCGCGTACGGCCCTCCCAGTACGGATCGCGCAACCGCCGCTTGTACAGCTTGCCGTTGGGGTCGCGGGGCATCTCGGCGATGAAGTCGACGCTCCTGGGCCGCTTGTAGCCGGCGAGCCGCTCGGCGCAGTGGCCGAGGAGGGACGCGGCCAGGTCAGGGCCGGGGTCGTGTCCGGGGGCCGGTTCGACCACGGCCTTGACCTCCTCGCCCCAGTCGTCGTGCGGGATGCCGAAGGCGGCGGCGTCGGCGACGGCGGGATGGGAGAGGAGCACGGACTCGATCTCGGCCGGGTAGATGTTGACCCCGCCGGAGATGATCATGTCGATCTTGCGGTCGCGCAGGAAGAGGTAGCCGTCCTCGTCCAGGTAGCCGAGGTCGCCGACGGTGAAGAAGTCGCCGATGCGGTTCTTGCGGGTCTTGGTCTCGTCCTTGTGGTAAGAGAAGCCGCCGGTGCTCATCTTCATGTAGACGGTGCCCAGTCGGCCGGGCGGGAGCCGGTTGCCGTCGTCGTCGAAGACCGCGAGTTCGCTGATGGGCCAGGCCCTGCCGACGGTGCCGGGTTTCTTCAGCCAGTCCTCGGCGGTGGCGAAGGCGCCGCCGCCCTCGCTGGCCGCGTAGTACTCCTCCACACAGTGTCCCCACCAGTCGATCATGGCCCTCTTGACGTGGTCGGGGCAGGGGGCGGCGCCATGGATGGCGTGCCGCATGGACGAGACGTCGTAGCGGGCCTTCACCTCGTCCGGGAGAGCCAGCAGGCGGTGGAACTGGGTGGGCACCATATGGGTGTGGGTGCAGCGGTGGGTGTCGATGCGGCGGAGCATCTCCTCGGGTGTCCACTTGTCCATCAGCACCAGACGGTGGCCGATGTGCAGGGACGCCCCGGCGAACTGCAGGACCGCCGTGTGGTACAGCGGCGAGCAGACCAGGTGGACGTTGTCGTCGAACGGCTTGATGCCGAAAATCCCGAGGAAGCCCCCCAGGTAGGCCTGCTCGGGCGGCTTGCCGGGCAGCGGGCGGCGGATGCCGCGCGGGCGTCCCGTCGTACCGGACGTGTAGTTCATGACCCAGCCGAGTTCGCGGCCGGAGGGGGCCGACTGCGGCTGTCCGGCGAGGAGTTCGGTGTACGGCCGGAAGCCGTCGACCGCGCCGACGCCGTACCGGTGCGTGGCCGGGAGCCCGGCCTCGTCGGCGGCCCGGCGCGCCGCGTCGGCGAACCGCTCGTGGGCGAGGAGCACCTTGGCGCCGGAGTCGGCGACGATCCAGGCGATCTCCGGGCCGACGAGGTGGTGGTTGACCGGGACCAGGTAGAGGCCTGCCTGGGTTGCGGCCAGGTAGGCGGTGAGGAACTCGACGCCGTTGGGCAGGACGACGGCGAAGGCGTCGCCGCGCTCCAGGCCGGCCGCGCGCAGCCCGTGGACGAGCCGGTTGGCGGCGGAGTGCAGACGTCCGGCGGTCCACTCCTCGCCGTCGGGGGCGACCAGGACGGTGCGGTCGGGGTGCTGGGCGGCCTGGGCCCAGAAACCGGCGGGGGGTGTGCTCACGACTGGCCGCTCCTTCCGGCGATGCGGTTGATGCGGTCCACGGCCTCCTCGAAGCCGCGGGTGAGGTCGTCGACGACGGCCTGGACGCTGCGTTCGCTGCTCATCCGGCCGACGATCTGGCCGACCGGGGTGCCGAGCAGCGGTTCGACCTCGTACTTCTGGATGCGGGAGACCGCCTCGGCGACCAGCAGGCCCTGCAGCGGCATGGGCAGGGTGCCGGGTCCGGCCGGGTCGTCCCAGGCGTCGGTCCACTCGGTACGGAGCTGCCGTGCGGGCTTGCCCGTCAGGGCACGGGAGCGGACGGTGTCGCCGGAACCGGCGGCCAGGAGCTTGCGGGTCAGGGCGGCCGAGTGCAGGTCCGCCTCTGTGGTGGTCAGCCATATGGAGCCCAGCCACACCCCTTGGGCACCGAGTGTGAGGGCGGCGGCCACCTGCTGTCCGCTGCCGATGCCTCCCGCGGCGAGCACGGGCAGGGGGGCGACGGCCTCCACGACCTCGGGAGTGAGCACCATGGTGGCGATCTCGCCGGTGTGGCCGCCGGCCTCGTAGCCCTGGGCGACGACGATGTCGATGCCCGCCTCCTGGTGCTTGCGCGCGTGCCGGGCGCTGCCCGCGAGCGCGGCCACGAGGACGTCCCGGTCGTGGGCGCGGGCGACGACGTCGGCGGGCGGGGAGCCGAGGGCGTTGGCGAGGAGCCGGATCGGGTAGTCGAAGGCGACGTCGAGCTGGGTGCGGGCGACCTGCTCCATCCAGCCCGTGATGCGCCACCCGGACGCCTCGCCGCCGGCCAGCTCCGGGACGCCGTACGTGGCGAGGGTCTCGCGCACGAACTGCCGGTGGCCCTCGGGGATCATGGCCTCGACGTCCGCCTCGGTCACGCCCTCGACCTTCTTCGCGGGCATGACGACGTCCAGCCCGTAGGGCCGGCCGCCGGTGTGCGCGTCGAGCCAGTCGAGGTCGCGTTTGAGGTCGTCGGGGGCGGTGTAGCGGACCGCGCCGAGCACCCCGAAGCCGCCGGCCCGGCTGAGGGCCGCGGCGACGGCGGGGAACGGCGTGAAGCCGAAGACGGCGTGCTCGACTCCCAGTTTCCTGCTCAGCTCCGTCTGCATGGGCGCAGGATGCCGCAGAGGACCGCAGGACGGAAGGGCTTTCTGACGTCCCGTCAGATTCCTTTGGCGGTCGGGCGTTACGCGGTGGCCTCCAGCACCGCCATCGCCGCGTTGTGTCCCGGTACGCCGCTCACCCCTCCCCCGCGGACCGCGCCCGCGCCGCACAGCAGGACGTTCCGGTGCCGGGTCTCCACTCCCCAACGGCCTGTGTCCTGCTGGGCGTAGGGCCAGGACAGGGCGCGGTGGAAGATGTTGCCGCCGGGCAGCCGCAGGTCCCGTTCGAGGTCGAGCGGGGTCTTCGCCTCGAGGCAGGGGCGGCCGTCGGCGTCGGTGGCCAGGCAGTCGGCGAGGGGTTCGGCGAGGTGGGCGTCGAGCTGGGCGAGGGTGGACTTCAGCAGTTCCTCGCGTACGGCGTCGTTGTCCCGGTCGAAGAGGCGCGCGGGGGTGTGCAGGCCGAACAGGGTGAGGGTCTGGTAGCCGCGCGCGGCGAGCTCGGGGCCGAGGATGGTGGGGTCGGTCAGGGAGTGGCAGTAGATCTCCGAGGGCGGGACGGCGGGGAGTTCACCGGCGGCGGCCTGGGCGTGGGCGGTGGCCAGCTGCCGGTAGCCCTCGGCGATGTGGAAGGTACCGGCGAAGGCCTCCCGCGGGTCGACGGCCGGGTCACGCAGCTCGGGCAGCCGGGTGAGCAGCATGTTGACCTTGAGCTGGGCGCCCTCGGCGGGTTCGGGCGCCGGGTCGCCGGTGAGTGTGGCCAGGTCCTGTGGGGAGGCGTTCACCAGGACGTGCCGGGCGGCGGCGACGCCCTCACCGTCGGCCGTGCGGTAGGTGACCTCGGCGGTGTGTCCGTCGGTGGCGATCCGGACCGCCTCGTGACCGGTCGCGATGACCGCGCCCGCCGAGCGGGCCGCGGCGGCCAGGGCGTCGGTGAGGGCGCCCATGCCGCCGACGGGCACGTCCCAGGCGCCGGTGCCGCCGCCGATGACGTGGTAGAGGAAGCAGCGGTTCTGGGCGAGGGAGGGGTCGTGGGCGTCCGCGAAGGTGCCGATGAGGGCGTCGGTGAGGACGACTCCGCGCACGAGGTCGTCCGTGAAGTTCTCCTCGACGGCGACGCCGATCGGCTCTTCGAACAGGGTCCGCCAGGCGGTCTCGTCGTCGACGCGGCGGCACAGCTCCTCGCGGGTGGGCAGGGGGTCGGTGAGGGTCGGGAAGACGCGCTCGGCGACGCGCGTGGTCATGCCGTAGAAGCGCTGCCATGCCGTGTACTCGCGGTCGCCGCCGGTCAGCCGCGCGAAGGCCTCCCTGGTGCGCGGTTCGCCGCCGCCGACGAGGAGTCCGGTGGGCCGGCCGTCGCGCTCCGCCGGGGTGTAGGAGGAGATGGTGCGGGAGCGGACGCGGAAGTCCAGGGCGAGGTCGCGCACGATCTTCTGCGGCAACAGGCTGACCAGGTACGAGTAGCGCGACAACCGGGCGTCGACACCGGCGAAGGGGCGGGTGGAGACGGCGGCGCCGCCGGTGTGGTCGAGCCGTTCCAGCACCAGCACCGAACGGCCGGCGCGGGCCAGGTAGGCGGCGGCGACCAGACCGTTGTGGCCGCCGCCGACGATGACGGCGTCGTACGCGCGGGTTCCCTCGTTGGCAGACATGGTTCTTGGTAACACGGGATGATCCCGGTCGGCGAGAGCGCGTTGCGGTCCTCCTCGTCGCCGCTCGGTGGCCCGCTCGCCCCGCGCCGGGGTCCGGTCCCGGTCCCGGCCGGACCGGGCCCCGGCGCGCCGGTCATCGTTCGCGGTCACCCGGCCGGGGCCCCGACCGCGGCGGCCCGTAGGGCTCGATGGGCGGATCGGCGAAGGGGCCCGACACCCCCGTGCTGCCCGTGAGGCGCGTCGCCGCCTCCTCGCTGACCAGCAGGGCGTACAGGTCCTGGGCCGGGTCCACGGAGACGAGTCCGTACGTCTCGTCGACCTGGTCGGGGGTGAGCCCGTACCGGCGCAGGGCGTCCTGCAGTGTCGCCCCGGCGGGCAGGGTCACCGTCACGAGGACGGTCGGGCCGTGGGTCATGGCCCCTCCTCAGCGATGGCGGCCGTTCTTCCTGCGGCGGCGCACCGCCTCGACGATGGCGGCCGTGTCAATCGTGCCGTACCCGAAGTCGAAGTCGAAACCGGCCATTCCGAGGTCGTCCGCCGTACGGCGCAGCAGAGTGCGCATCTCGGCCGGGGACAGCTCGGAGACGGGCAGCTGGGAGCGCACCGCGGCCACCACACCGGACGCGACGGGACAGGACGCGGAGGTCCCGGAGTCGGGCTCGTTCTCCCCGAACGCCTTCGATCCCGCGAAGTGGGTGTACGTGCAGACGTCCGGCTTGCGCCGGCTGAGCCGCCCGGGTCCCTGGGAGGAGTAGCCCACGCGGGCGCCGCGGAGGTCGACGCCGCCGATGGACAGCACGCCGGGGTGCGAGTTGGCGCCGTTGATGGGCCGCTCGGGCCAGGCGCAGCGGACGTCGGGACAGTCCCGTCCACAGTTGCCGGCCGCGAAGAGGATGTCCGCGCCCGCCTGCTCCAGGGCGCTGACGGACAGGTTGAAGGGGTGCGCGGGGTTGTCGGAGTAGTTGCCCGGGTGGCCCGGCGGGAAGTCGCCGCGGGGGTCGAAGGAGCCCCAGCTGTTGTTGACCACGAGCGCACGCCGGTCCTGCGGCATCGCGTCCAGGACGGTCCGCAGGTGGGCGAAGGCCGCGACGGCGTCCGAGAGCAGGGCGAGCAGGGGCTTCGGGCGCAGGATGGGGAGGTCCAGGAGCGTCGCCTTGGGGGCGGTGATCCTGGTGTCGAAGGCGCACATCGTGCCGTGGTCGACCGGGAACTGGCCGAATGTCCCGGTGACGTCGGCGGGCTTCCAGCTGCGGGTCTCGTCCACGGTCACCGGCTCCCCGAGGACCTGGGACGCGTGGGCGACGTTGATGCCCTTGTCGAGGATGGCGAGGGCGACGCCTTCGCCGTCCATGCCTTCCGCCTTCAGGTGGTCGGTCAGCTTGTTGCGGATGTCGTGCCAGTCCCCGACCGGGCCCTCACCGGGGCAGGTCGGCAGCGTCTCGATGACCGGGTCGGAGGAGATGCCGACGATGTCCGGGCGGGCCATGGCCAGCATCGCGTAGCGGCTGGCCACGTCGTAGTCCTGGATCGCGCCGCGTACGAGGACACCGGCGTGCTCCGGTGCCATGGAGAAGGTGACGGACTCCAGCGAGAAGGGGTCCGTGCCGGGGGCCGCGGGCTGCGGCCGGGGCACCGGTACCGGCTCGAAGTCCGGGTCGAGCGCGACTCCGGGGATCTCTCCGGCGACATCGGCGGCGGTGGTGGTCACGCTCGGGTCGATGACGGCTGCGACGACGTCGGGCTGGGGGCGCATGTGGATCATGACACGCACGGTTGACTCCTGAAGCTGTGCGGGCGGCAGCGGCGCCGATGCGTGGATCCGGCGCGGGCGCGGCCTCTGTGGGGGTGGGATCCCACCGGTGGCCGAATGGCCGGTCACCGGGGCTCGCTCCACCGGGGACTGGCCTCACCCTCTCAGGGCGGGGACGGTCGTCGGCACCGCCAAACAGGCGAAATACCAGCGGCACATGCCAAAGGCAGTTTCGTGTCGACGGCCGGGACGCTCGGTCGTCACCGCCCGCCCAAGGGCCGCTGCCGGCTCAGTACGGCGACCCTCCGGTACAGCTCCACCGCTTCGACACCGCGGCCGAGGCGTTCCAGGCAGTGCGCCTCGTCGTTGCGGCCGGCGAGGGTGTCGGGATGGTCCGGGCCGAGGATCTGCTCGCGGATCGCGGTGATCCGCCGGTGCTCCGTGAGGGCCTCCGCCCAGCGGCCCAGCCAGCCCAGGGCCACCGCGACCTCACGGCGGCTGACCAGCGTGTCGGGGTGTGCGGGCCCCAGGGTCTGTTCGCGGAGCAGGCACACGTCCCGGGCCTCGGTCAGGGCGTCCTCCCAGCACCCGAGCCGGCCGAGGTTGACCCCGAGGCCGTGCCGGGCGCGGAGGGTCTCGGGGTGGGTGGGGCCCTGGACGCGGGTGCGGTCCCCGACCAGCTCGCGGTACACGTGCAGGGCGTCCGCGCTGCGGCCGAGGCGGCCGAGGCTGAGGGCGGTCTCGTAGCGGGCGGCGAGGGTGTCGGGGTGGTCGTCGCCGAGGACGCGTGCTCTGGCCTCGGCGACCTCGCGGTAGATGTGCAGAGCCTCCTGCCAGCGGCCCGACTGGCCCTCGGCATAGGCGACTTCGCAGCGCGAGACCAGGGTGTCGGGGTGGTCGGGACCGAGCACCCGAGCCCGGGCGGCGGCCACCTCCAGGGCCGTACGGCAGGCGTCGTCGAGGCGGCCGAGCCGGCCCAGGGTGCAGGCGAGGTTGTGGCGGCAGCGCAGGGTGTCGGGGTGGTCGGGGCCCATGACGCGCACCCGGGCGGCCAGCACCTCCGCGTACACCTGGTGGGCCTCGAAGTGGCGCCCCAGCCGTCCCAGCGCATAGGCCGTCTCCTGACGGGCGGCGAGGGTGTCGGGATGGTCGGTGCCGAGGACACGCGCTCTGGCCTTTGCGAGGTCCGTGTAGGCGGCCAGCGCTTCCGCGACCCGGCCGGCGCTCAGGAGGGCGAAGGCAGCTTCGTAGCGGCCGGCCAGGGTCTCGGGGTGATCGGGGCCGAGGAGCGCGCCGCGCTCCGCGGGGAGTGCGGCGCGCTCCTCGGGAGGTGCCGGTACGGGACGTGGGGCGTCCGCGGGTCCGTTGTGGCCGGGCGCGCCCGCACGGCGGTACTCGCCCGTCGGATCCAGCCCCGCGCCCCCTCGGGGCGCCGCGGGCCACCGGTCCGACAGGGCCACCCCCGGGTCCGGGGGCAGTGCGCCGGGCCCGGGCCCCAGCGCCTTGTGTCCGGTGGTCATGCCTCGGGTCCACGGCGGAAGGCGGAGTTCACGCCGGGCATCCGCGGGCGCGGGCGCCACGGCCGTACGGGCGGCGGCCGTTGTCCGTCCGTCCCGGATCCGGCCGAGCAACTCGCCTGCGCCGCACGGCCGTTCCTCGGGCCGTTTGGCCAGCAGGTCGAGGATGATCCGCTCCAGGTGGCCCGGCAGCTCCGGGCGCTGTTCGCGTGGGGGGCGGGGCGGGGTGTCGCGGTGGCCGACGAGGATCGCCCAGGCGTCCTCCAGGTCGAACGGCGGTGCGCCGGTGGCGATTTCGTACAGCACGCAGCCCAGCGAGTACAGGTCGCTGCGCTGGTCGACCTCATCGCCGGCGATCTGCTCCGGGGACATGTAGTGCGGGGTGCCCAGGGCGACGCCGGTGCCGGTGAGCCGGGCGGTGAAGCCGATGTCGTGGCCGAGGCGGGCGATGCCGAAGTCGCAGATCTTCACGGTGCCGTCGGCCAGCCGCACGATGTTGGCGGGCTTCAAGTCCCGGTGGACGACTCCGTGCTGGTGGGTGTAGGCGAGGGCGGCGGCGACCTGCGCGGCGATGTCCGCCACGTCGTCCACGGGCAGCGGATGGCCTTTGTTGTCCTCCAGCAGCCGGCTCAGGTCGCGGCCCTCCAGCAGTTCCATCACCAGGTACGGGACCCCGTCGGACTCGCCGAAGTCGTGGACGACGGTCACCCCGCGGTGCGAGAGGGCGGCGGCCACCCGGGCCTCGCGGCGGAACCGTTCCCGCAGGGCGCGGGTGAGGGACGGGTCATGACACGGGCCGAGCGGCTTGAGGCACTTCACGGCGACCTGCCGGCCGAGGGACTCGTCCCGGGCCCGCCACACCTCGCCCATCCCGCCCCGCCCGATCAGGTCGAGCAGCTGGTACCGGCCCTGAACCAGCCTGTTCTCCCCCATAGCGATCCGCCGCCCCCGTCGCCGCCCGCCCCGCTGCCGGTGAGCCGCGGCACACCGCACCCGGCCGTACCGGACCGGCCCGCTCCGCGCCACACCCCCTGCTCATCCAGTATGGCGGCCTATCGTCCGACTTTGTACGGTGCCGGACGCGCCTGCGGGCCGAGCCTCGCCATGGCCCGCAGGATGTGTTTGGGCGGCAGTTGCCAGCGCACACGTGCGGGAACGCGGCGCAGCAGCGCGCCCGTGGCCCGCAGCCGGCGGGTGACGACGGCGGGTGCGGGGGCCGGTCTGCCGTACAGCTCGTGGGCGTACGGCGGCAGAGTGGCGTACGCCAACTGCGCCACGCGCCGCCACAGCACCTCGCGCGCCGGGACGAGGAGGGGGTGCGTCGGCGGGCGGAGCAGGAAGTCGTCCACTGCCCGGGCTTCGCGCCCCGCCGCCAACTGGGGCCGCACCACCCCGAAGTACGCGGCGAGTTCGGCCCGGCTCGCCGGGACGGTCGCCGGGTCCAGGCCCACCAGGCGTGCGCTGACCCGGTGTTCGGCCACGTACCGGTCGGCCTGGGCGTCGGTGAGCGGGAAGCCGGAGCGGCGCAGCACGTGCAGATAGGAGTCGATCTCCGCGCAGTGCACCCACAGCAGCAGCCCGGGCTCGTCGACGCCGTAGCGCTCGCCGGTGTCCGGGTCGGTGGCCGTCAGCATGCGGTGGATCCTCCGCACGCGCGCGCCGGCCCGCTCGGCGGCCTCGGTGGTGCCGTACGTCGTGGTACCGACGAAGTCGGCGGTGCGCATCAGCCGGCCCCAGGCGTCGCGCCGGCCACTCTTTTGACGGTCAAGGGCAGTGGAGTTCTGCATGACGCCGCGGACCGCGCGCGGGTGCAGGGCCTGGAGGTAGAGCGCGCGGATGCCGGCGACCCACATCATGGGGTCGCCGTGCATCTGCCAGGTCACGGAGTTCGGCGTGAACAGCCCGGGATCACCCATGCCCGCAGGCTAGCGCCGTACCCTCGGCATCCCCAGACCGATCCACGAGATGATCTCGCGCTGGATCTCGTTGTTGCCGCCGCCGAAGGTGAAGATGACCGCCGAGCGGTAGCCGCGCTCCAGCTCGCCGTGCAGGACGGCACCCGCCGAGCCCTCCTTCAGCGGCCCGGCGGCTGCGACGATCTCCATGAGCCAGGCGTAGGCGTCGCGGCGGGCCTCGGAGCCGTAGACCTTGACGGCGGAGGCGTCCTGGGGGGTGAGCGTGCCGTCCTGGACGGCCGTGACCATCTGCCAGTTCAGGAGCTTGAGCGCGTCGAGCCGGGTGTGGGTGCGGGCGAGCAGCCGGCGCACCCAGCCCAGGTCCACCACGCGGCGGCCGTCGGCGAGCTTGGTCTCCGTCGCCCAGCGCTGGACGTCGTGCAGGGCACGGACGGCCATGGTGCCGTGCGCGGCGAGCGTGACGCGTTCGTGGTTGAGCTGGTTGGTGATCAGCCGCCAGCCCTGGTTCTCCTCGCCGACGCGACGCGAGACCGGGACGCGGACGTTCTCGTAGTAGCTCGCGGTGGTGTCGTGGGAGGCGAGCGTGGTGATGAGCGTGCAGGAGTAGCCGGGGTCGGTGGTCGGCACCAGCAGCATGGTGATGCCCTTGTGCGGCGGGGCGGCGGGATCGGTGCGCACGGCGAGCCACACCCAGTCCGCGGTGTCGCCGTTCGTCGTCCAGATCTTCTGCCCGTTGACGACATACGTGTCGCCGTCGCGTACGGCCCTGGTCTTCAGGGAGGCGAGGTCGGTGCCGGCGTCCGGTTCGCTGTAGCCGATGGCGAAGTCGATCTCCCCGGACAGGATGCGCGGCAGGAAGTACGCCTTCTGCTCCTCGGTGCCGAACCGCATGAGCGTCGGGCCGACCGTGTTGAGCGCCATCAGCGGCAGCGGTACGCCGGCCTGCGCGGCCTCGTCGAAGAAGATGAACTGTTCCATCGCCGTCATGCCGCGCCCGCCGTACTCCTTCGGCCAGCCGACGCCGAGCCAGCCGTCGGTGCCGAGCCGGCGGACGGTGTCGCGGTAGAACCGCTTCTGCGCGGCCGGGTCGGCGTACCGGGCGTAGGCGTTGTCCGGGACCAGGTCCGCGAAGTAGGCGCGCAGTTCGGCGCGCAGTCGCTGCTGCTCGGGCGTGTGGTCGAGATGCACGGCGCCTCCAGGGTCCCCCAGGGTGGTCCTGACGGCGCACACCGTAGAACGTGTTTCAGAAATAGGGAATGAGACGGCCCGGGGAAATCCCCGCCCTCCCGGCTTTCGGCGGGAAGGTCACACGAGGCTCTGCAGAAACTCCGAGCAGGCGTCGGCGCAGGCCCTGCAGGTGGCCGCGGCCGACTCGGCGCCGGACTGGCCGTCGAAGGCGCGGGCGCACTCCAGACAGGTGGAGCGGCACCACTCGAGCCGGACCCGGATCTCGTCCTCGTCCTGCCGGCTCTCCTCGCACAGGACACGGCACGTGGAGTCGCACACCTCGGCGCACATGATGCCCAGCCTGCGCACCCGCTCCTGGCGCTCGGTGCCGTCCGGGTCGACCAGGCTCGCGCGCACCGCACAGGCCCTGGCGCACTCGGTGCACGCCTGCGCACAGGCGAAGCGGTCTTCCAGGAACCGGTACAGCTGCTGCGAAGTGGGCGATGTCACATGGTGCGGGTAGCCGGGGCACAGGACGGCAAACCACCGTACGGGCGGAGCCAACGCCCGTGCCGGCGCGCAGGTGGCGGCACGGGGGCGCCGGGTTGCCGTGCGCCGCGTCCCGGGATCGCGGTACGTGCGCCGCCGTCACCTATTGTGTCCGGTTCGTCCTGATCTGGGTGGGGTATGCCTGTCCTATGAACACCGCATCGATGCAGCTGGCCGCGGCGAGCGGCCTGATGAGCCTCGTCCTGTTCATCGTGGCCATGGGCGTCCTGGCACTGCTCGCCGGCGGCTTCTGGATGAACTCACGCATCAAGTACCGCGAGTCTCCCCGGCCGCGGCCCGAGGAACAGCCCAAGCTGCCGCCGGACGGACCGGTGCGCGAACTACGGGAGAACAGAGAGTCCCAGGAGGTTCCCCAGACCCCCAAGGGCGGCCGCCCCCTCACCCCGTACGAGCTGAGCAACATGGACTCCAAGCCGAGCGCGTCGAAGGACCGGCCGCGCTGGAGCCGGGGTTCCAGCGGCTCGTTCGGCGGCGGCGGACTGGGAGCCCACTGAATCCCGACCCGCACACGGGATCGGGATGACGGCAGGACCGGCCCGCGCAGGCGTGCCGTACGCCTCTAGGAATCCTTCCGGGCGGCGTCCAGGCGGCCGACGCGGGCCACGTTCTGCCGGTCCTCGGGGTCCTGGCTGGGTTCCGCCGCGAACCAGGCGTCGAGGATCTCCTTCAGCAGCGGCTCGGAGGTCAGGCGCAGGCTCAGCGCGAGGACGTTGGCGTCGTTCCAGCGGCGGGCGCCGTCCGAGGTGACGGCGTCCGTGCACAGTGCCGCGCGTACGCCGGGCACCTTGTTGGCCGCGATGGACGCGCCCGTGCCGGTCCAGCAGCACACCACCGCCTGATCGGCGGCGCCCTCGGCGACGTCCCGGGCGGCCGCCTCCGAGCAGACCGCCCACTGCGCGTCGGCGCCCGGCCGCAGCGCTCCGTACGCCCGTGTCTCGTGCCCCCGGCGCTGCAACTCGGCGACCAGGAGACGGGCCACGGGTTCGTCCATGTCGGAGGAGACGGAGATCCGCATACCGGTGAGCTTAGCGCCTGTAACACGCCGCGGGCCGGGGCGCGGAGGCTCCTGGAGGCGGGGCCGGTGGGGGGCCAGGTGCCGGGAGGAGGGGGTGGTTGACGGTCGGTGGTCGCACGGCCGAACACCTGCAGGGGCGCGACCCGGGCGGACGGACCCCGGCGGGCGCCGTTCAAGGGCGCCCGGCCGGGGTCGGGGCGGGGAAGCGAAAGGACGTCAGGGGCCGGGTCAGGGGTGGTCGGGGCGTTGGGACGGGGGTACGCCGCCCCCCTTGCCGCCGCCCTTCTCGCCCTTGTCCGAGCCGTGCGGGCGGGCGCTCCGGTCGCCCGTCTGGCGGGCCTTCAGCTTGCCGCTGTCCTGCGGGGTGGCGCCTCCCTTGTCACTGCGCCGCTGTTCGGGCTGCTGCGGATTGGACATGCGCCGGACTCCCTCCGGATGGTGCGGGATGCGTGCATGCTCCGGGTTCCCAGGGCGGCGCGGGTCACCCGCGCCGCCCTCGACGGGTGCGGCGGGCGAGGGGGCGGAACCGCTCGCCGCCCGGTGGAGGTGTTCGAGCGCGTCGAGGAGCACCGAGCGGTGGTACCAGCTCAGCCAGGCCCCCGTGTCGCAGGCCAGCAGGCCGAGGGCTTCGGTCTGGGCGGCGGTCGGCCGGTGCCCGGCGTCGGGCCAGTGCAGGGTGATCACGCCGGTGCAGGAACCGGCCGAGGACAGCACGGGCACGCTCTGCAGGGCGCCGGTACCCGTGGCCAGCAGGACACGCCGGAACTCGTCGCAGAGCAGCACGTCGGCGGCCACGTCGGGCACGCTCACCCGGCGTCCGCGCAGCCGTGCCACCGCGTCGGCCGTACCCTCGTCCCGGCCGCGCACGAGGTGGTCGACGAACGTGTCCGGGCAGCCGTGGTGAGTCTCCAGCACCAGCGTGTTCGCGGCGGGGTCGACGAAGCGCACGTACCCGGCCGGCGCCCGTCCGATGGCCAGCGCCTCGTGCAGCACGGCGTCGATCATCTGCCGGCGGTAGCGGGGGTCCCGGCCGTCGCGGGCCAGGATCCGCAGCTGCGGCACCGGCAGGGAGCACCGGCCCGGGAACCACGTCCCGCCGTCCGGGGGCCGGGCCACCACGACCGCGGAGACGAGGACGCGCAGCGGCACGTTGAACCGCTGCGAGGCCTCGCGCAGCAGCCGGAAGGCGCTGCCCGAGTCGGGCAGGCCGTAGCGGACCATGAGCACGCCCTGCGCCATGCCGATGACCGGCGCGGTGCGCACCCGGGCGCGCAGTGCGCGCACCTCCTTGCGCAGATCCTCGTAGCTGGGCCGCAGCGGGTCCGCCATCTGCGACCGCCAGGCGGGCAGGTCCTCGACGCGGGAGGCGGCGCGGGCGAGCTCCCGCAGCGCCTCGTCGAGGGTGGCGTAGAGCCGGACGCCGTTCAGGCGGGCCAGGTGCACCGCCTCGCGCACTCCGGGCCGCGCGCGGACGATGATCAGGTCCGGGCGTCCGGTGCGTGAGCGGGTCGTCTCGCTGAGCGTGTGCAGCACGGCGGCGCCGCCGAGCTGCACATGGGCCATGTCGAGGACGGGCCGCAGGCCCGCACGGTCCGCCTTCTCGAGGTGGGCGCGCAGCTCCGCCGACCAGGCCTCGGCTCCCTCGGCGTCGAGGCTGCCCGACATGCGCAGCAGCAGCGCTCCCTCGGCGGGCAGGCCCTCCACCACGGACGACTCGACGACGAGCGGGGCCGGGGCGGAGAGCGGGTCGGAAGAGGATTTCATGGCATCACCGGGATCAGACGTCGCAGAAGACTCGAAAGACCTCTTCCTGACCACTGTGCACGGTAGGTGTCCGACCCGCTATCGCGCCATCCACCGCGCCGGAGGCGTGCCGGCCGGTGCACTCAGCACGTGGTGCCACCGGGCCGCCGGCTCGCGCGTCGTGCGGCCTCCAGCGGTTCCTGCAGGGAGTTCAGGGCGGACGCCATCGTGGCGTGGGCCCGCACGCCCGGCAGCCCCGCCCCGCGCAGCGCCTCCCGTACGTGCGGCCGGGGCTGTACGACGGGCAGGGCGCGGCCGGAGAAGGCGAGAACGCCGGTCGCCCGGTCGACGGCGCGCACCGCGGCGGCGCAGGCGAGGTACAGCTCGGTCATGTCCAGCACGGGGTGTTCGCCGGCTCTGTCGGCCTGGGCGATGTGCTCGGCGAGCGCCTCGGAGAACTCCCCGGCGTTGGAGGCGTCGACCGTGCCCCGGGCCTTCAGGACGCTGACCGCGCCGAGCTCGGGGCGGTGCTCGTGCACGGTCTGCAGGAGCAGCGGGGCCGGGCCGCCGGGGCGGATCCGGACACGGGGGCGCTGACCGTCATCCATGGGGATCGGGCTTCCTCGGTGGGGAAGGATCAGGATCAGCCAGCCGCGTCTTGACCGGGGAGTTCACTGTGCCTGCGTCCCGCGCCCCGCGCAACGACTCGGGCCGGGCGTGTCGCGCCGTGTGCGGTCAGCCGACATACCGCCGTGCGGGTGAATTCCGGCGGGCCCGCTCCAGCGCCGCGATCCGGCGTTCCAGGTCCGGGGGTACGGGGTCGCGCTGGCGCAGCACCCATGGCAGTCCGGCGGTGGCGCGGGCGAAGGCGCGCGCGGAGGCGGCGTCGCGGGGCACGGTCCGCAACAGGTGTCCGGTGCGGCGCAGCGCCGGTAGCAGCGGGCGGCGCAGCCAGGTGAACCACAGGGTGTTGCGCAGGCCGAGGACGCGGCGGGCCGTGCTGTCGCGAAGCCGGGAGGCGTGGTGGTGGACGGTGAGGTCCTCGGCGTAGGCGAGCCACCAGCCCTGCCGCAGCAGGTCGCAGGCGAGCAGTTCCTCCTCGCCGCCGAGCCACAGGCCGGGGTGGAAGCCGCCGCCCGCGCGGAAGGCCTCGGTTCGCAGCACGGTGGCGGCGGCGAGGAAGGAGCCGAGGGCGGGGCCCGGAAGCCAGTCGGGTCCGGGCAGCGGGGACTCGCGCAGTTCGCGTACGACGGGGTCCTCGGTGCCGTCGGGTTCCACGACGATCCGCGCGGTGACGGCCGCGAGCAGGGGCCGGGCGTCGAGCAGGTCGGCGGCGCGGCGCAGACTGCCGGGCTCCCACCAGGTGTCGTCGTCGCAGAAGGCGACGTAGGGCGTGCGTACCTGCCGGACGGCGAGGTTGCGGCCGACGGCCCCCAGGTTGCGGTCCGGCCGCAGGAGCGTCACCTGGGGGAAGTCGCGGGCGACCGCTTCGGCGGTGCCGTCGGTCGAGGCGTTGTCGGTGACGATCACGTGGGGGCGTTCGGGCAGCCGGTGCAGCAGGGCGAGGGTGTGCAGCAGTTCCTCGCGGCGGTTGTGGGTGATCACGACGACGGTCGTACGGTCGTCGGCGGCGGTCCGGGTCATCGCGCGGGGTCTTCCTGCGGGCGTACGGCCGCCTGCCGGTCGAGCAGGCGGGCGGCGTGTTCGACGTGCGGGGGCAGGGTGCGGCGGCGGGCCAGGGCGGCCGGGAAGCGTACGAGGGTCTCCTTCAGGGCGCGGCGCGCACCGGGGCGGCCGGCCGCGGCGGCCACGGCGAGGTGGGTGCCGGCCCGCAGGGCCACGGGCCAGGGGCGGCGCAGGCAGGTGGTCAGCACGTGGTTGCGGCGGACGAGGAAGGGGCGGCCGGTGCGGCCGTGGTCCTCGGGGAGGTGGCGGGCGCGCAGCGTGGGTTCGTAGGCGACGCCCCAGCCCCCGGCGGCCAGGTCGTAGGCGAGCAGGGTCTCCTCGCCGCCGAAGAAGAGCAGCGGGTGGAAGCCGCCGGCGTCGAGGAAGGCCTCCCGGCGCACCACACAGGCGCAGCCGAGGAAGCCGAGCACCGGGCGGCCGGGCAGGTCGGGTTCGAGGGGCAGGGGCGAGGCGGCGAGGACGGCGTTGAGGGGGTCGTCGGCTGCCTCTTCGCCGACCAGGGTGCGGGCGGCGAGCAGACCGAGCCGGGGGTGGTGGTCGAGGAGGTCGGCGGCGCGGCGCAGGCTGCCCGGCTCCCACCAGGAGTCGTCGTCGCTGAAGGCGACGTAGGGGGTGCGGGCGTGCCGGACGGCCAGGTTGCGGCCGAGGGCACCGGTGTTGGTCGCGGGCCGCAGCAGGCGGGTGAGGGCCGGGTGGTCGCGCACGGCCCTGCGGGTGGTGTCGTCACGGGAGTTGTCGACGACGATGACGGACGGCCGCTCGGGCAGCTCGGCCAGCGCGTCGAGCGTACGCAGCAGGCTGGCGGTCCGGTCGCGGGTGATGACGGCGACGGTGATCCGCGGGTCCCGTGCGGCGGCCGGCGGGCGGGTGAGGCCGGGGGCGGGCTCAGTGGACATGCGCGACCTCCGGTCCGGGCCGCCGGGAGCCGCTGCCGGTCTGGTCCAGCAGCGTCAGACAGGCCGCGGCGGCCTCGCCGGAGCGGATGCGCAGCAGGCGGGCGTCGGGGGTGCGGCCGTGCGGGTCGCCGGGCGGGCCTGGCTTCCACAGGGCCAGGTGGGCCGGGCTCGGCGGCGGGCCCCACAGATGGGGGGACACGGGGCCGAAGAGGGTGACGGAGCGGGTGCCGTGGGCGACCGCGAGATGCGCCAGGCCGGTGTCTCCGCTGAGCACCAGGGACGCCTCGGCGACCAGCGCGGACAGTTCCGCGTACGGCAGGCCGCCGGCGAGCACGTCGTGGGCCCGCTGCCCGCTGCGCTCGGCCACCGAACGCACGAGGGCGTCCTCGCCGGGCCCGCCGGTGACCACGACGTGGTGTCCGGCCGCGCGCAGGCACCGTACGACGGCGGCGAACCGCTCCCCCGGCCAGCGGCGGGAGCCGGAGGCCGCGCCGGGGTGGACGACCACCGCGCCCGGCGCCGGTGACGGCGTCCGGGGCCGGGGCAGACGCAGGTCCAGGGGGTCGGCCGGGATGCCGTAGGCGTGCAGGAAGGCGCACCAGCGGTCCCGTTCGTGGCGGTGGGCCTGCCAGGGCGGGCCGTCCGGGCCGGCGTGGGCGAGCAGCCTGCGCGGGTGTACGGCCGCGAGGGCGTCGCGGCTCTCGGGGCCGTTGCCGTGCAGGTCGATCGCCACGTCGGGCGGCCCGCCGGTCCAGTGTACGAGGGAGGGCACCGCACGCTCGGGGGCCTCGGCGGCGAACACGGCGTCGATCGCCCCGGTGGCAAGCGCCGGTTCGGCGAGGCCGGCCGGCAGGGCGAGGACGATGCGGTGGCCGGGGAACGCCCGCCGGATGCCGCGCAGCGCGGGCACACCGGCCAGCAGATCACCGAGCCCCAGCGCGCGCAGCACCAGGACGGCCGGGGGGTGGGACGAGGTCGTGCGGGTCACCGGGTGCCTCCTCCGAAAGGTGCGGCTGCCCTGGGGTGACGGCGGGCGGGCGGCGCGTCGCGTGCGGTGGACGCGTACCGGATGGCGGAGCGGGCCGGGCGGGGGCCCGCGACCGCACCGTTGCCGTGCGCCGGACGCCGGGTGCCGGCCCCCTGCCGGCCGGGCACCGCCCAGGGCCCGCCCACCGGTGTACGGCCCACGCCCGGCGCCGCCGCTCCGGGACGACCGGGCAGGGCGGTGTGCCGGGGTGTGCGGCGTGCCGGGTGTTCGGAGGTCACCTGTGGGGCCCTCCGGTGGGGGCCGGGGCCTGGGCCGCGCGGTGGGCCAGGGCGGTGGTGGAGCGGCCGTCCAGGTAGGGCAGCAGCAGGACCTGGCCGTCCCAGCTCTCCACCAGGGGCTGTTCGGGCAGCTCGGTGCGGGCGTAGTCGCCGCCCTTGGCCCAGATGTGCGGGCGGAGTTCGCCGAGGATGCGTTCGGGTGTGTCCTCGTCGAAGACGGCGACCGCGTCGACGCACTCCAGGGCCCGTAGCACCCGGACCCGGTCGGGGGCCGGGACCAGGGGGCGGCCGGTGCCCTTGCGGCGGCGTACCGAGGCGTCGGAGTTGACGCAGACGATCAGGCAGTCACCGGCCCGGCGGGCTGCCTGGAGGAGGGCGACGTGCCCGGCGTGCAGCAGGTCGAAGCAGCCGCCCGCGGCGACGACGGTGCCGCCCGCGGCCCGGACCCGGGCGGCCGTGCGCACGGCGTCCGCCGTGGTGTCCCCGGAGCCGGGGGCCGCCTCCGGGGGGAGATCGTGCGCGGCGAGGCCGCCGGCACGGGCCGTACGGACGTGATCTCGACGGGTCTGCGCTACCCGAAGCCCGAGAGCGACGAC
>NZ_JBSFKD010000055.1:0-44182 GCF_053598395.1 Streptomyces sp. NPDC001135 | reverse complement strand
GGTGGAACAGGCGGAACGAGCGGCTCATACGAGCGCGCTGGAGAGTCTCGCCGAGCGGTTGACACTCGTCGCGGAGATCAGCCCGTCGGGCTCGGCCGCTCGCTGTCCGGGCACCCGCGCGCTACGGCTGCGGGTGGCCTGGCCGGCGGGCCCGTCCCACGGGTCGCTCATCTTCCACTCCCCTGCACGGTCGGGCCCGTCAGGCCGGGCCGTGGGGTGTACGGCCCGGCCCGCACGGCGATGTACGGGCGGGCGGAGCACGCGGCTCCACCTTGCTTGCGTAGTTGCGCAATCTAACAAACCCGTGGCCCGAGCAGCACAGATCCACACACGATTTACAGGTGAGGCATCTCATGTGACGTCATACGGACCCGGGACGGTACGGGAGCGGGAGTCTACGCGCCTTGTATAAGAAAGGACCCGGATGTGAGTGAGAACGCCGATGCCGTCAGCGGCCGATCCCGCGCAGGCCCTGGACGGGCAGGGAGGCGTGCCGGGAGCGGGCGGTCAGCTGTCCGACCATCACGCGGACCAGGGTGACGACGTCTGGATCGTCGATGTAGTAGACCTGCCGCCGGCCCTCCCGGCGGGAGCGGACGAGTCCGGCGAGCTTCAGCTTCGCCAGGTGCTGGCTGACCGCGGGCAGCGCACCGCCCACCCGGTCCGCGAGACGGGTGACATCGCTCTCCCGCTGCGACAGGGCCCACATCAGATGCAGCCGGGCGGGCGAGGCGAGCAGGCCGAACGCCGCGGCGGCCTCCGCCAGCACCTCGGCGGGCGGGTCCTGGAAACCAGCGGCGTTCTCCGTCACGGTCCTCTCCCGCCCCCCCGCCCTCGTCACAGCCGACGCACACGCGCCCACCCAGTGTAGGCGGCGGGGGTCCAGGAGCGGGCGCCGCCGGTCAGTCCTCGTAGTAGTTGTTGACCACGACCTCCGGCTCGTCGTCGTCGAACGCCTCGTTGAGCAGCGCGCCACCGATCAGGCCCGCCGCACCGGCTCCGATGAGCGCGCCCGCGCCGAAGCGCCGGCCGCCACCCTGCTGGTGGTCGTGGTCATGGTCCGCGTACGGCTGTGCGTACCCCTGCTGGGGATAGCCCTGTTGGTACCCCTGCTGGGGATAACCCTGCTGGGGCGGGGTGTAGAACGGCGGTGCCGTGGTCTGGACGCGCTGCGCGCAGGCGCCGCAGGCCTGGACGGGCCGGGGCACGCCCCACTGCGGCGACCAGGTCACGGTCAGGGCGCCGGGGCCGTGCTGGGGGTCGAAGAAGCAGGTCATGGTGGAACTCCCGGTGGGTTGCGGGGCTGGGATGCAAACCGGGGCCGACGGGGCGGCGACCGGTGGATTCAGTGGGGCGGGCGGCACCTGCGCGGCGGCCCCCGTCTGCGGTGGGGTGGCCGGGGACGGGCCCGGTGCGGGACTCGGCGCCGGATGCGAGGGCGTGTCCCGCAGCACGGTGACGCCGTAGTCGGTGGCGATGCCGGCGAGCCCCGAGGCGTAGCCCTGGCCGACCGCACGGAACTTCCAGTCCGCACCGTGCCGGTACAACTCGCCGAAGACCAGCGCGGTCTCGGCCGACAGGCCGCCCGACGCCAGGTCGTAGCGGGCCAGTTCGGTGCCGCCGTCCCGGTCGAGGACGCGGATGTGCGCCCGGCGGACCTGCCCGAAAGCCTGGCCCCGGCTCGCGCCCTCGTAGAGGGACACCAGGAAGACGATCTTCTCGACCCGGTCCGTGACCCTGGTCAGGTCGACCTGGATCCGCTGGTCGTCACCGTCGGCCGGGCTGCCACCGCCGCCGTGGCGGACCGAACCGTCGGGACTGGTCAGGTTGTTGAAGAAGACGAAGTGCTCGTCGGACAGCACCCTGCCGGACGCGTCGCACAGCAGGGCGCTGGCGTCCAGTTCGTACCCGGTGTCCGCCTGCCATCCCAGGCCGACCGTCACAGCGGTCAGCCCGGGTGCCTGCTTGCCGAGCGACACATTGCCGCCCTTGGTCAGGGACACACTCATCCACGTCCTCCCCAGCCGCTCACACGTCCCGCATCCCTCACGATCAACGCTCCTGAGCCCCTCTCAGTTCCTCGATTGCGCAATGTATTAATCATGTAGCAGAACCTCGACGGACCATCACCAACTGCCCACTCCGCCCGCCCGGTCATCTCACCAGCCCCCTAGGCTTGCGCAAACAAGCAATTCACGTGTCGGCGTCCGCGCACTCCACGCGGATCCCGACCCGACTGGAGGACAACACCGTGGGCATCATCGGCTGGATCATCCTGGGCCTGCTCGCCGGAGCCATCGCCAAGGTGCTGCTGCCCGGCCGTGACCCGGGCGGCCTGATCGGCACCACCGTCATCGGCGTCGCGGGCGCCTTCGTCGGCGGCTGGCTCTCCGCCCGTTTCCTCGACCGCCCGGTGGAGAAGCACTTCTTCGACCTCTACACCTGGGGTGCGGCGATCGGCGGCTCCCTGGTGCTGCTCATCGGCTACCGCATCCTCTTCGGAAACTCCCGCGACTGATCCGACTTGAATCTACAGTACTGTAGAAGTAACGAGTCGTGCGGCAGGGGACGGTCTCGCCGCGTTGCCGGTCCGGCCGATCACACGGTCGGCCGAGCAACACCTGCGCGGTGACGGCGCCGTGCGGCCCGGCCTCCTGGCGCTGCTGCCGGCGGTCGACCCGGGCATCACCGCCGGATCCTGCGGCGCGCCCCCGTGACCCTGCGGGGGGCTCCCGGTCCCGCAGCACCACCGGCACCCGTCCGACTCGCCGCCCCCGCCGGCCCGTTCCGCCGGCCGCCCGCTGCCCAACGGTGCGACCACGCCCTGGTCCGGTGTGGTGATCCCCCCATCGGCCAACGGTGTGCCGGGGAGCCGCTGTTGCGACTTGCCCATGCACCCCGGCGACCAGTCGTGGGCTCAGCCGCGGCACTTTTCATCCCTACGGATGAATCGGCGGATGAATGTCCGGACTCCTCCCGCTCTGTGCGGTGTGCTGGGCCACATAGCCCTGACGCCGTCACAGGGGCCGTCCGTACCAGGACAGGGGGAGCGGGACCGTATGGGTGTCTTCGTTCTGTGCGCGTGGCTGCTCACCGCCGCTCTCGGCGGGTACCTCGCAACGGTGTGGGTCCGGCACGGTGGACTGCGGCAGCGCACGCCCGGTGTGACACGACTGCCGCTGTGGCTCGTGCTCGGCCATGTGGCCCTCGCCGTGGCCGGACTCGCCGCCTGGACCGCCTATGTGGTGGGCGGGGTGCGCGGTTCGGCGTGGGCCGCCTGCGCGGTCGTGCTGATCGTGGCCGCGTTCGGCTTCATGATGCTGGTGCGCTGGCTGCCCAGTCCCGGACGCCACTCGCACGGGGGCGCCACGGCCGAGCGGCATTTCCCGCTCACGGCCGTGGTCGCCCACGGTACGACCGCCGGCGCCACCGTACTGCTGGTGTTCCTCGTCGTACTGGACAAGGTGTGAGCGGTCGTGGCGAGACCGCGAGGTTCGGGGGAGCACACGCATCCCCGGCCGGATCCCGGGCAGCCGTCACAGTGGGGCAACCTCAGGTCAGGGATCGTCGAACGAGGACGAGGAACGCGTGGTGGACACCGCAGACACCAACGGGCCGGCGGCACACGACCGGCTGACCATCGGCCGTGCCACCGTGGACGGCGTCACGGTCGTCACCGTGTCCGGCGAGATCGACTACCACACCTCCGGTCTGCTCCGTCAGGCGCTGACGCCCGAGGCCCACGCGACGACGGCTCACACCGTCGCGGACTTCACGGGCGTCGCGTTCATGGACTCCAGCGGCATCAACGTCCTTGTCGCCGCCCACCAGGCCCACGGCCCGGCCGGCTGGCTGCGGCTCGCCGGCGTGCGCACGGCCGTCCTGCGCACCCTGGAGATCGTCGGCCTCACCGACCTCGTCGACTGCTACCCCAGTGTGAGCGCGGCCGTGGCCGGCTGAGGCTGCCCGCGGGAGGGCAGCGGCCGGGCTCGCTGGGCACGGAGTCGCCGGCCGGTGGCTACCCGGGCCTGGTGAGGCGGCGGAATCCGTGGTGTGCTGGTAACGGCGGGAAGGACCGAGAACAGACGCGGGGAAGCGGCTGGGAGCCGTGCACCGCGCAATCCGGATCCGCGAGAAGCGGGTGGCCCTTCCCGCCCTGCCGTTCCGTCCGGGCATTCCTCCGCTCCTGGCCGACGCCTCGGCCCACCGCTGGTCCTGGCCGTGTGCCCCTGCCCGCCGCCGTTCCCCGGACGGCCTGTCACCGGTGCCGTGGCCACCGAAGCTCGCACAGCCCGGTGGTCCGCCGCTCAGCCTCGTCCGCCGCTGAGGTTCCCCCACCGCGGCCCGATCTGCTTCCACTCCTCGTCCCACTCGGCCATGCGCCGCCGGATCAGCCGGCCGCGGACCAGCCAGCCCCCGGCCCAGACCACCGCACCGGCCGACGGGGCGACGAGGGCGCCGGTGAGGGCCGCCTGCAGGTCCGCCGCGGCGCCGGTGACGGGCGCGGAGACCACGCGGCCGGCGCGGTTGATCCACACGGTCACCTGGGATCCGGCGGGGGCGCCGGGCCGGACCTTCGCCTGGTCGGTGTGGACCCTGCCGTGCTCGTCCGTCCAACGCACGGCGGTCCACACCCGCCCGTCGTCGTAGCCGCTCCCGGAGGTCGGGGTCCTCGCCCCGGCGTCGACGAGCACGGCGGGCACGGCGTGCACCTGGGCCTGCCGGGCGGAGAACGCCGAGTCGGCGGTCTGTGCCGCCGCGAGACCGGCTACGGCTCCGCCGAGCACGGCGACCACCCAGGTCACAAGGACTATCCAGGCCTCCACGACGTCGCTGTGGCGCCTGAGCGGATTGCGTCGCCAGCGCCACAGCCGTACCCGGGCGACCGTCGTGGGAGGTGTCCGGTTCATCGCCACCGCCTCCTTCTCGCGCACCGGCGGCCTCGCCGCGCACTCCGCGTCCGCGACGCCGCGCGCGATCACGCCGGGCGGTGGTGGGCGGTTCCGGGGAGGTCTCCCGGGGCCGTTCGCGAAGTGCCACGACACCATCGTGCACCTCAATCGGTCAGCAGGCGGTGTGAGTGCCGTAGCGGGGCACATCGGCCTCGCGCCGGGACCCCTCCCGGCCTGCGGGGCCGGGACGTCCGGCCCCGCGGCCGGGGACCGAAGGGCACTGGGCGGACGGGCGGGGGCCGGCGGACAGTTGGTTCAGGAGCGGCACCGACCCCCGCGGTGCCGCTCCGTCCCGAGGAGACGGTCACGCACCCCGAAGAAGCCAGCCATGATCCGTAACGACGCCCCGGCGCACCAGCGCGTCGACCTGGACCCGGTCGAGGCGCTGCGGCTGCTGGGCAGTGTCTCCCTGGGGAGGGTCGTCTTCACCCGGCAGGCGCTGCCCACCGTCCGCCCGGTCAACCACGTCCTGGACGACGGCGACATCGTCATCCGTACCCACGAGGGTGCGGCGCTGACCGCGCACCCGGGGCAGGGCGGCGGCCAGGGCGTGGTGGTCGCCTACGAGGCCGACGCGCTCGACCCGGACACCCACCTCGGCTGGAGCGTGGTGGTCACGGGCTACGCCCGGCTCGTCACGGACCCGGCGGACCTGGCCCGGATCCGGACGCGACTCGCCCCCTGGTCGCCGCAGGAGGGCGTGGACCACGCCGTGCGCATCCGCCCCTGCCTGGTCACGGGCGTGCTGCTCACCGACGCGGCGGCCACAGCCTGCTCGGCGCGGGGCCCCGGGCACTGAACACCCTCCGGCCTCCCGGCCGCCGGGGGCGTTCCGGTACGACGGCTAGGACGGCGTGAGCGGCAGGTCGTCGGTGAAGGCGTTCACCGGCTGGGCGATGGGGCGGGTGTCCCTGACGTCGAGGGCCGGCTGCGCGGTCCTCGTGCCGAGGGTGCCCCGGGGGTGCCAGGTGCCGGTCACCGCCAGCCAGGTGTTCGCGGGCGGCGCATCGGTGCCGTACACGCGGACCTTGACGGTCTGCGAGTCCGCCGCGCAGCAGGTGAAGATGATGCGGGTCAGGTAGAAGCCGTCGTCGTCCTCGGCGGGGGTGACGAAGCCCGTGAGCTGGACGGTCCGGCTCCGGATCGCGCGGCTGCGGTCCTGTTGGACGCGTTTGGTGAAGTCGGTGAGGGTCAGGGGCAGCGGTGAGGTCGCGGGCAGCGCGGCGAACCCCTTCTGCACCGCGACGGGCTTGGTGCTGGAGCGGGCCGCGGTGTAGGCGCCCAGGGCGGGCGGCGCGTAGAACAGCAGGCTGACCGCCGGGAGGAAGAGCAGCCAGGCGATGCGCGGGGTGCCGGCGTGGTCGTGGCCGTGCTCGTGGCCGTCGTGGGCGGGGTGCCGGGGTTGGTCCCGTACGGCCGCCGCGGCCAGGCCGAGCAGGAGGAGGACGGCACCGGAGACGATCAGCAGCGGGCGCAGACCGGCCTTGACGTAGCGCAGGTAGATGTCGGTGAAGAGGGCGGTGTGCAGCAGGCCGGTGCCGGTCAGCGTCAGGAGCAGGGACTGGACGGGGCGTTTCACAGCAGCGCGCCTCCGATCAGGGCGCTCGAGGCGACCGCCACGACGGTGGTGGCCGTCGAGAACCGCCAGGCGAAGGCCCGCCCGAAGGTGCCCGCCTGAAGGGCGATCAGCTTCAGGTCGACCATGGGGCCGACCACCATGAACGCGAGCCGCGCGGTCGGGGAGAACCCGGTGAGGGAGGCGGCGACGAACGCGTCGGCCTCCGAGCAGACCGCCAGCAGCACGGCGAGCCCGGCCAGGAAGAGCACCGAGAGCCAGGGCGAGCCGGAGAAGGCGTCGAGGACGGAACGCGGCACGGCGACGTTGAAGGTGGCGGCGGCCATGGCACCGAGGACGAGGAAGCCGCCGGCGTGCAGGAAGTCGTACTGGAATCCGAGCCGGAACTCGTTCCACCGGCTGCGGCCGTGCTCGTGGCCGGTGTGCCGGTGCCGCAGGACCGGCCGCAGCCACTCCTCCTTGCCCAGCCAGAGCCACAGCCAGCCCATCACGGCCGCGGCGGCGAGGGAGGCGAACAGCCGGGCGGCGACCATCGCGGGGTGGCCCGGGAAGGCGACGGCGGTGGCGGTCAGCACGACGGGGTTGACAGCGGGCGCGGAGAGCAGGAAGGCGAAGGCGGCGGCCGGGGTGACACCGCGCCGGATCAGGCTGTGGGCGACGGGTACGGAGGCACATTCGCATCCCGGCAGCACCGCGCCCGCGACGCCGGCGACCGGCACGGCGAGAGCGGGCCGCTTCGGCAGGACCTTGGTGAACAGGCCGGCCGGCACGAACGCGTTGATGGCACCGGACAGGGCGGTGCCGAGCAGGAGGAAGGGCAGGGCCTGGACGGTGATGGCCAGGCAGACGGTGCGCCAGGCCTGGACGGCGGGCTGGTTCAGCCATTGGGTGCCGGCGAGGAGGAGCACGGCCGCGGCGCCGGCCGTGATCGTGAGGACGGCGCCGCGTGGCCACGGCCGGATGCGGCGTACGGGCGGCGAGCCGACGGGGACGACCGCCACGCCGTCGACCACATCAACCAATTCATCCGATTTTTCCATTATCACTCCGGATGTCGGTGTCTGGCCGACGATAAGCGAGAGACGCGGTCCGGCCGCGCGTACACGCCGCCGCATGACCGGCTCGTGCGCGGCAATGCGTCCCATTGGTGGCGTCGGTGGCGCGGGCGGCGTCGGTGGCGCTTCTCACAATTCGCCGCCAACGGGTGGGAAGGTGACGGCTGCCACTTCGCCCGGTGCACGTTTTGTTTACGTTCGGGGCCATGCCGTCTCGCCCCTCCCCCACCTCCGCACGCGCACGGACCGGCGTTCTCCTGGCCTCGGCCGGGGCCCTCCTCTCGGCCGGCGCCCTGCACCCGGCACCGGCCGCGGCCGCCTCCGCTCCGGTCGCGTCCCCGCACGCCACGGCCGCGGTGCTCGACCTGGACGGCACCGGCCGCACCCCGGTGGTGCACGGGCAGGACAGCGCGTACGACACCGCCAGCATCGTCAAGGTCGACATCCTCGCGGCACTGCTCCTGCGGGCCCAGGACGCGGGACGGCGACTCACCGCCGACGAACGCGGACGCGCCGAGCCGATGATCGAGCGCAGCGACAACACCGCAGCCAACGCGCTCTGGCGGCAGATCGGCCAGGCCCCCGGGCTGGCCGCCGCCAACAAGCGGCTGGGGCTGACCGCGACCACGGGCGGGCCCGGCGCCAAGTGGGGGCTGACACGGACGACCGCGAGCGACCAGATACGGCTGCTCAGGGCCGTGTTCGACGGCGGTACGCCGGCCAAGTCCGGTTCCGGCGGGCTGACCACGCAGTCCCAGGCGTACATCCGTACCCTCATGGGTCACGTCGCCCCCGAACAGGCCTGGGGGGTCTCCGCGGCCGGCGGCTCCGGCTTCCCCCGGGCACTGAAGAACGGCTGGCTGCAGCGGAACACCACAGGGCTGTGGGACGTCAACAGCGTCGGCCAGGTCACCGTGAAGGGGCACCGCTGTCTCGTCGCGGTCCTGTCGAACGGCAGTGCCTCGATGAGTGACGGGATCTCCCTGGTGGAGCGGACGGCCCGCCGGGCCGTCGCGTGAGCCCGCCCCGTCCTCACCGGTCCACCGGGCGGCGCGGGCGGACGAGGGCGGTTCCGGTGAGCGCCGCCAGGGCGGCCAGACAGAGCCAGGCGAAGGTGTCGCCGACGCGGTCGTAGACCGTGGTGACGCCTCGCACGGGCACGTAGGCGACCGTGGTCTGGCGGCCGGTCGTGAAGTAGTCGGTGGTGGCGAGGACGTGGCCCTCGTCGTCGTAGGCGGCCGAGACGCCCTCCGCGTCCTGGCGGATCAGCGAGTAGCCGCCCTCGACGGCGGCCAGGGCCGTCTTGTCGGTGTGGGCGCGGCCGTACTCCTTCCAGTCGTGCGAGGGCACGAGCATGATGTCGGCCCGGGTACGCATCAGGTCCGGGAAGTTGGCGTCGTGGCAGATGACGTTGGCGAGCCGGCCGTACGGGGTGCGGACGACCGGCACCTTGCCGTCGCCGGGCGCGTACCGCTCCGAACCGGAGATGGGGTGGGCCTTCTGGTAGGTCCAGAGGACCGTGCCGTGCGGGTCGATGAGGAGCGCTTCGTTGCGGCCGTAGGCGGGGCCGGTGGTGCTGTGGACGCGCACCCCGATCTCCAGGTAGATGCGCGAGCGGCGGGCTTCGGCCCGAGCGGCGGCGATGGCGGCCGGCTCCTGCGACTCCTGGGTCCTGACGGCTTCCTCGGGCCAGATCACGATCTTCGCGCCCGCGGCGGCCTCGCGCCGGGTCGCGGCCAGCAGGTCGTTCTCGACCGCGGTCATCGCCGGCCGCACCGCCGCAGCGGGGGCCGCGGCGACGCCACCGCGGCCGTCGGCGAACCGGGCGAGGGTGGCCTGCAGCCGTTCGGTCACGGTGCGGGACGGGCTGACCCCGGCGATCCGTACGGTCGGGCCCTGGGACGGGAAGAAGGCGAGCCGGGCGCCGCCGGCCAGCAGGACACTCAGCAGGACGGCGGTGCAGACGAGGCCGCCGCGCCAGAAGGGACGGCCCCCACGGTCCCAGACGCGGTTGACCGTGCTCGCGACCCAACCGATGAGAAAGCCGACGCCCCAGGGGCCGGTGACCGAGACGACCTGGAGGAGGGGCAGCTCCGCGTGCTGGGTGACGGCCAGGGAGCCGTAGGCCATGCCGAACGGGGACAGCAGGCTGATCAGGAACTCGGCGGCGGCGACAGCGGCCGGGAAGACCAGGGCGGCCGGCGCCGGTCGCAGCCTGGCCGCCAGCAGTCTGTCGGCCAGGAAGGGCAGCGTCTGCAGGGCGGCCAGGGCGAGGGCCCCGGCGAGCACCACGGCGTTGAAGCCGATCGCCGACTCCTGGACCCAGAAGACGACGGCCCCGAGGTGCGCCAGCCAGATCCACAGCGCTCCGGACCAGGCGCGGCTCAGCCGCGTGAAGCGCAGGAGCAGGACGGGGAAGATCCAGGCGGCGGCCGCGATGTCCCACCGGCCGCCGACCGCGAAGAGCATCGCCGCGGTGCCGAGCAGCAGGAGGGGCCAGGTGTGCCGGGGGGTGCGGGCCGGAGGCGAGGGCGGCTCTAGCCTGGGGTCCGTCGGGTGGGACGGTGCCGGTGCGGCTGTGTTCGTCATGGTCGGGACGCTAGGGCGGGCCGCCCCGGCCGCGCGTCGGTCCGGGCGCCGATCCTCGGCGCGCTGACGCATCTTTCGATGCGCGCCCCACGGTGGATCCGGCCCGCACTCCGTCTCGTCTAGCCTGACGGACCGAGATGACCACCCAGGTGAACACCCTGCCCCGAGCCGCGCAGCGCCGGCTCGCCGACCGGCCGCGTCTGACGGACGCGCTGTGGGCCGGCGGCCTCACCGTGCTCGACATGTGCACGGTGCTGGACCGGACACCGCGCCCCCCTGGGTGGGGGGTGGCGCTGTGGGGCGCGCAGACCGTGCCGCTGCTGTGGCGGCGGACACGCCCACGGACCACCCTCCTCGCGATGACCGTGCTGTACGTCCTGTTCCAGGCGCTCGGCCCGATCCCCGGGAAGATCCCCGGGCCGTTCCTCGTGATGATCGGCGTCTACGCCGTGGCGCGGCACGCACCGGCCACGGCGAGCGTGCCGCTCACCCTGTCCGTCCTCGTCACCGCCGCCGTCACGGATGCCCTGACCGGACACTGGCAGCCGCCCCGTCCCGGCTCCCTGGAGCCCATCAGCGTCACGACGTTCGTGTTCTTCTTCGCCCTGGCCTGGCTGCTGGGGTACGGACGGCGCAGGATCGACACCGACGCACGACGCCTGCGCGCGCTCAACCGGCGGCTCGCGGCCGAACGGGAGCTCAACGCCCGGCAGGCCGTGCTCACCGAGCGGGCCCGCATCGCCCGCGACCTGCACGATGTCGTCGCCCACCACGTCAGCGCGATCGCCCTCCAGGCACGCGCCGCCGAGGGCGTGCTGACCTCCCGTCCGCCCGATCCGGGCGAGGCCGCGCACGGTGTCGCCCTCATCGCGCGGACCGCGGACACGGCGCTCACCGAGATGCGGCGGCTGCTCGGGCTGCTGTCCTTCGACGAACGCGACCTCGTACCCGAGCCGTCCCTGGACCACCTCGACCTGCTCGTCGGTGTCGCGACCTCCGCGGGCTGCCGGGTCACCTGCGTCGCCGAGACACCCGTCGGGAACGCGCTGCCGGCCGGGATGCAGGTCTCGGCCTACCGCGTCGTCCAGGAGGCACTGACCAACGCGGTCAAGCACGCCGGTCCGGTCGGCGTGCGGATCGCCGTACGCGGCGACGCGGCGCGCCTGACGATCGAGGTGGACAACGACGCTCCGGCCCCGGGCCACCGGCCGGTGCCCGGAGCCGGACGGGGGCTCGTCGGGATGCGGGAGCGGGTGGCGGCCTTCGACGGCGAACTGCACGCCGGGCCGGGCCCGGACGGCGGCTGGCGGCTGCACGCCGTCCTGACCGCGCAGGGACCGGAATCGGCTCGGGGGGACGGATGACCGTGCGCGTGCTCGTCGTGGACGACCAGGAGATCGTGCGGACCGCGCTGCGTCTCGTCATCGACCGCCGGGAGGGCCTGTCGGTGGTCGGGGAGGCGGCCGACGGCGACCAGGCCGTCGCCCGGGCCGAGGCACTGCGGCCGGACGTGGTGCTGATGGACGTACGGATGCCGGGTACGACCGGCGTCGAGGCGACCCGGCGGATCGTCCAGGACTGGTCCGGCCCGGGGCCGGTGCCGCGGGTGCTGGTGCTGACCACCTTCGACCTGGACGAGTACGTCCACGCCGCGCTGCGCGCCGGGGCGGTCGGCTTCCTGCTGAAGAACAGCCGGCCCGACCAGCTGGCCGAGGCGCTCCGTGCCGCGGCCGACGGCGAGTCCGTGCTCGCCCCGAGCGTCACCCGGCGACTGATCGACACCGTCACCGCGCTGCCGCCCGCCCTCCTCGCCCCAGCACCGGCACCGGAGGCCGGCATGCTCACCGAGCGCGAGACCCAGGTCCTCGTGCTGGTCGCGCGGGGACTGTCCAACGCCCGGATCGCCGCGGACCTCGGGCTCAGCGAGGCGACCGTCAAGAGCCGGGTCAACCGCATCCTGACCCGGCTGGGCCTCGAGAACCGGGTGCAGGCCGCCCTGTTCGCCCATCGTGCCGGGCTCGCCGCGGACACGGCGGACGTGAGGCCACCCCGGCCACGGGCCGGCGCCGACGACTGACGGGGCCGGGACCGGGGCCGGGACCGGCCGGGACCGGCCCCTCACAGGGGGCCGATCCCGGTGGTCCGAACCCCTTGCCGGTTCCCGCGACACGCCTGCGGCACCCTCGCCGGTGCGGCCGTCGGACGGGGTGGACCGCTCGGCGAGGCCTTCGCGTACGGCCACCGGGCCCGCGCGCTCGCCGCGTGGCGACAGCCGGTGGGGAGCGGCCGTGCCGGGGTGAGGCTCACCCCGTGGGCCGCTCCGTCGCGGGGCTGCGCGTGGGCCCGCTTCCGTCGTGGCCGGTCAGCCGACGGTCAGGGAGAACGGTCCGGCCAGGACCGAGTAGCCGTCGTTGGCGAGGTAGTACACGTCGTACGTGCCCGCTCCGCTCAGTTTGCCGGTCGGGAAGGTCAGGGCACCGCTGGCGTTCGGGGCGTAGGACCAGGTGAGCGAGGACTGCTTGCCCGGTGTGGCGCCCGCCGGGTAGATACCGATCCAGTTCTTGGCGCTCACCTGGGCCGCCGACGGAACCGAGTAGCGGAAGGTGACGTTGCCGCCGCCCGCGACCGCGTTCAGGTCGCCGGTGAGGGTCGGTGTGTTCGCGCCGGACGGTGCGAACGCTGCGTTGAGCGGTGTGGCGTAGGTGTCGTTGGCCGTGAGGCCGGGCAGCCCGAGGGCGGCCTCGATGGTGCGGCCGATGCCGTAGTGGTCGTAGTGCAGCGGGCTGCTGGTGCCGGCCGGGACGGTGCCCTGGGAGCCGACCAGGGTGGTGACGATGTGGTTGTAGCCCTCGTTCGCGCTCTCGTCCCAGGTGAGCACGAGGAGCGAGCGCTGCTGGGTCCAGGCCGGGGAGGCGAGGACCGGGGCGAGGGTCTGCTTCAGCCAGCCGTCCTGGGTCTTCAGGCTGGTGGCGTTGCCGTTGCCGGAGGCCTCGCCGTCGTAGTAGTCGTCGGCGGCGATCCAGGAGAAGGCGGGTGTGGTGGCGGCGGACTTCAGGTCGGTGGTCAGCTGGGTGGTGTCGAACAGGTGGGCCGCGCAGCGCGTGGCGTCACCGCTGATGTCGGTGTAGTTGATGAACGGCGCGTCGTCGGGCTCGTAGTAACTGTCGTTGTTGTTCTTGGTGTTGCAGGGGGTCCCCATGCCCTGCTCGTAGGCCTTCCAGGTCTTGCCGGCCGCCTCGATGGTGTCGCCGAGGTTGCGCTGCGGGGAGTTGATGTCGGGGAAGTAGGTGGCGCCCTTGGCGTAGGTGTCGCCGCCGGCGACGGCGAGGTAGTTCTCGTCGCTGGGGTGGTAGACGCCGTGGAAGTCGGTGAGCGTGGCGCCCTGGGTCATGAGGCTGTGCATGTACGGCGTGTCCGCCGGGTCGTTCATGACCTCGGAGTAGTCCGTGTTCTCCATCATGACCATGAACACGTGATCGTAGCCGGGGACCTTGGAGACGGGCGGCGCGAGCGGGGCCGGCGCGGTGACCGGGGTGTCCAGGGTGAGGGAGAGGTTGTCGAGGTAGCCGGTCTCGCTGCTCGTCGACAGGAACTGCACCTCGACCTGGATGGACCGGGTGCCGGCCGGAACCGCGCCGGTGGTGCTGCGCGAGAGGAACTTGGTGGCCAGGCCCCGGTCGCTCGCGGACACGGTGGGCAGCTTGGCGGTGGCGCCGACCGGGCGGCCACCGGCGTCGTGGAAGTGCAGGCTCACGGCGGCGTATCCGCTGTGGGTGGTCCAGCCGCCGAGCCAGCCGGACAGGTCGTAGTGCACACCGCCGCCGTCGATGGCGGCGGCGGCCGAGGAGACGTCGACGGTCTGGCTCATGGAACCGTCGCCGAAGTTGCCGGGTCCGAAGAACGCCTTGCCCGGTGTCCCGCCGTCGCTCGGCAGCCCGAAGGAGGCGACGCTGTGACACATGACGTCGGGTCCGCCGGCCTGGGTGGTCCAGCCCGGGACCGTGGTGGCCGCCGCCCAGTCCTGGGTGCAGTAACCGCCGCTCTCCGCATCGCCGTTGACGACCAGGTTGCCGCTGCTCCCGGCCGCCCGGGCGGGGGCGGGAGCGGTGACGACCAGAGCGCCGAGGAGGGCCAGGAGCCCGCCGAGGGATCTCCAGCGCAGTCGCATACGTGGTACCTCGTCCTGTGGGTGAGGATGCCGTGAGGGGTGATGTCCGCACGGCCTGACTGTGCGCAACGAACGGGACATAAGTACGGGACGCCGCTGTCGAGTGGAAGAACCACGGCCAAACTTGACCAGACAAGTTGGAGGCGCAGGCGGCTCGGGCCGCGGGGACGGCCGTGCCGGGCTTTTCGGTCGCGCCGGAAAGGGCACGCGGTGGGGGTACGACTTCCGACTGGAGGGGCGGTGACACCATGGGCGAGTACGAACGGTCCCGCACGATGCCCGCACAGCCCGAGCAGGTCTTCGACCAGGCGGCCAACCTCGGCCAGCTCGACGCGTGGCTCCCGGACGCCCTGCACGTGGACGCCGAGGACCCGCCCGCCGTGACCGTGCACGAGGACACCTCCGGCGAGGACATGCCCGCGCTGCTGCGAGCCGAGCCCGACCAGATGCGGCTGGAGTGGGGCACCCGGGAACAGGGCAGCTACGCCGGATGGCTGCAGGTGGCCGGGATCGGCAGCGGGGCCAGCGAGGTGACGGTGCACCTGTCGTTCTTCGACGACGGTCACGACCCCGGCGAGCAGGCGGTGTACGACGCGCTCGACGGCAGCCTCAGGCGCCTGGAGGAGCAGGTGCGCATACGCGTCGACAACCCGGCCGGCTGAGAGGCCGGAGCCGGTGACCCGGTATCCGCCGGGTCCCACCGCTCCGGTCGAGCAGCACGTCTTCGGCGGGCGGGCCCTGGCCGAGCGGCTGGGACCTGGCCGAGCGACTGGGCCGCGCACGGGTCTGCCGGGCGGGTCCGGTCGCCGAGACGTGGGAGCTGAGCGATGTCGGCGGCGAGGGCGCCGCGGTCACCGGGGGGCCGCTCACCGGGCGGAGCCCGCGCCGGCGGACGGCGAAGCAGCGAACGGCCCGCTGGGCGCCCGCGCGCACGGGCCGCGCTTTCCGCTGCTCACCGAGCTCATCGACGCCACCCGGGCCCTGCCCGTGCATCCGCACGCAGACCGTCCACACCCCCGCCGGCCTGCACGGCTCCGGGACGGGCACGCTGGTGAGCGGCCCTTGGCGGCCGCGGGCTACGGCCGTGCCGCGGGCTTCGCCTTCGGCGACGTACCCGGGGCGGCAGCCCGCCTCCCGGCGGAGGTGAGCGCACGCGAACACAGGCCCGGTTGTTGAGACTTGAACGGGCCATGCACAAGGCGGGCCACGACCATCCTTACATGTTCCTTATTTGCCTCATGCCCTATTTGTCCGATTATCCTGGGCGGCCTTGTCGGACCGGACACGGGAAGGGGAGGCACGAGGCATGCGCGCACGGTTGCCCACTCTCATGGCACGGATCGGACAGGCCGGCGGCGCCGAGGCCGCGCGCGCCACGGTGGCGGCCGGTCTGACCTGGCAGACCTGCGCGATGCTGCTGCACCTCTCCGACCCTTACGCGGGCGCCGTCGCCGCGCTGCTCATCGTCGAGACGACGGTCGTGGCCACGGTCTCCGCCGCCGCCCGCTACGCCGCCGGATGCCTGCTCGGTGTCCTGGTCGCCGTACCCGGCGCCCTGTACGCCGAGCCGGGCATGGCGGGCCTGGCCCTCGTGGTCTTCACCTCCGTGCTGCTGGCCCGGCACGGCTTCCTCGGTCACCACGGCCTGCACGTCCCGACGACCGCCCTCATCACCTTCGCCCTGGTCCGAGGACGCCACCCCGGTGAACTGGGAGCCCACCTGGCGGAGATCGTGCTCGGCATCGGCTTCGGGCTGGCGTGCAGCGTGCTGCTGTTCCCCGCCGTGCGCGTGCGGTCCGCCGAACGGGCGCTGGAGGATCTGCGGCTGCTGATCGCCCGGCACCTGGACGGCCTGGCCGACGCGGTCGTACGGCACGAGCGGCCGCGCAACAGACTCGGGGCGGCCTGGGAGGACGACCTCGGCACGGCACTGAACCGGGCGCGGACCGCCGTGGACGAGGCGCACGAAAGCCTGCGCTGGAACGTCCGGCCGACCGCCCGGCGCCGCCGCTGGCACCTGGACCACCGGGTCCTGCGCACACTGACCGACGTCGCCGGGCAGGTGACCGCGACGGGCCGGCTGCTCGACGCCCACCCCGGCGCGCCCGAGGACAGCCGCCCCGCCTCCGCGTTCGCACAGCCGTACGCCCGCCTGCTGCGGACGACCGCCCTGTGCGCCTACTCCTGCCGCGGCGGCCGGCCGCACCCCGCCCTGCCCGCCGCCCGCCAGGCACTCGCCCGGCTCGGCGCCCCCGGCTGTGAACCCCCGGACACGGCAGCCGCGGACCAGCGTCTCCTGCACCCCCTGGAGTCGGCCCTGACCTGTCTGTCGGCGCCCGCGCCCGCCCCTCCCGCACGAGCCCACCGGCTCCTCGACCCGCTACGGCCCTCACCGCGACGATGACCTCTCCCACCACCGACCTCCAGGACCCGACCACCGAGCAGGCGGCCGCACCCGCGCGCCGCAGACCCGCGCGACGGTCTCCGGCGCGCTGGTGCCGCCGCCCCGGCTCCCGCGCGCTCCTGGCCCCGGCCCCCGTCCTGCTCATGGTGGTCGTCGCGCTCACCGACCTGGTCACCCCGGACTGGCTGCACGTCTCCCCGGTGATGGCCGCCGTCCCGGTGCTGGCCGCCGCCCTGCTTCCCTGGCGTGTGACGGCGGTGCTCGCGTGCGCCGTGCTCGTGATCACCGGGCTGCTCCAGTGGGACGCCGGCAGCTGCGGACACCCGGACTCCGACGTCACCCTCGGCAGCCTGTTCGTGGTCGGACTCGCCTCGCTGACGGCGTGCTCCCTGCGGCAGCGCCGGGAACGGCAGCTCCGTCAGATCCGTTCCGTCGCCGAGACCGCGCAGCGCGCCCTGATGCACCCCCTCCCCCACCGGCTCGACTCGCTCACCCTGAGCGGTGTGTATCTGCCGGCCGAGTCGGAGGCGCGGATCGGCGGCGACTTCTACGAGGCGCTACACACTCCGTACGGCACGCGGATCGTGATCGGCGACGTACGGGGCAAGGGGCTGGAGGCCGTCGGCGCCTCGGCGACCCTGCTCGGGGCGTTCCGGGAACTGGCCTACGGTGAACCGTCGTTGACCCGGGTGGCGGAGCAACTGGACGAACGGGCCCGCCGGCACATCGCCGCGCTGGACGGCGCGTCGGACACGGACGGCCCCGGCGGAGGTGACACGGGCGCGCTGTTCACGGAACGGTTCGCGACGGCTCTCCTGGTGGAGTTCCCGCCCGACGAGCACGTGGCCCGCATCGTGCACTGCGGTCACCCCGAGCCGTACGTCGTCCACGCGGGCGCGGTGAGACCGTACGAGCCCGACCGGCCCGGCGCGCCGCTCGGCCTGGGCGATCTGCTGGAGGCGGAACCGGCCGCCCGGACCGTGCCGTTCGTGCCGGGCGACCGCCTGGTGCTGTACACCGACGGGTTCATCGAGGGCCGCGACCGCCGGGGCCGCTTCCACGACCTGGCCGCCCGTGTGCGGGCGCACGCCGACCGGCCACTGGAAGTGATGGTGGCCGCCCTGCGCCGCGAGCTCCTGCACCACGTGCACGGCGACCTCGACGACGACGCGGCCCTGGTCGCCCTGGAGCGCCTGCCGTGAGAGGTGCCCGGGTCAGGTGAACCGCGTCCCGCGCTGGTCAGCGCGTCGCCGCCAGGGCGAGGGCGCCGGCCGCCAGCGCGAGGAAGAAGCCCGGGAACGCGATGTTGTGGAACACCCGCGCGCGCACATGGGCGGTCATCGCCCCGAGGTAGAACAGCACCAGGCCTGCGCCAGCCGCGATCCCCAGGGGGCGTACGCCCAGCAGCCCCAGGAGCAGCCCGGCCGCTCCGGCGGCCTTCAGCAGGGCCAGCGAGGGAAGCCAGACGGGGGCCACCCCGACCTCGGCGGAGTTGGCGCGCACGAACGGCGCCTTCGCGAGGTCGGCCGCCGCGATGCCGGCGTTGGCCAGGACGGCGGCGCAGGTGACGGTCACATAGGCGAGTTCCACGACAGCAGACCTTCCGAGAGGAGGGCGGCCCGGCGGGCGCGCCCGAACTGGTCCCAGGGGGTGTCTCCACCCTCCTCGGAAGGTCGGCGTGACGTCCAATACCAGCGCCTATAACCTGTCGGAATGGATGTCGACACCCGGCTGCTGCGGTCCTTCCTCGCCGTCGCCGAGGACGGCAGCCTCACCCGCGCCGCCGAGCGTGTGTTCGTGTCCCAGCCCGCCCTGACCAAGCAGATCCGGCAGCTGGAGACCCGGCTCGGGGTACGGCTCTTCGACCGCTCACGCACCGGCATGGCGCTCACGGACGCCGGCCGGGAACTCGCCCGCCGGGCCCCGGGAGTGCTCGCCGCCTGGGACGACGCCCTGCACGCCACCAAGGCCACCGGCCGGCGGGCCGCGCGGGTCCTGCGGGTGGGGTTCCTCGCGAGCGCGGCCAACGAGGCGACCCGGGAGATCGTCGCGGAGTTCGCCCGGCGGTGCCCCGGGTGGCGTGCCGAACTGCGGCAGGCGGCCTGGTCGAACCCGAGTGCGGGGCTGGCCGACGGCGAGGTGGACGCGGCACTGCTGCGCCTGCCCTTCCCGGGTCAGGCCGCGCTGCGGGTCGAGGTGCTGTTCAGCGAGGCACGGTGGGTGGCGCTGCCGAGCGGGCATCCGCTCGCCGGGCGCGCCGGGATCGCCTTCCGCGAGCTGTGGGACGAGCCGTTCGTCGCCGCGCCCGAGGAGACCGGCGCGTGGCGCGACCACTGGCTGGCCGCCGACGAGCGCGAGGGCCGCCCGGTACGCGTCGGCGCGGTCACCGAACAGCCCGACGACTGGCTGAGCGCCATCGCCAACGGGTACGGCATCGCCCTCGCCCCCGAGTCCGCGGCGCGGTTCTACTCCCGCCCCGGCGTGGTCTACATCCCGGTCACGGGAGTGAGCCCGACGCGGGTGGGCGTGGCCTGGGCGCCGTCCGACGACCGCGATCCGGTCGTACGGGACTTCGTCCGCTGCTGCCTGGATCTCGCACGACCTGCCTGAGGGACGGCCCGGACGGCCGGCCCGGGCCCGGCGATCAGTGCTCGGCGCCGTTCTCGCCCAGCTTCTCGACGAGGTCCTGCGCCTTGTCGACGGCGGTGTCGATGGTGTCGCTGTGCTTGCCGCCGGTCTTGTCGTCGATGAGGTCGCCGGCCTTCTCCAGACCTTCGGCGATCTTGTCACCGTGTGCCTCGGCGATGTCCTCGGCCTTGTCCTTGAGGTTCTTCAGGGCGTCGAACATGTCGGGTTCCTCTCCCTCGGTCGCGTGGGCCGACCCGGCCCATGCTCCCGGCGCGCGGGGCGGCGGGGAAGGCGGCTCCGGGCGGCGTGCGAGGCATCGGGAGCCGCCGCGGCGCGCGAAACCCTCCGGAGCGTGCCGCTGTCCCCTGCTCGGCGCAACGGCAGTGCGCCGGAGGGGCGAGCGGCGGTGACGGGTGTGACCGTGGTGGAAGGCATGGGCGAACGGACCCGTGATGAGGAGGCGGCATGTCGGTCGGAACCGGCGAGGACGGCGCGGCGCTCGCCGCCCTGGTGGACGGCGAGGACGGCGGCGTGTCGTGCGGTGCCTTCGAGCAGGTCGGGGCCGTCGCCGACGCCGTGCTGTACGAGGGGTACCTGCTCTACCCCTACCGCCGGTCCTCGCCGAAGAACCGGGTCCGCTGGCAGTTCGGGGTGCTGCTGCCGCGCACCTGGGTGGAGCGGGACGGGCCGGTCGCGCCGGGGATCTCCGGCTCCGCGGACTCGTGGTACCAGCAGACCGAGTGCCTGTTGCGGGCACCGAGTGCCGACGCGGTCGTCCGGATCCGGGTGCGGTATCTGCAGATGCAGGACAAACGCGTCGAGGAGGCCGGCGCGGACGGACGGCACCGCCCGGTGGAGTCGTTGCGGACGGCCGACGGCGCCGCGCATCTGTCGTTCGAGGAGGCCGTACCGCACGAATCGGAGCTGGTGCTGCCGCTCGCGGAGCTGCTGCGCGGCGGTCGTACCGCCCTGGTGGGCGCGCCCGGCGGCGCGCAGTCCGAGCCGCTGCCGGGCGGTGCGGGGCGGACGGTACGGCGGCGCCGGGAGGTGCGGGCCGCGACGACGGTGGTGGCCGAACCGCTCGCGCCGGAGCTGTACCGGCTGCGCGTACGCACCGAGAACACCGGCGAGGCACCGGATCTCCGGGCCCCTCGCCATGAGGCACTGGGGCAGGCGATGATCGCCACGCACACCCTCCTGGGCGGGGACGGTGTGGAGTTCGTGTCCCTGATCGATCCGCCCGAGGACCTCGCGGAGCAGGCGCGGCAGTGCCGCAACGCCTTCACGTTTCCGGTTCTCGGCGGCCCTCCCGCGCGGCCGGGAACCGCCGGCGTCGTGCTCTCCGCCCCGATCATCCTCCCCGACCATCCCCAGGTGGCGCCGGAGAGTCCCGGCGATCTGCACGACGCCGCGGAGATCGACGAGATCCTCACGCTGCGGACCATGCTGCTGACCGACGAGGAGAAGGCCGAGGCACGGGCCACCGATCCGCGCGCCGCACGGATCCTCGACCGGGTCGACACCATGCCCCGGGAGGTCTTCGAGCGCCTGCACGGCGCGATCCGCTCCCTGACGCCGGTGCCGCCGCCCGCCGAACGGCCCGCCTGGTGGCAGGAGGGCGGCGACGACGGGCTGTCCCCGGCGACCGACACGGTGCTCGTCGACGGGGTGTCCGTCGGCGGCGGCAGCCGGGTGCGGCTGCGCCCGCGCGGCCGGGGCGCCGACGCGCAGGACATGTTCCTGGACGGGCGGACGGCGCGGGTCGCCGCGGTCTTCCACGACGTGGACGGCAGTGTCCAACTGGCGGTCACGGTCGACGACGACCCGGCCGCCGAACTGCACGGCTGGTACGGCCGTTTCCACTACTTCCGGCCCGACGAACTGGAACCGATCGGCCACTCGGGCGTGCTGGAGCCCTCGGGCCCGGCGGGCTCACCCGGGCCGCGGTCCCCGCGGCCACCAGGGCCGGCCGACCGGCCGGAGGAACGACGGTCCGGTGGGCGCCCCTGAGACACCGGCCCACGACCGGCACATGCCCGAACGGCGCCACCGCGCCTGCCACGCGACAACCCACGACCCACTCCGAGACCGGCTGCGACGGAGGTTGCAGACATGACCACACAGAGCGGTACCACCGAAGTTGGCGGCGAGCCCAGCCGGGCAGAGGCGCGGGAGGGCTTCGACGAGATCACCATCCTCTGGATCTCGGAGGGCATGAGCTGCGACGGCGACACGGTGTCGCTGACCGCCGCGGGCCAGCCGTCCATCGAGGACGTGGTGCTCGGCCTCATCCCGGGCCTGCCGAAGGTGAACCTCGTCAACAAGGTCCTCTCGCCCAGCCTGGGCGGCGAGGACTTCCTGGCCCCGTACCGGGCGGCGGCCCGCGGCGAACTGGAGCCGTTCATCCTCGTGATCGAGGGTTCGGTCCCCAACCAGAACATCATCGAGGGGGAGGGCTACTGGACGTCGTTCGGCAACGATCCGGACACCGGTGAGCCCCAGACCCTGAACTGGTGGATCGACCAGCTCGCCCCCAAGGCCTGGGCGGTGGTGGCCGCCGGGACGTGCGCCACCTTCGGCGGGATCCACGCGATGGCGGGCAATCCGACCGGCTGCATGGGCCTCGCCGACTACCTGGGCTGGGAGTTCAAGGCACGCTCGGGGCTGCCGGTCGTCAACGTGCCCGGCTGCCCCATCCAGCCGGAGAACTTCATGGAGACCCTCGTCTGGGTGCTCCAGCACGCGGCCGGTGCCGCTCCCCCGCCGCCGCTGGACCACATGCTGCGTCCGCAGTGGCTGTTCGGGAAGACCGTGCACGAGGGCTGCGACCGGGCCGCGTACTACGAGCAGGCCGACTTCGCGAGGGACTACAACTCCCCCAAGTGCCAGGTGAAGGTGGGCTGCTGGGGTCCGGTCGTCAACTGCAACGTGCCCAAGCGCGGCTGGATGGCCGGGATCGGCGGCTGCCCGAACGTCGGCGGCATCTGCATCGGCTGCACGATGCCCAGCTTCCCCGACGCGTTCATGCCGTTCATGGACGAGCCGCCCGGCGGCACCCTGTCGACCCTGCTGGTCAAGCCGTACGGCGCGGTCGTCCGGCGGCTGCGCGGGCTGACCAACGACGTGGTGAACCACGAGCCCAAGTGGCGCCACAACAAGCGCAAACTCACCAGCGGTTACGACCCGCACTGGCGTGCCTGACGCCGCCCTCCCACCCAACCGCCAACGAACCGCCCGACCCGAACAGCGAGGGGCAGTACCGCAGATGACCACCACCGAATCGCGGCCGACAGAACGCAAACCCGCCCAGATCGTGGACATGTCCTGGGATCCGATCACCCGGATCATCGGCAACCTCGGTATCTACACGAAGATCGACTTCGCCAACCAGGAAGTCGTGGAGTGCCACAGCACCTCGTCGCTGTTCCGCGGCTATTCGGTGTTCATGAAGGGCAAGGACCCCCGTGACGCCGGGTTCATCACCTCGCGGATCTGCGGCATCTGCGGCGACAACCACACCACCTGCTCCAACTACGCCCAGCAGATGGCCTACGGGGTGAAACCACCGAAACTGGCCGAGCACATCACCAACCTCGGCGAGGCGGCGGAGTACATCTTCGACCACACGCTCTTCCAGGACAACCTGGTCTTCGTGGACTTCTGCGAGGCGATGGTCAAGGCCACCAACCCCGGGTTGCTGGCCCGCGCCGAGCGCACCGACGCGCCCCGCGGGGACGTGCACGGCTACCGCACCATCGCCGACATCATGAAGGCCTTCAACCCCTTCGAGGGCGAGGTCTACAAGGAGGCGCTGAAGGTCAGCCGGATCACCCGGGAGATGTTCTGCCTGATGGAGGGGCGGCATGTGCACCCCTCCACGCTGTACCCGGGCGGCGTCGGCACGATGCCGCAGCCGAGCACCTTCACCGACTACCTCAGCCGCCTGATGCGTGTCATCGACTTCATCAAGAAGGCGGTGGCCATGAACGACGACGTGTTCGACTTCTTCTACGAGGCCCTGCCGGGCTACGAGGAGGTCGGCAAGCGCCGCATCCTGCTGGGCTGCTGGGGCGCCTTCCAGAACCCGGACGTCGTCGACTACCGCTACGCGTCGATGAACGAGTGGGGCCGGGCCATGTACGTCACCCCGGGTGTCGTCGTGGACGGCAAGCTGGTCACCAACAACCTGATCGACATCAACCTCGGGCTGCGCATCATGCTGGGCAGCTCCTTCTACGAGGACTGGGTGAACGAGGACCCGTTCGTCACGCACGACCCGCTCGGCAACCCCGTCGACATGCGCCACCCGTGGAACCAGACCACGGTGCCGGTGCCGCAGAAGCGGGACTTCGACGGCAACTACAGCTGGGTGATGAGCCCGCGCTGGTACCACCCGGACACCGGCGACCACCTCGCCCTGGACACCGGCGGCGGACCGCTCGCCCGGCTGTGGTCGACCGCGCTGAGCGGCCTGGTCGACACGCCGTACGTCAAGGCGACCGGCGGCGGCGTCCGCATCACCCTGCCCAAGGGTGAGAAGCTGCCCGAGACGACCCTGGAGTGGCGCCCGCCGAAGTGGAGCAACACCCTCGAACGCGACCGTGCCCGGCCGTACTTCATCGCCTACGCCGCCGCCATGGCCCTGCAGTTCCTGGAGGAGGCGATGGGGATGCTCAAGAACGGCGACACGAAGGTGTTCGAGAACTTCGAGGTGCCGGACGAGTCGATCGGCTGCGGTTTCCACGAGGCGGTGCGCGGTGTCCTCTCCCACCACCTGGTGATCAGGGACCACAAGATCGCCAACTACCACCCGTACCCGCCGACCCCGTGGAACGCCAGCCCGCGTGACATCTACGGCACGCCCGGCCCCTACGAGGACGCCGTGCAGGGCCAGCCGATCTTCGAGGAGAACGGCCCGGACGACTTCAAGGGCGTCGACATCATGCGTACCGTCCGCAGCTTCGACCCCTGTCTGCCCTGTGGCGTCCACATGTACATGGGCAAGGGCAGGACCCTGACCACCGTGCACTCGCCGACGTACGGGGCCAACCATGGCTGAGCCCGCCGTGCGGCTCGCGGACCGGGCGGTGGAGGCGCGGCTCGCCCGTCTCGACGAGGTGCTGGCCGCGCTGGAGGCCACGCCCGGCCCCGCCCTGGAGGCGGTACGGCTGCTGACCGAGGTCTACGGCGAGGCGCTCGCCCGGGTGCTGGACCACGCGGACGAGCGACTGCGCGAGCGGCTCGCCGACGACGAGCTGGCCGGGCATCTCCTGGTCCTGCACGGGATCCACCCCGAACCCCCGGAGCGCCGGGCCGCCCGTGCGGTGGAGAAGCTGCGGCCGGCGGTCCGCGAGCGCGGCGGCGACCTGGCGTGGGCCGGGGTCGACGGGCAGGTGGCGCGGGTGCGGCTGAGCTCCGGTGGCGGGTGCGGCTCCGGGTGCGGCGGGGGCTCCTCGGACGTCACCGAGGCGGTCCGGGCGGCCGTGCTGGGTGTCGCCCCCGAGCTGACCGGGGTGGAGACGGTGCAGGGCGAGCGCCGGGCGGCACCGGCGTTCGTACCGCTGACCACGATCAAGCGCCGGGCCGCGTCGCAGGAGGCGCGGTGACCGTGGACGGAGCGCTCGCCCGCGTCATCCGCTCCGCGGCCGACCGCGCGGTGACGGCCCGGTCCGAGGTCTGCGAGCTGTGCGCGGCCCGCGTGGCCGGGGACCACGCCCACCTGTACGACACCGGGGCGGCCGAGCCGCGGTGTGTGTGCGGCCCCTGCTCGGTGCTGTTCGCCGACGACACGGCGGGCCGTTACCGGCTGGTGCCCCGGCGGCGGCTGCGGCTGCCGCCGGTCGACACGGCGGTGCTGGGCGTCCCGGTGGGCCTGGTGTTCTTCGTCCCGCGCTCCGACGGCACGGTCACCGCGCAGGGCCCGAGCCCGGCCGGGGCCATGCGCTGGGAGGTGGACGCGGCCGCCTGGCGGCGGCTGGCCGAAACGGTCCCGCAGCTCGCGTCGCTGGCACCGGACGTGGAGGCGCTGCTGGTGAACACCGTGCGCGGCTTCGACGCGCACTGGATCGTGCCGGTCGACGACTGCTACCGGATGATCGCGCTGGTCCGCCGCGAGTGGCAGGGCCTGTCCGGTGGCGGCCGGGTCTGGCCGGCCGTAGAACAGTTCTTCAAGGAGCTGACCGAGCGGTCGTGAGACCCGGAAGGAGAACCGACATGGGCAGCATCCGCGTGGGCCGCCCCCAGGCGAAGCCCGACACGCCCAGCCACGTGCGGGGACTTCACCAGGGCAACAAGGGCCCGTACAAGCATCAGACCGGACACCACAAGGACGGCACCTCCGATGCGCGCCGTTCCACCGGTATCCACTGGAAACGGCATGACGCCCTGGTGAAGGGCATGCCGAACATCTCGCCCGGATGAGAGAGCGGAACATGACAGCAATGACCATTGGCATGCGCAGAAGGCCCAAGCGGGCGGAGATGTCGGGACGGCAGCTGCTCATGGCCCAGGGCGCGCTCGTCGGCAGCGTCGTGGCCGCCCTGCTCGTCAAGGAACTCCCGGGCATCCTGCGCGAGGTGCGCATCTACCGGATGACCGGTGGGCTGCGCGCCAAGCGCCGGTACCCGTGAGCCGCTCGTGCACGAGCTGTCGATCGCGACCGCGATCGTGGAACAGGCCGAGGAGATCGCCCGCGCGGACGGGGCGGGCCGTGTGACCGCGGTGACCGTCCGCGTCGGTGAGCTGGCCGGTGTCGTGCCGGACGCGCTGCACTTCGCCTTCGAGGTGGCCCGCGACGGCACGGCGCTCGCCGGGGCGGACCTGGTCGTCGAGGAGGTGGCCGCGCGGGCCTGGTGCGGCGGGTGTGCCGAGGAGTTCGCGGTCGGCATGCCGCCGTTCTTCTGGTGCCCGTCCTGCGACCGGCCCTCGCAGGAGCTGCGCAGTGGCCGGGAGTTGGAGATCACGGGAATCGAGGGGTGATGCGGCCCCGCCCCGAGGGCGGGGCCGCATCACCCGTTCAGCAGATCCTGGGCAGCTGCTCCCCGAGCGGCAGGTCCACCACGCGGGTGCCGCCGAGGCCGGTGGCGACGACGACCATGCCCGGGTGGTCGGCGACGCACTCCCCGATGAGGCAGGCCCCGTGGCCCTGCGGGTGCGCCCGCATCGCCGCCAGGACCGCCTCGGCGTCCCGCGGCGGCACGAACGCGACGAGCCGGCCCTCGTTGGCGACGTACAGCGGGTCCAGGCCGAGGAAGCCGCAGGCGTTCGCGACCTCCTCCGGGACCGGGATGGCCCGCTCGTGCAGCCGCACGCCGGTGCCGGAGGCGCGGGCGATCTCGTTCAGGGACGCACCGAGTCCGCCCCGGGTCGGATCGCGCAGCACGTGGAGGTCCGTCGTGACCGCCAGCATGGCCGCCACGAGGTCCGCCAGGGGGGCGGTGTCGGAGACGATCTCGACGCCGAACTCCAGGCCCTCGCGCACGCTCATGACCGCCACGCCGTGCAGCCCGATGGGCCCGCTGACGATGACGGCGTCGCCCGGCCGGGCCCGCTGCGGGCGGATGTCGACGCCGTCCGGTACGAGGCCCACGCCCGCGGTGGTGACGTAGACGCCGTCGCCGTGTCCGGACTCGACCACCTTGGTGTCGCCGGTGGCGACGGTGACCCCCGCCGTCTCGGCCGCGGCGCCGATGGCCCGCGCGACGCGGCGGACGACGTCCAGTTCCACGCCCTCCTCCAGGACGAAGGCGGTGGACAGGTAGGCGGGCCGGGCGCCGCTCATCGCCAGGTCGTTCACCGTGCCGTTGACGGCGAGGTCGCCGAGGCTGCCGCCGGGGAAGAACAGCGGCCGTACGACATAGGAGTCCGTGGAGAAGGCCAGCCGGGCCCCGCCCAGGTCGAGGACGGCCGAGTCGGTGAGGGCGGCCAGGGTGGGGTTGCCGTAGGCGGGGGCGAAGACCTGCTCGATCAGTTCGGCGGACAGGGCGCCGCCTCCGCCGTGGCCCATGACGACGACCGGCTGGTCGCGCAGGGGCGCTGGACAGGTCCAGTTCGCGGGGTCGACGGCAGGTTCGGTGGCAAGGTCAGCCAACGGGGTTCATCTCCTCCTGCTGGGACTGCGGCATGCGGGATCCCTGCGGTGCCGGGGCGTTCATGCGGCGGTACAGGTAGTAGGCGGCGCAGGCGCCCTCGCTGGAGACCATGGTGGCGCCGAGCGGCGTGCGCGGGGTGCAGCTCGTGCCGAACGCCTCGCACTCGGTGGGCTTGATCAGGCCCTGCAGCACCTCGCCGGCGCGGCACACGGCGGGTTCCTCGGTGCGGATGCCGGCGACGTCGAAGCGGTGCTCGGCGTCGTAGGCCCGGTAGGCGTCGGACAGCCGCCAGCCGCTTTCGGGGATGCGGCCGATGCCGCGCCAGTTGCGGTCGACGACCTCGAAGACCTCCTCCAGCATGCGCAGGGCGGCCGGGTTGCCCCGTTCCCGTACGGCGCGCGGGTAGGCGTTCTCCACCCGGTGTTCGCCGCGCTCCAGCTGGTGGACGGCGCGGCGGACGCCCTCGAGGATGTCCAGCGGCTCGAAGCCGGTCACGACGATCGGCACCCGGTGCCGGTCGGCCAGCTCCGGGTACTCGGCCGTCCCCATCACGCTGCACACGTGCCCCGCGGCGAGGAAGCCCTGCACCCGGCATTCCGGGGCCGCCATGATGGCCTCGATCGCGGGTGGGACCCGGACGTGGGAGACCAGCAGGCTGAAGTTGTCCAGGCCGAGGCGGCGGGCCTGGTGGACGGCCATGGCGTTGGCGGGCGCGGTCGTCTCGAAGCCGATGGCGAAGAACACGACCTGGCGGTCCGGGTGCTTGCGGGCGAGGTCGAGCGCGTCCAGCGGGGAGTACACCACGCGGACGTCACCGCCCTGGCCCTTGACCTGGAACAGGTCGCGGTCGGTGCCGGGCACGCGCAGCATGTCCCCGAAGGAACAGAAGATCACCCCGGGGCGGGCGGCGATCTCCAGGGCCTTGTCGATGACGTCGAGGGGCGTCACGCACACCGGGCAGCCGGGTCCGTGGATCAACTCGACCTTGTCCGGCAGGAGTTGGTCGATGCCGTGGCGGATGATGGAGTGGGTCTGGCCGCCGCAGACCTCCATCAGCGCCCAGGGCCGGGTGACCGTGGCGTGGATCTCGTCCAGCAGCCGGCGCGCCAGGTCCGGGTCGTTGAACTCGTCGATGTACTTCACCGGGCCTCACTCCCGCTCTCCTGCCGGGCCGCCTGCTCCCAGGCGTCCCCGAACTCCTCCTCCAGCAGCCCCAGTTGCTCGAACAGCTCGAGGGACGCCCGGGCCGACTCCTCGTCCAGCCGCTGCAGGGCGAAGCCGACGTGGACGATGACGTACTCCCCCACCCGGACGTCGGGCAGGTACTCGAGGCACGCCTGCTTGCGCACCCCGCCGAAGTCGATCAGCCCGGTCAGGGGGTCGGCGCTGTGGTCGATGGACACGACCTTGCCGGGCACTGCCAGACACATGGGTCACTCCGTCTCGTGGTTGTTCACTGTTCCCGCGACCATGAGCTGACCGAGCGCCAACCCTCCGTCGTTCGCGGGTACTTCGCCGTGCCGCAGGACCGTGAAGCCGGCCGCGGCCAGCCGTGCGGTGCACTCCTGTTCCAGCAGGCCGTTGGCGAAGACGCCTCCGGTGAGGGCGACCGTGGCCAGGCCGGTCTCGGCGCGGGCGCGGTGACAGATCCCGGCGACGGCCGCCGCGACACCCCGGTGGAAGCGGGCGGCGAGGACGGGTGCGGGGGTGCCGCGCCGCCGGTCCCCCAGGAGTGCGCGCAGCACGGGCGCCGGGTCGATGTCCCGCTGCCCGGTGAGCCCGAAGGGGTAGGCCACCGTGTCCGTGTCCCGGGCCTCGGTCGCCGCCGCCTCCAGCTCCATCGCGGCCTGCGCCTCGTATCCCGCCCGGTGACACACTCCGACCAGGGACGACACCGCGTCGAACAGCCGGCCCATGCTGGAGGTCGGCGCACACGCCACCCGCCGGTCCAACTGCTGCCGCAGTACGGCGCGTTCGACGTCCGTGCAGGCCCGGACACTGGGCAGGTCCGGTTCCCAGGCCAGCCCTGCCGCCCACAGCCGGGCGAGCGCCAGCCGGCAGGGGTTGGCCACGCCCGCGTCCCCGCCGGGCAGCGGTGCGGGGGTGAGGTGGGCGAAGCGCCGGTAGCCGGTGTAGTCGGCGAGCAGGATCTCGCCGCCCCATACGGTGCCGTCGTCGCCGTACCCGGTGCCGTCGAAGGCGACGCCGATCACCGGGGCCGTACCGTCCAGGCCGTGCTCGGCCATCGCCGAGGCGATGTGGGCGTGGTGGTGCTGGACCAACCGAAGGGAGGCGTCCGGCAGTTGGGCGGCGCGCCGGCGGGCCCGGCGGGTCGAGTGGTAGCCGGGGTGCCGGTCGGCGGCGACGAGGGCCGGGCTGACGCCGGAGAGGCCGGCCAGGTGCCGCTCGGCGCGCTCGGCGGCCTCCAGCGTGGCCAGTTCGCCCATGTCACCGATGTGCGGCCCGAACCAGGCGTGGTCACCCTCGCCCAGGCACAGGACGTTCTTCAGGTCGCCGCCGACCGCGAGGACGGGCCGTACCGGAACCGGGAGCCGCACGGGGCGGGGAACGTAACCGCGGGAGCGCCGGAGGACCTGTTCGGTGCCGTCCGGGCGGACCCGCAGCAGGGAGTCGTCGCAGGGACAGGCGATGGGCCGGTCGTGGGCGAGCCAGGCGTCGGCCAGTCCGGCGAGCCGGGTCAGTGCCTCGGCGTCGTCGGTGACGATGGGTTCGCCGGAGCGGTTGCCGCTCGTCATGACCAGCGCCCGGGGGCCGGGTGGATCGCCGGGCAGCCCGAACAGCAGGGTGTGGAGGGGGGTGTAGGGCAGCATGACGCCCACGTGCGGGCTGCCCGGGCAGACCTGGTCGGCGAGGCGGAGGCCGTCTGCCGGGGTGCGCCTGCGGAGCAGGACGATGGGGCGCCGGGCGCTGGTCAGCGCGGCTCGTTCGGCGGCGGAGAGGACCGCGAGCCGCTCGGCGGTGCCGAGGTCGGCGCACATCACCGCGAAGGCCTTGCCGCCGCGTTCCTTGCGGTCGCGCAGTGCGGTGACGGCGCGGGCGTCGGTGGCGTCGCAGGCCAGGTGGTAGCCGCCGAGGCCCTTGACGGCGACGATCCGCCCGGCGGCCAGCAGCGCCCGTGCCGCCGCCAGGGCGTCCGCGTCCCGGGCCGGGCGGACCCCGAGACCGTCGGCCGGGACCAGGGTGAGCCGCGGACCGCAGTCGGGGCAGGCGACCGGCTGGGCGTGGAAGCGCCGGTCGGCGGGGTCGCCGTACTCGCGGGCGCAGGAGGGGCACATCGGGAAGCCGGCCATGGTCGTGGCCACGCGGTCGTACGGCATCCCGGTGGCGATGGTGAAGCGCGGGCCGCAGTGGGTGCAGGTGACGAACGGGTGCCGGTGCCGGCGGTCGCCCGGATCGGCCAGTTCCCGCAGGCAGTCCGCGCAGGTGGCGGTGTCGGGCGGGAGCTGGGTGCGGCCGGCGGCCCGCTCGGTGGAGCGGATGGCGAAGGCGCCGGTGTCGCCGGTCGCGGGCAGGACCGCGTCCTCGACGGCGGTGACGGTGGCGAGCGGCGGCGGCTGTTCGGCGAGCAGGACGCAGAAGCGGTCCACCTCCGGGGCCGGCCCCTCGATCTCGATGTGCACGCCGTCCCCGGTGTTGCCGACGAACCCGGCCAGACCGAGCCCGGCGGCGAGGCGGTGCACATACGGCCGGAAGCCGACGCCCTGCACGGTGCCCCGCACGGTGAGGACACGCCGTACCGGTCCGGCGGCGGGGGCGGTCATGCGACGGGAGCGGACGGGGCGTGGTGGTGGCCGTGCGGACGCGGGGCGAGGGGCGGCCGGTGCGGTACGCCGTCCCGGGCGGCGAGGGCGCGCTCCAGGAGGGTGCCGACTCCGGCGCCGGTGCGGGCGCAGGACCGTACGATCTCCACGCCCGGGTTGACCCGGTGCACGTTCGTCCGGAAGGCGGTCTCGTCGAACCCGGCCAGCTCGGCGAGGTCCGTCTTGGTGATCACGACCAGATGGGCGGAGCCGAAGGCGGTGGGGTACTTCAGTGGTTTGTCCTCGCCCTCGGTGACCGCCATCAGCACGACCCGCAGGGTCTCGCCGAGGTCGTAGGCGGCCGGGCAGACGAGGTTGCCGACGTTCTCCACGAAGAGCACCGAGGTGTCGGCCGGCAGCCAGCCGTCCAGCCGGGCGCGGACCTGACGGGCCTCCAGGTGGCACAGTCCGTCGGTGAGCAGCTGCTGGACGGGGGCGCCGGCACGGGCCAGCCGGACGGCGTCGTTCTCGGTGGCCAGGTCCGCGGTCAGCGCGGCCACCGGCACCCCCTGCTCCACCGCGCGGGCCAGGACCCGGCCGAGGAGTTCGGTCTTGCCGCTGCCCGGGCTGGACAGCAGGTTGACGACGGTCACGCCCTGCCGGGCGAGGTCGCCGCGCAGATCCGCGGCCAGGTCGTCGTTCTTCGCCAGGACTGCCTGCTTGACGTCGGACCGGCACATGGGCGCTGCTCCTCGGATGCGGCGGTGGGGCCCGGGCCGCGTCCCTGTGGCCCGGGCTCCACCGATCTTCCGCTCAGCCGGCCGTCGTACCGGGCAGCGCAGCCGGGCGTGGGGGCCCGGATTCCATCGGGCGGCCCAACGGGGGTGCGGGTGCGGCGGGGTCGGCGAGCAGGGCCGGGACCAGTGTGTGCAGCGCGTCGACGGCTCGGGGGACGGCTTCCCGGACCGGTGTGCTGAGCCCCGGCAGGATGTCCTCGTCACCGGCCGGCAGCACCTGCGGCTCGCAGGCCAGGACGAGAACGCGGGGCAGGGGCTCGTCGCCCAGGTGCGCGGCCAGGGCCAGCACCTTCGCCGGGTCCATGCCGTGGGCCTCGGGCACGACGGTGCCGTCGGGTGGTTCGGCCTCGATCAGCGAGAGGGTGCCGGGGCGGTGGCCGCGCCGCGCGGCGTCGACGAGAACGGCGGCGTCGTATCCGCCCAGCAGGGCGTAGGCGAGGTCCAGCCCGCGGATGCCGTAGTCGTGCACCCGCGCCTCGGACGGCAGCGGGCACCCGCCGAGGGCGCGGATCACCTCGGGGCCGAAGGCGTCGTCGGCGAGGAAGATGTTGCCGACGCCCGCCACCAGCAGGCGCGGCGTCACCGGACGTCTCCGGCGGGCGCGGTCAGGGGCCGGGGGGAACCGGTGGGTGTTTTGCGTACGAAGGCCGAGCGCAGGGTGTGGTAGGGGGCCTGGGGGTCGAAGAAGATCGCGTGCATGCGGGCCAGTTCGGCCTCGCGGTACTGCGCGAGGGGACGCTCGCGTTCGTCCGCGGCACGGGCGGCGGTCTTGGCGGCGATCCGCTCGGCCAGGCCGGGGGCGGCGGCGAGTTCGGCCGCCAGCCGCTCGACCTCGGCCGGGAAGGCGCCGGTGCCGGCCGGTACGAGCCGGTCCACGAGCCCGAGCCGCTCGGCGGACGCGGCGCTGACGGGCAGTGCCTCGGTGGTGAGCCGCCGGGCCTGCTCCGCCCCGGCGCGGCGCGGCAGGGTGTACGTCCAGAACTCCGAGCCGTACAGGCCCATCCGCCGGTAGTGCGGGTTGAGGACGACGCCGGTGCGGCACCACACCTGGTCGGCGGCGAGGGCGAGCATGGCGCCGCCGGCCGCCGCGTTTCCGGCGAGGGCGGCCACGACCAGCCGGTCGGTGGTGCGCAGCACCGCCTCGACCAGGTCGTCCATGGCGTTCAGGTTGGTCCACGACTCCTGGGCCGGGTCGGGGGCCGCCTCGATGACGTTCAGGTGGATGCCGTTGGAGAAGAAGTCGCGGGCCCCGCCGAGCACCAGGACGCGGGTGGGGCGGGAGAGCGCGTGCTCGTAGGCGGTCAGCAGGCGGCGGCACTGGTCGGTGCTCATGGCGCCGCCCGGGCAGGAGAAGCCGAGGAATCCGACGTCGCCGCGCTGCCGGTAGCGGATGTCGGTCCAGGTGCGCCGGCCGGGCGGCAGTTCCAGCGGGGCGGCGGCCTCCGGCAGCTCGAGGGTGGGTTCCCACGCGGCGAGCACGGAGGCGGCCGGGCGGCGGAAGGGCGCGGGGTCACCGGAGTTCCTGCGGGGGCGCAGCTCCGGGATCCAGACGGCGCCGTCGCGGGTGGCCCGGCAGACGGCGCCCGCCCGCTGGGCCAGGAGTTCGCCGGGGCGGCCGCGCAGCTGGTCCTCCGGGTGCCCGCCGTGCAGGAACACCTCACGGCCGCGGAGTTCGTCCAGGACGCCCGGCTGCGAGTCGGCACCGCGGAGCTTGCGCAGGACCGTCTCGGTGTCGTCCCGTTCCCAGTCGATGCGGCGCCGCTCCTGCCGGAAGGCGTCGCGCCAGACCACGCTGATCGAGTCGTCTGTCTGCGGCCGGGGCTTGTAGGAGCCTTCGGCGTAGCGCCGTACGGCGGTGAGGACGGCGGTGACGGCGGCGTCGGAGGCCTCGTTGCGGTACAGGTCGCTCTTGCCGACGGGCGCCACCGGGAACGGCTCCGACGCCCAGATCGCCCCCGCGTCCATCGCCGCCTCGGCCTGCAGGACCGTCACACCCCAGTGGGCCGCGCCCTCGGCGATGGCCCAGTCCAGCGAGGACGGGCCACGGTCGCCGGGCGGGCCGGGATGGACGATCAGGCAGGTGTGTTCCCGCCACACGTCCTCGGGCAGGGCCGTCCTGAGCATCGGCGCGATGACCAGCTCCGGCCGCAGCTCGCGGACGGCGGTGCGGACGGGGTCGGCGCCCTGTGCGGCGAGGACGACGTCGACGTGGTGCCCGAGGTCCGACAGTTCGGCGTACACACGCTGGGAGAGGCTGTTGAACGCGCTGGCGACGAGCAAAATGTCCATGACATCGCATCGTCGTCGCCGACCGGGGTGCCGTGAAGAACCGCCGCGCGGTTTTGGCCCCCCCGGTCAGGTCTCTTCCTCCATACGGATCGCATTGCGCAGATCCTCGAAGGCCTGGCTCCGGTCGCCGGAGTGGGCCTCCAGCAGGGCCCCGGCGATCGCGTCGAGCTTGCGCTGGATCGCGTGCTCGGCGCGCATCTCGGCGTTCTTCAGCAGCGCCAGGAGCAGCAGGGTGACCGCGGTCATCGACTCGCCCGCCAGCAGGAGCAGTTCGAGCCGCAGGTGCGCGACGTGCGCGGCGACGAAGAAGCCGACGAGGAGCAGGCAGAAGAGGAAGAACACCGGCGAGCTGGTGAAGTTGGAGGCGTACTCCGCGAACTGCTCGAACCGGCCGCGGCCCGCCCCGCCGCGGTGCACGGGGTTCTTGAAGGTCATGACCGGGCCTTCCCACTCGGCCGGAGCAACCGGCCCGCCGGCCGCCGCGCGGTCACGCGGCGGCCCCGGCCGCGGCCCGTATCCGATGCGGCGCTCCCGGGTCCGGGCCCACGGCCCCGGCGGCGTACGCGCAGTTGAGTACACCCGAGGCCGGGCGCTCCGGCAGGGCCGGGGCGAGGACTCGCAGCAGGGTCGTGCGGGCGGCCGGCAGCACGAGGACACCGCAGGTGCCGGCCCCGGCGAGCAGCAGCCCGCACGCGCCCGGCCGTTTCAGCGCGGTCATGATCTCGTCCCGGACGGCGCCGGTCTCCTTGCGGGCCGGTTCACCGGCGTCCTCGGCCGGCCGGGCCACCGCGTCCCCGACGCCACCGGCCACCGATGTCTCGTCGCCTCGCGCGCCCATCGCCCTCTCCCGCCTGCAGTCACTCGAAACCGGCCGCCGCGACGAACGGCCCACGGATCAGCTCCGCAGTACCCCTGCGGGGGCGTACGACACGGGGGGCCGACGCGCCGGTTCGGGCTGGTCGGGGCGGGTGAGCTGGGTGGGCAGGGTTGACTGGGCGGACCAGGTCACTGGTACGGCGGGTCGGGCTGGGCCGGCGGATCAGGCTGCTCCTGCAGGTCGGGCCGGGCTGGGCCAGCGGATCAGGCTGGTACGGCGGGTCGAGCTGGGCACGCGGACGGGGCTGAGCCAGTGGGGCGGGACCTGAGCCCTCCTGCAGGTCGGGCCGGGCTGGGCCAGCGGATCAGGCTGGTACGGCGGGTCGAGCTGGGCGAGCGGACGGGGCAGAGCCTGCGGGCGGGACCTGGGCCTGCGGGGCGGACTCGCCACACGGAACGGGCTGTGCCTGCAGGACACGCTGAAGCCTGCGAACCGGGCTGGGCCGGCGGGGCTGGCTGGACCTTCGGGCCGGGCCGAGGGAAAGGGCCAGGCGGGGGAGGCAGGGGCAGGGGCCGGACGGGGGGCAGGGGCCGAACGGGGCGGACTGGCGCAGCCGGGCGTACCAGCGGGCTGGGCGTACCAGCGGGCTGGGTGTACGGGCACGGCTGCGGCTCGGCCTGGCGGGGTGTTCGAACGAGGGTCTACCTGGCGAGGCGCAGTGCAGTCATGAGCGCGCAGGACGCCGGAACCGTCCGGCGGAGCAGGGGCTCAGGCGGCGAGGGCGCCGCCCGTACCCAGCCGGTCCAGGAGCTGGTCGAGGTGCAGCTCGGCCACGGGAGCGACGAGGTCGGGGTGGCGCAGCAGCGCGGCGGCGCGCCGGTCACCGTCGTCCGGCGCGACCAGGCGCCGGAACTCCACCGGTGCGCCCGAGGCGTGCTCGCCGTCGGCGAGCGCGGCGACGGCCAGCCCGGCCAGCTCGGGATCGGTGAGCAGGCCGGCCGCCCAGCTGGCGACGACCTCGTCCACCCACGTGCGCCAGGCCCAGTCGTCCGCCTGGCCGTCCTCATCCACCCGCTCGGTACCGGTGATCCAGTCGAGGCGCGCGGCTCCACCGGGACCTGCCATCGTGACCAGGCCCGCGTCGATCTCCGTCGGGTAGCGCAGCCACGCGGCGACGGTCACGGCCTGCCGGGCCTGCGCCTCGCACAGGGCGGAGGCGAGCGCGCCGCCGCTGGGCGGATAGGCGACCGTCAGCCAGCGTGCCGTCGCGGCGATGAGGGGGGACAGGTCAGTGAGCACAGCCGGGCCGTCCGAGATGCGAGGGGAAGGGGAAACAAGGGCTCGACGCAACGGTAGCCCGGCACCGGTCGGGACAGGGAGGGGGTTGCGAACCAGGTCATATGTGGCATTGCCCACGTCACAGGGCATCGCGACATCGCCCGCCCTGGTCCACCCCGTACACCCATCGCCCCGGCGAACCTGCGCCCACCCGGCATGTCGCCCCGCTGTCTCGCCGAACCCTGGGCCCTTTGCGTGCGTGTCGCCGACCGGGCCCGGGGAACTCGAGGCGGGCCCGATGCTGGTCGGGCCCACGTGCGGGGAGGTACGGGAGGTCTCATGGCGACGGACGCCGTGCGGTACGACGACCAGGGCGACGTCCCTCTCGCCGGGTACGCCGCCCTCGCCTCCGTCTTCACGGCGGGCGCCGGCACCTTCGCGGTGCTGGCCCGGCGCCGGGGTGTCCGACTGCCCGACGAGGTGCCGCCGTGGGACGTCCTACTGATGGGTGCGGGGGCGTACAAGGCGTCCAGGCTGCTGGCCCGGGACAGGATCACGAGCTTTCTGCGGGCGCCCTTCACCCGCCGCGCGGACGAGGGCGAGGCGAACGAGGTCATCGACGAACCGCGGGGCCACGGCATCCGGCGCGCCGTGGGCGACCTGCTGTCCTGCCCGTTCTGCACCTCGGCCTGGGCCGTCGGCACCCTGGTGTGCTCGTACGCCGCGAATCCCCGGCTCACCCGCCTGGTCTGCGGGGGCCTCGGCGCGCTGACGGTCGCGGACGGGCTGCAGTACGCCTGGACGTGGACACAGCGGACGGAGCAGGGCTGAGCGGAGCCGGACCCGGCAACCGGCGACTCCCGCGCCGCGACGGCCGTGCCCGCTATTCGTCGTCGGCCGCCGCACTCACCTCGACGTCGAGCACCCCCTCGTCCTGGAAGAACTCCGACGCCAGCCCTGAGGAGTCCCCGGTGCCCTCCAGTTCGAGCAGCACCCGGGCCGCGTCGTCCGTGCGGCCGGGCAGCCGTTCCACCTTGACCTGCACGATGCGAAAGCCGCGCCGGGTGCAGGTCTCCATCAGGCGTGGCAGCAGCGCGACCCCGGTCCGGTAGGTCAGGCGCGCCTCGAAGGTGCCGGCGGCCGTGCCGGGGATCAGCCGGGACGTGACGAGCGGATAGCCCCGCACCACCAGGAAGTGCAGGGCGGTCACCGCCAGCGCGAGGATGGGCAGTCCGCCGCCGCAGGCCATGCCGACCGCGCAGGTCAGCCAGATGGTGGCGGCCGTCGTCAGGCCCCGTACGGCGTCCCGTCGGACGAAGATCAGGCCGCCGCCGATGAAACCGATGCCGGACACGATCTGCGCGGCGACGCGGGAGGGGTCGAAGGAGACGTTCTCCAGCCCCAGCACCGCCGTGAACCCGTGCTGGGACACCTCCATCATCAGCGCGCTCGCGATGCCGACCAGCGTGTGGGTGCGCAGTCCGGCGCTCTTCTGCTGGGCTGCCCGCTCCCAGCCGATCAGGCTGGACAGCAGCAGCGCCAGCCCCAGCTCGCCGAGCTGCCGCAGCCCCTGGCCGTTGTGCACGTCCCACAACGGCGCCGCCACCGCTCCTATCATGCACACCTCACATCCCGTTCCCGATCTCCGGTCGTTCGATGGTCCGCCGCCGACGCCTACCCGGCGACGGGACCGTGACTCCACCGGGGCGGATACCGGCCGCGACCGGGTACTCGGGCGTGGCAACCGGGTACTCGACATGACCGGGCACCGGGACGGGCCGAGGCTCGTGCCTCACCCGCGGCGAGGGACGTACCACACCGTCAGGACTTCGTGAGGAAGGAACCGGCCTCATGCAGCACGACGAGATGATCGGAAAGGTGCAGGCACTGGCCCAGCTGCCGGACCGGGGTTCGGCCGAACGGGCCGCGCACGCCGTCGTCAGCACGCTGTCGGAACGGCTGCCGTCCGGGCTGGCCCGGCACGTCGCGGCACAGCTGCCGCCCGACATGGCGGCGGCGATGCGGGAGGCGGCCGACACCTCGACCGCCGCCGACTCCGGCGCGGCGGGCGAGCGGTTCGGGCTGGCCGTCTTCGCCGGACGCATCGCCGACCGGGCGTGCACCGACGAGGACACGGCCCTGCGGGAGGCCGCCGCCGTGCTGGAGGTGCTCGACGCGGCGCTCGCCCCGGAGCTGACCGAGCGGATGGCCGGCGCCCTGCCCGCGGACATCCGTGACCTGCTGCCGGTGGGCCGGGCGACCGAGAGCGAGGGCCCGGCGGGGCAGGAGGGTTGACGCCGGAACAGCCGGAACGCCTGTGTGGCGCGGGGCGCGCGAGGCCGGAGGCCGGACACCGGGAGGATCCGCGCGGCAGAGCCCGGTCGGGCCGGCAGCGGCGGAGGGACGTGCCCGCCGCACGGCACGGCCCGTGCGGCGTGACGGTGTGCCCCGTCGCTCGTTCGATCCGTGTGCCGGCGCCCACCGGGGGCAGGCGTAGCAGTGACGCCCCCCACCACCCCCGCAAAGGCGCTCCATGGTCTTCTTCGCTCTCTCCCGGCACCAGCCGCTGGCCCTGCTCTCCTCCACCGACCTGGCAGCCGAGTACGACCGGCTGATGACAGAGAACCGGCAGCTGCGGCGCGCCGTGTCCTCGCACGCGGTGATCGACCAGGCCATCGGAGCCGTGGTCGTCCTCGGACGGATCGCCCCGGAAGAGGCCTGGCGGGCGCTGCGGGACGTCTCCCAGCGCACCAACACCAAGCTGCGGACGGTCGCCGAGCACATCCTGCGGTACGCCCAGGGCGGAACGCTCACCGAACCGGAGCGGCTCGAACTCGGCAGGGCGATCGCCCGCTACCGGCGGTGCGCCGACCTGCACGAGGCGCCGGCGGCGGAGAACCCGGCGACGGATCAGTGACGGCCCGGATCAGCGACGGCCCGCCTTCGTACGGCGAAGTCGGCGGTGCCTGCTGTGGCGGGCGGCCGGAGGCCGCAGGATCCACCGGTCCTCGACCTGGTCGAGTCCGTACAGCAGGATGCTGAGGACCGGAAGCAGCAGTACGGCGATGGTGATCACTGCGGATCCCTCTCTGCCGACGACGTCTGCCGGGTGCCCCCTCCCGGTCCGTCCCACCCCGGGCGGTTGTGAAAGTCCTGTGACCGCCCGCCGTCCGCGCCGGTCGCCGACGGTGCTCGGTCGCCTGGTGCCGCCCCTCCCGCACACTCCGGTCACATCCGCCGGCCGGCCTCCGTCAGTACGGCGGAGGACGGAGTCGACGGGAGCCGGGAGGTCACGCGGGTGGATGTGTACAAGGCGGTGGACAGCCGGAGGGCGGTGCGGGCCTTCACCGGGGAACCGGTCCCGCGTGCGGCACTGGAACGGGTTCTGACCGCCGCCGCCCGCTCCCCCTCGGGCGGCAATCTCCAGCCGTGGCACACCTATGTGCTCACCGGTGCGCCGTTGGCCGAGCTGAAGAAGCGCGCGGGCGCACGCGCCGCGGCGGGCGATCCCGGGGACGAGCGGCAGTACCGGATGTATCCGCCGCGGCCGAAGTCCCCCTACCGGGAGCGGCGGTCGGCGGCGGCCGCCCAGCGTTTCACCGCCCTGGGCATCCGGCGCGGGGACACGGAGGCCCGCCGGGCGGCCGTGGACGAGAACTGGCGCTGTTTCGGCGCCCCTTGTCTGCTGCTGTGCTACCTCGACCGCGACATGGGCGCCGCGCAGTGGGCCGACCTCGGGATGTATCTGCAGACGGTGATGCTCCTGCTGCGCGCCGAAGGGCTGCACAGTTGTCCGCAGATGGCGTGGTCGGTGTACCACCGGACGGTCGCGGACGTCGTGTCGCCTCCGGAGGAACTGGTCCTGTTCGCGGGCGTGTCGATCGGCTTCGCGGATCCGTCGGCCCGGTACGCCCGCATCGACCGGGCACCGCTCGGCGAGACGCTCACCTTCCTGGACGACGGTGCCGACGGCCCGGCCCCGGATCGAGGTGTCCCGTCGTAGACGTGTCGCGTCGTAGACGTGTCCCGTCGTAGACGTGTCCCGTCGTAGACATGGGCGGTTCCCGGCCGTCTCCCCGCCGGCGAGCGGCGTGAGCAGCACCGAAACGCGCCATCCGGTGGACACCGCGCGCGGGCGCGTTCCGCGCGCTCGGTCCGCGACGTGCGCTTACGGTGCTGTACATGTGACCGACCGTCATCAGGGTGGCGGAGAGGAGCCGGAATCGGTGGAGGGTGATGGGCGTCGGCGGGCGGCCGGAGCGGGCGGCCACCGCCGCGGGAGGCGGGTGCTGGGCAGCCGGCCGGCGTACTCGGTGCGGATCCTGGCCGTCCAGCGACCCGAACCGGTGCCGGTGGCCGAGCGGACGGTGCCGTGGCTGCGGGTCGGGGCGGCCTACGCCTGGCGGCTCATCCTCGTCGGGATCGTCGTCTACGGCGTCTTCATCATCCTCGGCAGCTTCCAGCTCATCGCCGTCGCCCTCTTCCTCGCCCTGGTCGTCACCTCCGTCCTGCGCCCGCTGACGGACCTGCTCAGCCGGATCCTGCCGCGGCCGCTGGCCGTCGCCGTGGCGCTGGTGGGCAGTGTGCTGCTCCTGCTGGGCCTGCTGGCCCTGGTGGGGAACGCGGTGGCGGGCGAGTCGACCCGGCTGGCGGGTGAGTTCCGGGGCGGGGTGCACCGCATCGAGGAGTGGTTACGGCGGCCGCCGTTCCGGATGAGTCCCGGCCGGCTGTCCGAGCTGGAGAACCAGGTGACGCACTACTTCGCGACGCACCGGTCCAGCCTGCTCAGCCGGGCCGTCAGCGGGCTGAGCCGGGTGGTCGAGCTGGTCACCGGGGTCGCGCTGGCGCTGTTCGCCTCGGTGTTCTTCATCCACTCCGGTGAGCGCCTGTGGGGCTGGATCCGCGACCAGCTGCTGCCGAGCGGCGCCCGTCCCGCGTGGGACCGGGCGGGGCACGCGGCGTGGCGGGCCTTCGCCGGGTACACGCGCGGCATCATCATCGTGGCCGCCACCAACGCCGTCCTCGTCGGTATCTCGCTGCTCGTGCTGCGGGTGCCGCTCGCGCTGCCGCTGACGTTGCTGGAGTTCTTCGCCGCGTTCGTACCGCTGGTGGGCTCGCCCGTCGCGCTCGCCGTCGCCACGGTCGTCGCGCTGGCCGGACGCGGGCCGATCACGGCGCTGGCCGTGCTGGCGCTGATCGTCGTCATCGGCCAGCTGGAGGGGCACGTCCTGCATCCGCTGGTGATGAGCTGGGCCGTACGGCTGCATCCGCTCGTCGTCGCGGTCTCGGTGATCGCCGGCAGCATCATCGCGGGGGTGATCGGTGCGGTGGTGGCCGTGCCGATGGTCTCGGTCGTGTGGGCGGTGCTGCGCGCACTGCGCGCGGTGCCGCCGTGAAGGAGAGGAGCGGCGCCGTCGCCGCACCGCTCAGCGCAGGGCCGCCGCCACCAGGCCGCCGATCTCCTCCTCGGACACGGTTCCGCCGTTCACCAGCCGGTCGAAGATCAGGCCGTCCACACAGGTCAGCAGCGTCACGGTGCGTTCCTCCGGATCCGCCACGCCCTGCGCGGCGAGAAAGTCGCACGCCGCCTGCCGCGCCCGGTTCTCGCGCGGCACCAGGATCTCGCGCAGTTCGGGATGACGCGCGCTCTCGACCGCGCACGCGTAGCGCGCCAGGGAACGCCTGCGTCCTTCCCCGGTGAGCCGCGCCGCGGCGAACCGCACCAGTCCGGCGACCATGTCAGCTGCGGTGCGCGGAACCGGCACCCGGGCTCCGATCTCCTGCAGCTCGCCCTGGTCGAGTGCCACCAGGCGCTGCACCAGTGCGGTGAGCAGGGCTTGGCGGGTGCGGTAGTAGGCGGACGTGGTACCGGGAGGCAGCTGCGCCGCCCGGTCCACGGCGCGATGTGTCAGCCCCCGCATCCCGGCGTCGGCGAGCACGGCGATGGCCGCGTCGGCGAGGACGGTACGTCGTTCTGTGGACACCCTCTCTTTCTACACCCCCGCTTCTACAGCTGTAGGGCATGCGCTGTACGGTCTTCTACAGCTGTAGAAGCACAGCTGTAGAAGCACAGCTGTAGAAGACCTGGTGGAGCGGGATCGAAGGGGGACCGGCATGGGCGGCACGGCGGTGGTGGTCGGCGGCGGAATAGGCGGGCTGGCGGCGGCGATCGGGCTGCGCCGGATCGGCTGGGACGTACGGGTGGTGGAGCGGGCCGCCACCCTGGCCGACGCGGGCGCGGGCATCTCGCTGCACGCCAACGGTCTGCGCGCCCTGGACGCGCTCGGCGTCGGAGCGGCCGTGCGCGCGGCGGCCCGACCGCAGTACAGCGGCGGCACCCGCACCCCTGAGGGCCGCTGGCTGGCCCGGATGGACGGTGCCGCCCTGGAACGCGCGCTGGGCGCGCCGATCGTCGGTATCCGGCGCGCGGTCCTGCACCGCCTGCTGCGCGCCGCCCTGCCGGCCGAGTGCCTGCACGTCGGGGTCACCGTGCCCGCGCTGGACCGGTCGGCCCCGGACCGGGTGGGGGTGCCGGTCGGGGACGGCGTTGTGGACGCCGACCTGGTCGTCGCGGCCGACGGGGTGGGCAGCCGGTTGCGCGGACTGCTGTTCCCCGGCCATCCCGGCCCGGTCTACGGCGGCTCGACGGTGCTGCGGGCCGTCACCGGCCGGCCGCTGGAGCTGAGCGGTGACTTCGAGCTGACCTGGGGCGGGGGTGCGGAGTTCGGGCACATCGCCTTCGCCGACGGTCTGGCCGAGTGGCACGCGGTGCTCACCACCCCCGCCGGGGTCCGCCACGCCGACCCGCTCGGCATGCTGCGCCGCCGCTTCGGCGGCTGGCACGACCCGATCCCCGCGCTCCTGGACGCGACCCGGCCCGAGGACGTGCTCCACCACGACATCCACGAGCTGGCCACGCCCCTGCGGTCGTTCGTCGCGGGCCGGGTGGCGCTCCTCGGGGACGCGGCGCACGCCATGACGCCGAACCTCGGCCAGGGCGCCTGTCAGGCGCTGGAGGACGCGGTCACGCTGGCCGCCGCGCTCGCCGGTGAGCCGTCGGTCGGCTCGGCACTGGCCCGCTACGACGCCGAGCGCCGCCCCCGCTCCCAGGCGGTCGCCCGCGCCGCCCGGCAGGCGGGCCGGATGGGGCAGCAGCTGTCCCATCCGCTCGCCGTGACCCTGCGCAACACCGCGCTGCGGCTGGCCCCGTCCCGGGTGACGACGCGGGCGATCCTGCGACACGCCGACTGGACGCCGCCCGGCCTGGGGTGACCTGCCGCCCGGGTACTCGGCACTCGCCCCCGTCGCCGTCCGCCGCCCGGCCCCGGCCACCGCACGAGTGATCGCCTGACCGGCGACTGCCGGTGCTGATCCGGGCCGGCCGGGCACCGTACGGACACGCCACGACCAGCCGTGGACCCGGAACGACGTCGACACCACGACCACACCCACCAGGACGGGCCGGAGACCCGCTCCCGCTCGCCCACCGTGATGCCCGTCCGCACCCGCCCCGGGCCCTCGGCCCCCTGGCTGCCAACCACGGTGCGCGGGCCGCGGCCGGCGGGGCCGGCCGGGCACCGTACGGACACGCCATGACCAGCCCGTGGACCCGGGACGACGACGCCACGGCCACACGCCTCGACCACACCCATCAGAGCGAGCCGTAGGTCCGCTCCCCCTCGGCCACCGTGATGCCCCTCCCCACCGGCCCGCCGCCCTCGGACCCCTGGGCGCCCAGGGGCAAGTTCATCAACGCCCTGAACAAGGCCGGTCTCGCC
>NZ_JBSFKD010000054.1:0-44850 GCF_053598395.1 Streptomyces sp. NPDC001135 | reverse complement strand
GCTCTTCAGCGATGAGTACGACGGGTTTCGAGCTCACGTGAGTCCTCACAAGTCCAATGCGGACGGCCGGCCTCACAACTCGGCCGCGGGCGGCCGCGCCTGCTCGGCACGGAAGTCCAGCCGGCCGTCCCTCGCGTCCACCGTCACCCGGCTGCCCTCGGAGATCGTGCCGTTCAGCAGCAGCCGGGACAGCTGGTTGTCCACCTCCCGCTGGATGGTGCGGCGCAGTGGGCGGGCGCCGTACTCCGGCTGGTACCCGCGCTCGACGAGCCAGTCGACGGCCGCGGGCGTGAACTCGACCCCGATGCCCTGCCCGTCCAGCAGCCGCCGGGTCCCCTCCAGCAACAGGTCCGTGATCTGCCGCAGTTGCTCGCCGGTCAGCTGCCGGAAGATCACGATCTCGTCGATGCGGTTGAGGAACTCCGGCCGGAAGTGCTCGCGCAGCGGGCGCAGGATCTGCTCGCGCCGCGCCTCCTCGTCGGCCTGCGCACCGCCCGGCCCGAACCCGATCCCGGCACCGCGCCGGGTGATCGCCTCGGAGCCGAGATTGCTGGTCATCACGATGACCGTGTGGGTGAAGTCCACCGTGCGGCCCTGCGAGTCGGTCAGCCGGCCGTCGTCCAGGACCTGCAGCAGGATGTTGAAGACGTCCGGGTGCGCCTTCTCCACCTCGTCCAGCAGGAGCAGCGAGTACGGGTGCCGGCGCACCACCTCGGTGAGCTGTCCGGCCTCCTCGTGCCCGACGTATCCGGGCGGGGCGCCGACCAGCCGGGAGACGGTGTGCCGCTCCTGGTACTCGCTCATGTCGAGGCGGACCATGCGGTCCTCGCTGCCGAACAGCGCCTCGGCGAGCGCCCGGGCCAGCTCCGTCTTGCCGACACCGGTAGGGCCGAGGAAGAGGAAGCTGCCGATCGGCCGGTGGGGGCTCGCGAGCCCCGCGCGGGAGCGCAGCACGGCCTCCGCGACCACGCGGACGGCCTCCTCCTGGCCGACGACCCGCTGGTGCAGATGCTCCTCCAGGCCGAGCAGCCGCTCCTTCTCCTCCTGGGTGAGCCGGCTGACCGGGATGCCGGTCTGCCGGGACACCACCTCGGCGATGGCCTCCGCCGTCACCTCCAGATCCAGCCCCTCGTCGACCCTCTCGTCGCCGCTGGCCTCCACGATCCGCTGCTTCATTTCGCCGATCCGGTCACGCAGCTCCTTGGCCTTGTCGTAGTCCTCGTCGGCCACCGCCTGGTCCTTGTCCCGGACCAGCTGCTCGACCTCGCGCTCCATCGTCCGCACGTCCGTGCCCTTGGTCCGCGCGCCGAGCCGTACCCGGGCGCCCGCCTGGTCGATCAGGTCGATGGCCTTGTCCGGCAGCCGCCGTTCGGTGAGATACCGGTCGGACAGCTCCACGGCGGCGACCAGCGCCTCGTCGCTGTAGCGGACCTGGTGGTGGGCCTCGTACCGGTCGCGCAGCCCGCGCAGGATCTCGACGGTGTCCTCGACCGTCGGCTCGGGCACCAGGATCGGCTGGAACCGGCGGGCCAGCGCCGCGTCCTTCTCGATGCGGCGGAACTCCTCCAGCGTCGTCGCGCCCACGATGTGCAGCTCGCCGCGGGCGAGGGCGGGCTTGAGGATGTTCCCGGCGTCCATCGCGCCGCCCTCGCCGCCGGAGCCCGCGCCGACGACGGTGTGCAGTTCGTCGATGAACACGATCAGCCGGTCGGAGTGGGCGCGGATCTCCTCCACGATGGTGTTCAGGCGCTCCTCGAAGTCACCCCGGTAGCGGGTGCCGGCCACGACCCCGGTGAGGTCCAGCGCGACGACCCGGCGGCCCGCCAGGATGTCCGGCACGTCCCCGTCGACGATGCGCTGGGCGAGCCCCTCCACGATGGCCGTCTTGCCGACCCCCGCGTCCCCGATGAGGACGGGGTTGTTCTTGCCGCGCCGCGACAGCACCTCGATCGTCTGCTCGATCTCGGTGTCCCGGCCGATGACCGGGTCGACCCGGCCCTGCCGGGCCAGGTCGGTCAGGTCACGCCCGTACTTGTCCAGCGTCGGCGTGCCGGTGGCGCGCGGGCGCTCCGGGCGGGTCGGGGTGCTCTCCGGGGCCTCGGCCGGCAGGGAACCGGCCGAGAACCGTGCCGCGTGCAGGATGTGGCCGGCCGCCGAGTCCGGGTTGGCGGCCAGCGCGCTCAGCACGTGCTCCGGGCCGATGTACCCGGCGCCGCTCGCCCGTGCCATGTCGTGCGCGTCCAGCAGGGCGCGCTTGACGGCGGGGGTGAGCGACAACGACGTCGGCGGCGGCACCTCGCCGGGCGGGTGCTGCACCGGGCCGGCCCGGTCGTCGATCTCCGTGGCGAGCGAGTCCGGGTCGGCGCCCGCCCGGCTCAGCAGACTCCGGGTGGGCTCGGCCGCCACCGCCGCGCGCAGCAGGTGCTGGGTGTCCAGATCCCGGCTGCCGTGCTCGGCGGCGTACAGGGCGGCCCCTCTGACCAGCTCACGGGCCGGCTGGCTGAGCAGGCGGCCGATGTCGATGTGGCGTTTGGCTCCGCTGGGGGTTCCGCCGAAGAAGCGGGCCAGGAATTCGCCGAAGGGGTCAGGAGGGTAGCCGTTGGTCATGGCGTGCGCTTCCTTCGCTGACGACTGGCTGCGCCGGGTAACCGGGTGGAGGCTGTTCATGCCCACGATGACACGATCCGTGGGGGTGGGCATGTTCGCCCACCGGCCAGGGGGCTTGCGTGCCGCGGCGGGCGCGGGTCTCGTCGTGACGTGCCGCACCCCGCGGCGGAGCCTCATGCCGATACGGCCGCGCGCCCCCGGGCCGGCTCCCCCTGGAGCCGCTCGGTGAGAATCCTCGGGCCGCTCCCGGTGATCGCCACCGTGTGCTCCACGTGGGCTGCTCGGGAGCCGTCGGTCGTGCACAGGGTCCAGCCGTCGGCCGCCTCGTAGTAGGTGTCCCTGCCGCTCGCGATGAGCATGGGCTCGATGGCGAGGACCATGCCGGGGCGGAGCGGGAGACCGCGGCCGGGGCGGCCCTCGTTGGGGACGTCGGGTTCCTCGTGCATACGGCGGCCCACGCCGTGGCCGCCGAAGCCCTGCGGGATGCCGTAGCCGGCGGTACGGCAGACCCGGCCGACGGCGTGGGCGATGTCGCCGACGCGGTTGCCGACGACGGCCGCCTCGATGCCCGCCGCCAGGGCGCGCTCGGCCGTCTCGATCAGGCGGAGGTCCGCCGGGCGCGGGCGGCCCACCGTGAGGCTGAGCGCGGAGTCGCCGACCCAGCCGTCCAGCTCCGCGCCGCAGTCCACGGAGAGCAGGTCGCCGTCGCGGAGCCGGTACCGGGTGGGGACGCCGTGCACGATCGCGTCGTTCACGGAGGCGCAGATCACGGCCGGGAAGGGGGTCGCGGCGAAGGAGGGGCGGTAGCCGAGGAACGGGGAGGACGCACCGGCCTCGCGCAGCACCTCCCGCGCCACCTCGTCCAGCTCGAGCAGGGAGACGCCGACGGCCGCGGCCTGCCGTACGGCCGTCAGGGCCCGTCCGACGACCTGGCCGGCCGCGTGCATGGCGTCGATCGATGTATCCGTCTTGAGTTCCACCATGCCAATTACTATACCGGTATTTTAATGGGGGCGGTGGTGTCGGGCCGGTATTAGAATGGGCGCATGGTGCGCACCCCTCTCACCCCCGAAGAGCGTGAACGCGGCGAGCGGCTCGGGCAGTTGCTGCGCGAGGCGCGCGGCGGCCGGAGCATGACCGAGGTCGCCGCGCAGGCGGGCGTGTCCGCCGAGACGCTCCGCAAGATCGAGACGGGCCGGGCGCCGACCCCCGCGTTCTTCACCGTGGCCGCGCTCGCCCGGGTCCTCGGGTTGTCGATGGACGAGCTGATGACGCGGTGCGCGCTCGTGACCGCGTGAGACACCGGGTCCGCGCAACGGCCCCGGGCCGGTGTTGAGGCGTCCGCGCCCTGCCGGAAAACTCTGCGTAGCAGCGCCGTAACACGACTGGTGTTGCCTGCCCGATGGACGTGCCGGCGGTCGGGCGGGAGCTGAGCGATGGCAGTGGATCGACTCCCCGGTGGAGTGCGGGAGTTCGCGAGCTACTTGGACGGCCTGCTGGCGCGCCTGGACCAGGGCGGGGGCTGGAGCGGGGTCTTCTGGCAGCGCGACCCCGACGGCATGCGGGCCTGTCTGGAGGGCAGTGAGGTGCCGCCCTGGGACGTGGTGGAGGCGCTGCTGGAGGATCTCGCCGCGGCGTACGGCCCCGCCGCCGCGGCGGCCGAGCGGGAGCGTGCCCGCGCCCTGCACCGGGCCGCCCTGACGGTGTACGACGCCCACCCGGGCGCCCGCGACACCCTGCTCGACCGGCTCGACGTCATGCTCCGCGAACAGCGCTACGCCGCCGAGCGCCGGACCGAACTGTCCCGCCTGCTGTCCGCCCCGGCATCAGCCGGCGAGGCCGACTCCCTCCGCCTCGACCTCGCCTGGGCCCAGGACGACCACGCCCGCGCCACCGCGAGATGCGAGGAACTCCGGGGCCGCTTGGCGGAGTTGGACCGACGGGCAGCGGGGAACGCACCCCGGGTGCGGCACGCGGCCGACGCCGCACCGCCATGGACCGAGCCCCCGCGCCGGGAGGGGCCGACCGCCGAGACACCCCCACACTTCCAGGAGGCGGGCGGCGATGCTGCGGCGTGGCGCCTTGGGGAGGGCGACGTCGATACCGCCTGGCCTCTTGGGGAGGCGGACGGCGATGCCACCCGGCCTCTTCGGGAGGGCGAAAGTGAGGCTGCCTGGCGCCCCCGGGAGGCTGATCGCGATGCCGCCTGGCGTCCGCCCGAGTCCGCTTCGGCTCGCGCCGTCGCGCACGCCGAGCCCCCGGCCCGTTCCACGGCCGGCTCGGAGCCCAGGCCCGCCGGCCCCGTCTCCGACCCCGCCGGGCGCGTCGCCGCGTCCGCGTTCGGTGAAGCCCCCCTCCGCACCGGCTCTGTCACGGGCCCTTCCGCCTCGGCCCAGCCATCGCCGCTCGCGGATGCCGCCGCCTCGGCGCCGCGGCCCGGCGGCTCGGCTGCTGCCTCCCGTGCGGCTGCCTCCACCCCCGGCTTCGCCATGACTCCTTCCGCCCCCGCCCGGCCCTCCCCGTCCGCCGATGCCGCGGGTCCTGCCTCGGCTCGGATCTCGTATGCGGCCGGGTCCGCCACCGGCGAGGACTCCGGCCTGGCCGGCTTCACCGGGAACCCTTCCGCCCCGGCCCGGCCCTCCCGATCCGGTGATGCGGCAGCCTCGGCCCCGCGTGTCGACGGCTCGGTCCGGGCCCCGTACGCCGCAGCTTCCGCCGCCGACGAGCACGTCCACCTGGCCGGCCCCGCCGCGAACCCTCCCGGCCCCGCCCGGCCCTCCCCGTCCGCCGATGCCGCGGGCCCTGCCTCGGCTCGGATCTCGTATGCGGCCGGGTCCGCCACCGGCGAGGACTCCGGCCTGGCCGGCTTCACCGGGAACCCTTCCGCCCCGGCCCGGCCCTCCCCGTCCGCCGAAGTGGCCGTTCCGGCCCCGCACGTGCCCGTGCCGCCCCCGGCGGTCCCCGGAGTGTCCGGTCCGGAGGTGGCGCCTTCGTCCCCTTCCGCGAAGCCCCGCAAGCGCCGACGCGGCAGTGCGCGGTTCGCAGGGATGGTGGAGGACGAGGACGCTCCTGGCGCCGTGCCACAGGTGCCGCCGCCCGTCATGCCGGCGGCGTCCGTGCGCCGGGTGCCGCGAGGGGCCCGGTTCGCCGGGGGTGCGGTGGGCGCCGAGGCCGAGAGCGTCGGCGGGGAGGTGGTGGACGCCGAGGCACAGGCGGCCGTCGCCGGGGTCGTGGAGCGGCTGGCGCGGTTGCGGGCCGAGGGGCACAGCGGGGAGGCGCATGTGCTGCTGGTCGAGGTCGCGCAGTGGCCCGCCGGCCGGTTCCCGGCGCTCGCGGACGCGCTGGCCCGTGCCGGACTCGGCGCCGACTGGGCGACGCTGCTGTGGGAAGCCGCCTCGCTGCCCGCGGAGCGGCTGGTCGCCGCCGCCGGCGCGCTGAGGGCCGCCGGACGGGACGCCGACGGGCGGCAACTGCTGCGGCAGGGCGTCGCCCGCCCGCCGGAGCAGATCGGCGCGGCCGTACTGCGGCTGGCCGAGGAGGGGCACCGGCCGGAGGCGGAGGCCTTACTGGACGCGTGCGTGCGGGTCCGTACCGCCGAGGAAGCCGCCCGCAGCGCCGCCCCCGATCCCCGCCGGCTCGTGCCGCTGCTGCTCCGCGCCGCGCGGGCCGTCTCCGAGGAGCGGCACTGGGACCTCGTGCACGCGTTGCGGGTGGCCGGCCACACCACGTGACCGGAGTCCGGCGATATCGTCCCGGTCTGCCCCGCTTCACCCGTCGACCGGCCGCTGCGCTCACCCACAGGGGTGTGAAACATGATCGACTCCGCGGGTTGACGACGATGGTCTTGGCAAGGGCCTCCGGGCAGGCTTACTTTCGTCCCTCTACCGCCTGCTCTACGGGCGTAGAGACTTTGACGGTCCCGTCGAAGGAGCAGCTCATGGCCAACGTCGTACGAGCCGCACTGGTCCAGGCCACCTGGACCGGCGACACCGAGTCCATGGTGGCGAAACACGAGGAGTACGCCCGCGAGGCGGCCCGTCGGGGTGCCAGGGTCATCGGGTTCCAGGAAGTCTTCAACGCGCCCTACTTCTGCCAGGTCCAGGAGCCGGAGCACTACCGCTGGGCCGAGCCGGTGCCCGACGGGCCGACGGTGCGCCGGATGCAGGACCTCGCCCGGGAGACCGGCATGGTCGTCGTCGTGCCCGTCTTCGAGGTCGAGCAGTCCGGCTTCTACTACAACACCGCCGCCGTGATCGACGCCGACGGGACCTACCTCGGCAAGTACCGCAAGCACCACATCCCGCAGGTCAAGGGCTTCTGGGAGAAGTACTACTTCAAGCCCGGCAACCTCGGCTGGCCCGTCTTCGACACCGCCGTCGGCAAGGTCGGCGTCTACATCTGCTACGACCGGCACTTCCCGGAGGGCTGGCGGCAACTCGGCCTCAACGGAGCCCAGTTGGTCTACAACCCCTCCGCCACCCACCGCGGCCTGTCCGCCTACCTGTGGCAGCTGGAGCAGCCGGCGGCGGCCGTCGCCAACGAGTACTTCGTCGCCGCCATCAACCGGGTCGGGCGGGAGGAGTACGGCGACAACGACTTCTACGGGACCAGTTACTTCGTCGATCCGCGCGGGCAGTTCGTCGGCGAGGCCGCGAGCGACAAGTCCGAGGAACTCCTCGTCCGCGACCTCGATTTCGACCTCATCGACGAAGTGCGGCAGCAGTGGGCCTTCTACCGCGACCGCCGCCCCGACGCCTACGAAGGACTGGTGCAGCCGTGAACGACCTCTATTCCCGCCACCGCCAGGTCCTCCCCGACTGGCTCGCCCTCTACTACGACGAGCCGCTCGAGATCACCCACGGCGAGGGCCGCCACGTGTGGGACTCCGCCGGCAACAAGTACCTGGACTTCTTCGGCGGCATCCTGACGACGATGACCGCCCACGCGCTGCCCGAGGTGACCAAGGCGGTCGGCGAGCAGGCCGGGCGGATCGTCCACTCCTCGACGCTGTACCTGAACCGGCCGATGGTCGACCTGGCCGAGCGCATCGCCCAGCTCAGCGGCATCCCCGACGCACGGGTCTTCTTCACCACCTCCGGCACCGAGGCCAACGACACCGCGCTGCTGCTCGCCACCACCCACCGGCGCAGCAACACCGTCCTGGCGATGCGCAACAGCTACCACGGCCGCTCCTTCAGCACGGTCGGCATCACCGGCAACCGCGGCTGGTCCCCGACCTCGCTGTCCCCGCTGCAGACCCTGTACGTGCACGGCGGTGTGCGCACCCGGGGCCCGTTCGCCGGGCTGGACGACCGGGCGTTCATCGACGCGTGTGTCGCCGACCTGAAGGACATCCTCGGGCACACCCGGCCGCCCGCCGCGCTGATCGCCGAACCGATCCAGGGTGTCGGCGGCTTCACCTCCCCGCCCGACGGGCTCTACGCCGCGTTCCGCGAGGTCCTGAAGGAGCAGGGCATCCTGTGGATCGCCGACGAGGTGCAGACCGGCTGGGGCCGCACCGGCGAGCACTTCTGGGGCTGGCAGGCGCACGCCCGCAGCGGCCCGCCGGACCTCGTCACCTTCGCCAAGGGCATCGGCAACGGCATGTCCATCGGCGGGGTGATCGCCCGCGCCGAGATCATGAACTGCCTGGACGCCAACAGCATCTCCACCTTCGGCGGCACCCAGCTCACCATGGCCGCCGGACTGGCGAACCTCACGTATCTGCTGGAGCACGACCTGCAGGGCAACGCCCGTCGCGTCGGCGGCCTGCTCATCGAGCGGCTGCGCGCCGTCGCCGCCCAGCTGCCCGGCGTGCGCGAGGTGCGCGGGCGCGGCCTGATGATCGGCATCGAGCTGGTCAGGCCCGGCACCGACGAGGCCGACCCGCGGGCCGCCGCCGCCGTACTGGAGGCGGCGCGCGAGGGCGGGCTGCTCATCGGCAAGGGCGGCGGCCACAACACCAGCGCCCTGCGCATCGCGCCACCGCTGTCCCTCACCGTCGCGGAGGCCGAGGAGGGCGCGGCGATCCTGGAACGGGCGCTCAGGAGTACGTACTAGAGAACGGCGGTACGGTCATGACCACCACCTCGCAGACCCCGTACGCCTGGGAACCCGCCCTCTCCGTCCGCCAGGTGCTCACCCTGGAGCGGGTGCTCGCCGGGGAGCCCGAGGTGGTGGCCGGGGCCGGACAGCTGGACCGGCCGGTGCGCTGGGTGCATGTGGCCGAGGCCGCCGACGTCGGCGTGATGCTCAGCGGCGGCGAGATGGTGCTCACCACCGGCGTGCTCCTGGCCGGCGACGAGGCCGGGCAGGCCGAGTACATCCGGTCGCTGCACCGGGCGGAGGCCGCCGCCGTCGTGCTCGGCCTCGGGCGGGCCTTCCCGGCGCCGCCCGAGGTGATGCGCCGGGCCGCCGAGCGGTGCGGACTGCCGATGGTCGTCCTGCACCGGCCCTTCCCCTTCGCCGAGCTGACCGAGGAGGTCCAGTCCCGGCTGGTGCGGCGCAAGTTCGCCGCCGTCAGCCTCTCGGAGACCGTACGGACCGAACTCACCGCCCTGATCACGGCCGGTGCCCCGCTGCAGCGCCTGCTGGACGGGATCGCCCGGCACGGCGGCTGCCCGGTCGTGGTCACCAACCTCGCCCACCGCGTCCTGGCCACGGCGGGGGAGCGGTCCGCGGTGGACGACGTGCTGCGCGACTGGGAGCGCATCGCCCGGCAGGCCGGCAACGGCGCGGGCGGCGGCTGGATCAGCGCCGAACTCGGCGGGCGCGGGGAGCGCTGGGGGCGGTTGCTGCTGTGCGGGTACCGGGGCGATGCGGCCACCGGGCGGCTGCTCGCCGACCGGGCCGCCGAGGCGCTGGTCCTGCACCGCATGCTCGGCGGCGGCTCCGCGCACTCCTGGGAGGAGGAGTCCGCCCAGAGCCTGCTGACCGACCTGGTCTCCGGTGCCGTACCCGCCAGCCGGCTGCTGCCCCGGGCCCGCGCGGCCGGGCTGCCGGTCAACCGGCGCACGTTCGTCCCGCTCGTCGTCCTGGACCGTACGGCCCCCGAACTGGACCGCGTGCTGCGCCTGTTGGGCCTGTCCGGGCTGGTCGCCGAACTCACCGACGGTGTGGCCGCGGTGCTGCTCAGCCTCGCCCGCGACCAGGACGCCGGGGTCCTCACCGCCCACTTCGCGGCCCGGCTGCGTGCGCGGGCGCCCGCCGTGGTCGCCGCCGCCGGCCCCCGTACCGCCTGGGACGAGGTGCCCGCCGGACTGCGCGAGGCCCGGCATGTCGCCGACGCCGTCGCCGACTCCCGCGCCGCCCTCGACCTCCCGCCCGTCGTCCGTCTCAAGGACGTCCATCTGCGCGGACTGATCCGGCTGCTGCGCGACGACCCGCAGGTGCAGTCCTTCGCCGAGCGGGAACTGGACGGGCTGCTGGGCGAGTCCGAGCCCGAGTTGCTGAACGTCCTGCGGACCTATCTCGCCACCGGCCGCAACAAGTCCCGCACCGCCCAGCTCCACCATGTCTCCCGGCCCGCCCTCTACCGCCGCCTGGAGGCGATACAGGGCCGCCTCGGTGTCGACCTGGACGACTTCGAACAGGCGGCCTCCGTCCACATCGCGCTCCTCGCGCATGACGCGCAACAGGGGTGAAACATGCGACGACCTGCGAAAACGGCGGTGAAACATGGGATGGCGCACACGTGACACGGTGGCACGCCGCACGCCCGCAGACGTGACACGCTGCCCGTCGAACGGGCCTCGCGGGCTTTCTACGCTCACGGCACACCGAGCTACCGGAGGTCCCGATGAGCCGAGTGATCCGTGCCGCCCTGTTCCAGACCGCGTGGACCGGCGACAAGGAATCCATGATCCAGGTCCACGAGCAGGCGGCCCGCGACGCGGCCGCGCAGGGCGCCCAAGTCCTCTGCTTCCAGGAGCTGTTCTACGGCCCCTATTTCTGCCAGGTCCAGGACAAGGCCTACTACGAGTACGCCGAACGGATCCCGGACGGCCCGACCGTCCGGCGCTTCCAGGCCCTCGCCCGGGAGCTGGGCATCGTCCTCGTACTGCCGATGTACGAGGAGGAGCAGCCGGGCGTGCTGTACAACACCGCCGCCGTGATCGACGCGGACGGCTCCTACCTCGGCAAGTACCGCAAGACCCACATCCCCCAAGTGCAGGGTTTCTGGGAGAAGTTCTACTTCCGTCCCGGCAACAGCGGCTGGCCCGTCTTCGACACGGCCGTCGGGAGGATCGGCGTGTACATCTGCTACGACCGCCACTTCCCGGAGGGCTGGCGGGCGCTGGGCCTCGCCGGCGCGGAGATCGTCTTCAATCCCTCGGCCACCTCACGCGGCCTGTCCCGTTACCTCTGGCAGCTGGAGCAGCCGGCGGCGGCCGTGGCCAACGAGTACTTCGTCGGCGCGATCAACCGGGTCGGCGTGGAGGACCTGGGCGACAACGACTTCTACGGCACGACCTACTTCGTGGACCCCGAGGCCCGGTTCGTCGGCGAGGTGGCGAGCGACAAGGAGACCGAACTCGTCGTCCGCGACCTGGACCTGGCCAAGCTCCGCGAGGTCCGCGACCGCTGGCAGTTCTACCGGGACCGGGCGCCGGGGGCGTACGAGCCGCTGACGGCGCCGTGACCGGCGCCCCGTAAGGGGCGCGGGACCGCGCCCGGCATGCGGCTGCCGCCGCGCGGGCGCGCTCAGCCACAGACAACCGCACGCGACCAACGAAGGAGTGGGCCCCATGACCGGACGTACCGTCATCCGCGGCGGTCTAGTCATCACCGCGTCCGACGAGATCCACGCCGACGTCCTGATCGAGGACGGCCGCATCGCCGCCCTCGCGGCGTCGGGCACCCCCGCCGCCGGGGCGTTCACCGGCGAGAAGGTCATCGACGCCACCGGGAAGTACGTGATCCCGGGCGGCGTCGACGCCCACACCCACATGGAGCTCCCGTTCGGCGGCACCTTCGCCTCCGACACCTTCGAGACCGGGACCCGGGCCGCCGCCTGGGGCGGTACGACGACGATCGTCGACTTCGCGGTGCAGAGCGTCGGCCACACCCTGCGCGAGGGCCTGGACACCTGGCACGCCAAGGCCGAGGGCAACTGCGCGATCGACTACGCCTTCCACATGATCGTCTCCGATGTGAACCAGGAGACGCTCAAGGAGATGGACCTGCTGATCGAGGAGGGGGTGACCAGCTTCAAGCAGTTCATGGCCTACCCCGGGGTGTTCTACTCCGACGACGGCCAGATCCTGCGCGCCATGCAGCGCTCCGCCGAGAACGGCGGGCTGATCATGATGCACGCCGAGAACGGCATCGCCATCGACGTCCTGGTCGAGCAGGCCCTCGCCCGGGGCGAGACCGACCCGCGCTACCACGGCGAGGTCCGCAAGGCCCTGCTGGAGGCCGAGGCCACCCACCGCGCCATCCGGCTCGCGCAGGTCGCGGGCGCCCCGCTGTACGTCGTACACGTCTCGGCCATGGAGGCGGTGGCCGAGCTGGCGCGGGCCCGCGACGAGGGGCTGAACGTCTTCGGCGAGACCTGCCCGCAGTACCTGTTCCTGTCCACCGACAACCTCGCCGAGCCGGACTTCGAGGGTGCGAAGTACGTGTGCTCGACGCCCCTGAGGCCGCGCGAACACCAGGCCAAGCTGTGGCAGGGCCTGAGGACGAACGACCTGCAGGTGGTCTCCACCGACCACTGCCCCTTCTGCTTCACCGGCCAGAAGGACCTGGGCCGCGGCGACTTCTCCAAGATCCCCAACGGCCTGCCCGGCGTGGAGAACCGCATGGACCTCCTCCACCAGGCCGTCGTCGACGGGCACATCTCCCGCCGCCGGTGGATCGAGATCGCCTGCGCCACCCCGGCCCGCATGTTCGGCCTGTACCCGAAGAAGGGCACCGTCGCCCCGGGCGCCGACGCCGACGTCGTCATCTACGACCCGCACGCCGAGCAGGTCATGTCGGCGAAGACGCACCACATGAACGTCGACTACTCGGCCTACGAGGGCAGGCGCGTCACCGGCCGGGTCGAGACCGTGCTCTCGCGCGGCGAGAGGGTCATCACCGAGCGGGAGTACACCGGGCACGCCGGCCACGGCGTCTTCACCCCGCGCTCCACCTGTCAGTACCTCACCTAGGAGTGGCGCTCATGGACTTCGGACTCGTCCTGCAGACCGACCCGCCGGCCTCCCGTGTCGTCAGCCTGATGAAACGGGCCGAGCGCAACGGGTTCACGTACGGCTGGACGTTCGACTCCGCCGTGCTCTGGCAGGAGCCGTTCGTGATCTACAGCCAGATCCTCGCGAACACCACGAAGCTGAAGGTCGGCCCGATGGTCACCAACCCGGGCACCCGCACCTGGGAGGTCACCGCCTCCACCTTCGCCACCCTCAACGACATGTTCGGCAACCGCACCGTGTGCGGCATCGGCCGGGGCGACTCCGCGATGCGCGTCGCGGGCCGCAAACCCAACACGCTGGCCCGCATCAGCGAGGCCATGAAGGTCATCCGCGCCCTCGGCCGGGGCGAGGAGGCCGACCTCGGCGGCACGGTGATCAGGTTCCCGTGGATCAAGCCGGGCGCCGAACTCCCCGTCTGGATGGCCGCGTACGGCCCGAAGGCGCTGAAGATGACCGGTGAGGAGGCCGACGGACTCATCCTCCAGCTGTCCGACCTCTACCTGACCGAGTACATGGTGAAGGCGGTCAAGGACGCGGCCGTCGCGGCCGGCCGCGACCCGTCCGAGGTCACCATCTGCGTGGCGGCCCCCGCGTACGTCACCGAGGACGACTCGCCCGAGGCCCTCGCCCACGCCCGCGACCAGTGCCGCTGGTTCGGCGGCATGGTCGGCAACCACGTCGCCGACCTGGTCGCCAAGTACGGCGAGCACTCCTCCCAGGTCCCCGAGGAGCTCACCGACTACATCAAGGCACGGCAGGGCTACGACTACGCCCACCACGGGCGCAGCGGCAACCCGGACACCCGGTTCGTGCCGGACGAGATCGTCGACCGGTTCTGCGTCATCGGGCCGCCCGAGAGGCACATCGAGAAACTGACCGCGCTCCGCGCGCTGGGCGTCGACCAGTTCGCGGTGTACGACATGCACGACGCGCAGGAGGCCACCATCGACGCCTACGGCACGAAGGTGATCCCGGCCGTCAACTCCTGACCCACCACCACGCGTTCGAGTCCCCCACCTCCTGGTCACCCCTCCCCGCCGCCCCGGCCTCCCCGCCGCCCCGGGGAGGGGCTGGTGCCCGCACGGCCTCTCCCGTCCCACCTCGTCTGATTGGCCTGCCCCATGACCGACACCGCTCCCACGGCCATACCGCCCACCGCCCAAGTCACCCTCCCCGACGGCCGCGTCACGCTCGCCCCCGGTGCGCCGCAGCCCAGCGGCCCCTACGCCAACGCGGATCTGCTGCCGGTCCCGGTCGAGAAACGCACCTGGACCACGTACAACTTCTCCGCGCTCTGGGTCGGCATGGCCCACAACACGGCCTCCTGGACGCTGGCCTCCGGACTGATCGCCGTCGGCATGGACTGGAAGCAGGCGGTGTTCACCATCGCCCTCGCCAACCTGATCGTGCTGGTGCCGATGCTGCTGACCGGACACGCCGGCCCCAAGTACGGCATCCCCTTCCCGGTCTTCGCCCGCGCCTCCTTCGGCGTGCGCGGCGCCAATCTCCCCGCCGTCGTACGGGCGTTGGTGGCGTGCGGCTGGTTCGGCATCCAGACCTGGATCGGCGGCGAGGCCATCTACTTCCTCGCCGGGAAACTGATCGGCGACCGCTGGTCGAACGCGGCGCACACCGGCGGCTACGCCTGGACCATGTGGCTGTCGTTCGCGCTGTTCTGGGCGATCCAGGTCGCGATCATCCACCGGGGCATGGAGACCATCCGCCGCTTCGAGAACTGGGCAGCGCCCTTCGTGCTCGTCGGCGCGTTCGTGATGCTGGGGTGGATGAGCAGCAAGGCCGGCGGTGTCGGCCCGCTGTTCGGCCAGCCCTCCAGGCTGGGCTGGGGCAAGGACTTCTGGAAGCTGTTCTGGCCGTCCCTGATGGGCATGATCGGCTTCTGGTCCACCCTGTCGCTGAACATCCCGGACTTCACCCGCTACGGCAGGAGCCAGAAGGCCCAGACCTGGGGCCAGGCACTCGGTCTGCCGACCACGATGACCCTGTTCGCGTTCCTGTCCGTCCTGGTGACCTCCGGCTCGCAGGCGGTGTACGGCAAGCCGGTCTGGGACCCGGTACAGCTGGCGGCGAAGACGGACAACGTCGTCGGTCTGCTCTACGCCCTGGTCACGGTGCTGGTGGCCACCCTCTCGGTGAACATCGCGGCCAACCTGGTCTCGCCGGCGTTCGACTTCTCCAACGTGGCGCCGAGAAAGGTGAGTTTCCGCACCGGAGCGCTCATCACATCCGTCCTGGCGGTCGTCATCCTCCCCTGGAAGCTGTACTCCGACCCGCAGGGCTACATCTTCACCTGGCTCGGCCTGGTCGGCGGCCTGCTCGGCACGGTCGCGGGCATCCTCGTCGCCGACTACTGGTTCCTGCGCCGCACCCGCCTGGACCTCGCCGACCTCTACCGCACGGGCGGCCGCTACTGGTACACGGGCGGCTGGAACTGGCGCGCGGTCGTCGCCTTCCTGGCGGGCGGCGTCCTCGCCGTCGGCGGCGCCAGCTTCAAGCCCCTGATCGACGGCCGCCCCATCCCGGCCCTGTCCCCGCTGGCCGACTACGGCTGGGCGGTGGGCCTCGGCACGTCGCTGGTGCTGTACCTGGTCCTCACCCTGCTGACCGGCCGCGGGGAGGCGACCGCGTAAGGGTGCGGGGGCGGTCAGCCGGACTGCGACTGCCCGCCCCCGAGCGCGCCGACCGCGGCCCGCGCCGCCTGGATGGCCCCCTTGTTGATCTCGTCCGTCCCGGGCGCCTTCTTCGTCTCGAAGTCGCTGCCGTTGTAGGTGACGACCACCAGGGCGTTGGACACCCGGACCATCACCACGCCCTCCCGGGTCTGCTGCTTGTCCTCGGTGGTCAGGTTCACCACGGAGTAGGCGCTGTCCCCGAGCCCCGGTACGGCCCCGCCGCCGCCCTTCTCGCCCATCCGCTGCTGGTACTCCTGCTGCGCATCCCGCTCCGACTCGCTGATCTCGAACGACACGTCGAGCCAGCGGTAGCTGTAGCCCTGCAGCGCGTTCCAGGAGCAGGTACGGCGCAGCTTGGCGTCCGTGGACGGGATCTCCTTGCCGGCCGTCTTCGCCCCGGGCACCAGGGCCTTGACGGTCGCCACGGGGATGCTGGTGCAGGGGGAGGGCGCGGTCGAGTACGCCTTCGCACCCGCGCCGGCCGACGGGTCGGAGGAACCGGGGGAGCCGGGGGAGCCCGAGGAGTCGGAGGCGGACTGGGTGGACGTCTTCTGGGCCGCCTGGTGCCCGGCGGTCGCCGGCGCGGCCGGTCCGGACGTCAGCACCCAGCCGGCACAGGCGAGGACGGCGACCGGCGAGATCCGCGCGGTGAGGGCGAGCGGCAGAGGAAGGGAACGCACGGCGCACTTCTCGTGGGGGAGGGGGTACGGAAGGGGTCCGCAGGGTGGACGGGGACGCCAGTGTCACACGACTCCCTGTGGGGCGGAAGCGAAAACTCACAGCGTGCCCGCCCGATCACGCCAGCACGTTCACGACGCCCCGCTCTGCCCGTTATGTGCCTCCGGCCGGCGTCGGGCGCCGAGTTCGCCGGGGCAGACGCGGACCGTGAAGGCCGCGACCGAGCGACCGAAGCGGGCAGGGCGGGTGCGGCGGTCGGCCGGAGGACGCGGCCGGCGACGGCCGGACCGGTGGAGCGAGGGACCTCGCCCCGGTGGCGCGGAACTCGTTCGGGGCGGGCGGGTCGAGAAGCTTCCTGCGGCGGCCCCCCTGCTGCGGGAACACCGGGTCCGGTCCCTGCTCCGGGCACCGCCGTCACCTCCTGCGCGCGCCGGCTCTTCTGGTCGGACATCTTCTCCTTGGCGCTCAACTGCTGAGCTGAGACGCCGGCGCCAGGGTGTTGTCGAGCCAGTCGAAGGTGACCTGGTGGAAGCGGGACATGGCGCCCATGTGGCAGTGCTCGCCGGCGCCTTCGGCCTCGCGGAGGGTGATCAGGGTGTGCGGGCAGGTCAGGGCGGCCTGGACGCGCTGGGGCTGGCCGCGGAAGAACTGGTCGCTTTCGGCGTCCAGGATGAGGGTGGGGCAGTCGATGAGCTGGGCGACACCGTCGAGGGTGTAGTCGGCGGTCCGGCGGATGTAGTCCGCGACCGAGGCGGCACCGAACGTCCACACGCCGTTGCGCAGGGCCCAGTGGAGCTGGGTGTTGCCCTTCATGAGCAGACCCGCGACGGGGTTGGCGAGGTCGTCCCGTCCGGTCTCGACCCACTCCTGCAGGAACGGCGGCATGGACTGGGTGTGCGCGTCGTAGTAGTCGTAGAGGCCGTCGTCCAGGACCAGGGCGGCCAGGCGGTGTTCGTGGGCGGCGGCTCGGGCGGTGAGGTAGCCACCGAGGCTGTAGCCCAGCAGGACGAGCTGGTCGGGAGCGATCTCGGCACGGGCCAGCGCGTAGTCGACCACGGGGGTGACCACGGCTTCCCAGTCCGGGCGGAAGACCAGTCCCTGCTCGCGCAGCGCCGCCCCCTGGCCGGGCCCGTCGTAGGCCAGCACGTGGTAGCCGCGGCGCAGCGCGGCCGCGGCGACGGCGAAGTAGGCCTCCTCCACGGTGGAGTCGAAGCCGCTGGTGAAGATGATCGTGGGCCGTGGGGCGCCCGAGTCGTCGACGAGGAAGAGGTAGCCGGGCAGGTCGGTGTCCTCGTAGGGGATGCGCACGGCCTCGACGGGGGTGTCCATCAGAGCCGCGGCGGCCGCGAAGGTCTCGCGGGAGAGCGCGGAGAGAAGCTTGACCTCGGGGTCGTCGGCGGGGGCGTCGCGCCGGTAGAACTCGGCGGTGCGGTAGTAGTTCGAGGCGCGCAGCAGGGCCTCGCGGGCGCTGACCCGGTGACCGCCCGCCTGGGCGCGGGTGCCGATGGCGTGGACGCGCTGCGCGGTGCTCTTCCACTCGCGCAGCCAGGCCTCTTCGTCGCCCTCGCCGATGGTGCGGACGGTGGACAGGACCTCGCCCAGGTCGGCGCCGCCGTAGTTGGCGAACCCGGCCGCGCGCAGCGCCTCGAAGGAGAACGACTGGTCCTCGAAGAGGAATCGCATGGCACTCACTCCCCAAACCCCTTGTCGAGACGGATCGGTTCCGTCTCGTCTGTGAGGGACCCTAGCCCCCACTTAGTCGAGACGCAAGCGTTCCGTCTGGTGGTAGGTTCGGGGTATGTCCCGCTCCCGTGCGTCCCAGGCCCCCGCCCCCGCCCCCCAGCGCCGCCCGCCCGGAGGACCCGTGCTCCAGGACTCGGTGACCGAGGCGATCTCGGCCGCCTTCTTCGAGGAACTGGCGTCGGTCGGCTACGCCCGGCTCTCCCTGGAAGCGGTCGCCAAGCGGGCGGGAGCGGGCAAGGCCGCCATCTACCGCCGCTGGCCGTCCAAACTGGAGATGACCGTGGCCCTGGTCTCCGCTGTCGCGGTGGACGCGTCCGAGGTCGTCGACACCGGCACCCTGCGCGGCGACGTGCTCGCTCTCCTCACCGAGATCGACAGCGCGCTGCGCCACCGGCTCCCCTCGAAGATCATCCCGGACCTGCTCGCGGAGGGCAGCCGCAACCCCGAGCTGGGGCAGGCGCTTTTCACCGCCGTCCGCGACCCCCGGCGCGGCAAGGCCACGCGTGTGCTGGAACGGGCGATCGAGCGCGGCGAACTCCCCGCGGACGTGGACCGTGAACTCGCGCTCGACCTTCTCGCAGGTCCGCTCTACTGGCGTCTGGCCGTCGTCCGCACCCCGACCGCTCCGGACCACCTCGACCGTCTGGCCGACAAACTCCTCGCTGCCTTCGTCGCCTGACGACCCGGCGCCGCGGACGCCGGCATCGCGCGGTGGGGGCAGAGGGGTTCCGGCCCTCAAGGCCCCGGCGACCACAGCGCCGGCCCGGGCCGGCGGCGACACGCGTGCGGGCGACGACAGACGGGCAACGGCTCGCGCACCGCCCCCTCGGTGCGCGGGTCGCCGGCGACGCCCATCGACCGCCCGCCGTCGAACGTGCCCGCTGCCTGGCCTCGGGGCGGTGGAAGAGGGCTGGGTCCGTCGTGCGGCCGCCCCGTGTCACCGGCCGGGCCGGCCGACTCCCTCCGTCCTGGGCTCTGCCGAACAGGATGAGTGCGGCGGGGGTGCGTCCTCCCTCTCGGTCGAGGCGGGAGCGACACGGCGCCCGAAGATTGAAAGGCTAAGTGTTTGCTTAGTCTGCTCCGGGTTCTACTTCCAGGCGTCCCGGTGGCGAAGGGGCGCTGTTGCCGAGGCCGCGGAAAGGAGTCGCCGCAGGTCGGCCTCGCTCGCGAACTCGCCGCACTCGTCCGGCCGGCGTCGGCCCGGCCGGACCGGGCACACCTGGTTCCGGCTCGCCATGCCCCCAGGTCGGTGGGAACCGGGCCTGTCCGGTGGCTATCTCTGTGGTCACAGCAACGAACGGAAGTTAGTCATGTTCACACCGAAGCGTTCCTCGCTTTCCTTCACCGGCCGGGGCAAAGAACTGCGCCTGCTCCGTGAAGCCCTCGACCACAGCATGGCCAACGGGGCGACCGTGTACACGATCACCGGTGAGCTCGGCATCGGGCGCAGCGCCTTACTACGAGAGTTCCGGACGCTTGCGCGCGGGCGAGGGGCTCTCGTCATCCGCATGGACCACGCACATCAACCGGACCGTCGCGAGGACGGGGACGAAGACCTCGCGACGCATCCCGCAACCAGTACCGAAGCGTTACCGGCCCCGGCGGACAGGCGGCTGTGCACCGCGGCCGAGGTCGCGCTCCATGCGGCCGGCGGGCGCGCGCCGGTGGTGGTCACCGTCGACGACGCCTGCCGGGCGCCGGCTGCCGCACTGAGCCGGCTGCGCCGCACGCTGGACGAGTGTTCTCACCTGCCGGTCGTCGTGGCCCTCTCCACCCGGCAGGGCGAAGAACCCAGAGCACCGCGGGAGTTGGCGCAGCTGACCCACGGCGCTCACCAGCTGGTACTGGAAGGACTGTCCACACAGGAGACCGCGGGCCTGGCACGCTCCCAGCTCCGGCGCAGCGTCCGGCCCGAACTCGCCGCTGCCCTCCACCGGCTCAGCGCCGGGAACCCGTTCATGCTCCGGGAACTGCTGGACTGGGTCCGGCAGCGGGAGCGACAGGGCTGCTCCACGGACCTGACGGCACTCGAGGCGGCGGTGCTGGCGCCGGTCGCCGAGGCCGTGACCGGGCGGCTGAACATGACCGATCCCGCTCTCGGACCGCTCGCCGCCCTGATCGCCGTCGTGGGGCAGAACGGCCAGGACGCCATCCGGCTCGTCGCCCACCTCAGCGGGATGCCGCTGGAACAGACCCTGCTCGCTGCCGGTCTCCTCGTCGGCAGAGGACTGATCGCCGACGACGCCACGCTCCGCCTGCGGCATCCACTCCTGCGCACCGCACTCGCCGACCGAATGACAGGCATGGCGCGCAGCGCGACACACCTCAAAGCCGCTGGATACCTCCACCGGATCGGCGCTCCGCCCGCCCTCACCGCTGACCACCTCATCGCCTCCGGCGCCCCGCTGGACAGTTCCTGGTCGGCCGGAGTGCTCCTGCGGGCCGGCCATGCGTGCGCGGCCGCCCACGACCACGAGGCCGCGCAGCGCTTCCTCACCCAGGCGCTGCGCGTGGCCACCGGCCCGGACCATCGGGAGGCGCTCCTGCTCCTCGCAGAAGTGCGGCTGCGTACCGACTGGGCCGACGGCATCCAGGCGATCGTGGAGATGCTGGCCCTGGCCGACGACGACAGCGCCCGCGCACAACTGCTGCACCGGCTGGGATGGGCTCTGTACGCCGTCCCCGACCCGGAGGAAACCGAACGGGTACTGTCGGCGACGGCCGACGCCGTCGCCGGCACCGGACTGGCACGCTGGCACGAACTCCACCGGGCCACCACCACCCTCTTCGACGAACCCCCGGCCGTCACCGCACAACGCCTCGCCCAGGTCCTGCCGGCCCCGCCCGCACCGGGCCTTCCGCCCGCCATGTCCTCGCCCGCCCTGCACACAGCCGTCAACGCCCTGCGAGCCCTCTGCCAGGACCTCGACACCACCGCCCCCCGATCCGCGCTGAAAGAGGCGTATCAGGCCCTCGACCAGCATGCCGGGAACCGGCCGGTGCACCCGCTGGCCGTACCGGCGGCTCTCGCCGTCCTGCTGCACAACGGACACATCGAAGCAGCCGCCGAACACCTGCACCGACACTCCCCGCCGGGGGACGGCTCCTTTCCGCCCAGGGATCCGCTGCTGCAGCTGGCGGCCGTCCACATCGCGCTGGAACGCGGCCGGCTGACCACGGCTCGGGAAGAACTGGGAGCCTGTCTGCACGGCCTGTCCGCGTACTGCGGGGACTCCTCCCCCCGCGTACCGTTCCTGGCCCCGGTCGTCGGACTCCTCGCCGACGTACTGGTCAGCCTGGGCGACTACGACCAGGCCTGGGCGCTGCTGCGCCGGCACCACTCGACCCGGAAAGGAGCCCACGGCTGGCACGGCCCCGTCCTCCTGGCCCGGGCCAGGCTTCAAGCCGCCTCCGGTGACCTGCCCGCAGCCGCACGGGACCTCACCGAACTGGTCCGGCACTGCGAGAGCCTCGGCATACGCCCCACGGCCACCGTCTCCTGGCGGCGAAACGCGGTCGTCCTGATGCAAAGGACCGGTCTGCTGGAGCAGGCCCGCCAGGCAGCCGACCTTCAGATACTGGCCGTCGAGACATCCCTCGATCTGGCACGGGCACTGCGCGCCCTTGCCGCCGTATCGGACGAGGCACGCCGTGAGGGCCTGCTGCGCGAGGCGGTGGGCCTGCTGGAGAGGGACGGCAACGAACTGGACCTGGCCTGCGTCAAGGCCGACTTGGGGGCGCTGCTGACCCGGCTGGGCCGGCAGTCCGAAGCGGCAGCCGAACTGACACAGGCAGTGGGGCTGGCCTCCCGGTGCGGTGCGCAGCCGATGGCCGAGCACGCCAAGATGCTGCTCGCGGCGGGCTACGAGGGCGATCGCGAGCGTTCCTCGCTGCGCGGGATGTTCGACCTGACCGCCAGGGAACGGCAGATCCTCCTGGAGGCGGCACAGGGTTCGACCAACCGGCAGATCGCCTCCGTCCACGGCATCACCCGCCGTACGGTCGAGTTGCACCTGTCGAGCGCCTACCGGAAGCTCGGCATCACCGGCCGCCGCGACTTCCAGGAGATCTTCCGCACCCCGGGTGCCCTGGTGCTGCTGGGTTCCACCGGCCGTGCGCGTCTCGGCACCGTCTGACCCGGCTTTCGGCCGGTCGCCCGCCTTCCTTCGGCTCCCCACCGAGATGTGCGCGGATCACCCCCTGCGCCATGGTGGGAACTCCGCAGCCGAGGCGGCGCTCTTCTCGGCGTTCAAGCCCACGACCGGAGGTTTCTGATGGAGCACGACGAAAACAGCAGCGCCGATCCGTTCACCGCGGTGGTGGTTCTGTCGGGAGGCCTGGACTCCACCACCCTCATGGCTCACTACGCCGCGCTCGGCTACAGCCTCATCGCCGTCACGGTCGACTACGGGCAGCGGCACCGCAAGGAGATCGACTCCGCGCGCGCGGTCGCCGCGCACTACGGAGCGCGGCACCACATCGTCGATCTCAGCGGCTTCGGCTCCGTGCTCGGCGGGTCGGCCCTGACGGACGACAGTGTCAGCGTCCCCGACGGCCACTACGCCGAGCAGACGATGCGGGCGACCGTGGTGCCCAACCGGAACGCCGTCCTGGCCAACGTGGCGGTGTCGGTGGCCGTCGCCCACCGGGCCGCGACGGTGGCCCTGGGCATGCACGCGGGCGACCACTTCATCTACCCCGACTGCCGTCCGGCGTTCCTGCAGGCGCTCAACGCGCTGGTGAAGGTGGCCAACGAGGGCTTCTGCACACCCGCCGTGGAGGCGCCGTTCATCACCTGGTCCAAGGCCGACATCGCGGCGCACGGGACGCGGTTGGGTGCCCCGCTGGAGCTGAGCTGGTCCTGCTACAAGGGGAGCGAGAGGCACTGTGGGACGTGCGGCACGTGCTACGAGCGCCGTGAGGCGTTCCAGAAGGCCGGGCTGCCGGACCCGACCGACTACGTCGACGCCGTGACGCAGTTCGCCGCCCCGTGACACGACGGTGGCCCCGAGGACCGCAACCGGGTCCTCGAGGCCACCGCACTTCGTCGCTCCGTGCGCCGCACGGCTACACGGGCGCGGTACCGATGAGGCCGGAGCGGGTGACGAGGGCACGCAGCGCCTCCTCGTCCAGGTGCCGGGTGCCGGCCGGGCGACGTGGCAGCACCATGTACCGGGCCTCCGCAGTGGCGTCCCACACCCGGATGGTCACCTCGTCCGACGGACGGAAGCCGAACTCGGCCAGTACGCCGCGCGGATCGCGCACGACGCGGGAGCGGTAGGCATCGCTGCGGTACCAGCTCGGCGAGGGGCCCAGAAGGAGCAGCGGATAGCACGAACACAGCGTGCACACCACGACGTTGTGGACCTCGGCCGTGTTCTCCACCACCCGCAGGTGCTCGTCGGGCGCCAGCAGGCCACCCAGACCGTCCTGCCGCAGTGCCTCTTCCGCGTCGTCGAGCAACAGGGCGCGGAAGTCCGGGTCCGTCCAGGCCCGGGCCACCAGCCTGGCCCCGTTGAACGGAGTGGCCCGGTACAGGTGCTGTTCCAGAATGGCGTCCAGTTGCTCGTCCGTCACCAACCCGCGGGCGACGAGCCGGGCCTCCAGCCGCCGGACCCGGGCGGCGATGGGCAGGTCGGTGTGGGATGCGCTCACCGGGTCTCCTCCTGATCGGTTCCGTCTCCTGGGACCGCCATGTCCAGATAGCACTCCCACAGATCGCACAGCACCTCGTCGCCGGCCCCGGCCGGGGGGACGCACCACAGGCCGTGGGCGGGGAAGGCGACCGTGTACACGGGCAGCCGGGCCGCGGGGGTGCGGCCTCGGGCGATGTCGTCGGGCAGTTCGCAGGCGTCCTGCACGACGCGCACCAGGCCGACGTGACCGCGGACGTAGCGGGGTGCTCGGGTGTGGTGGGCGGGGTCCGCGCTGCGTACCCGGACGTGCTGGCCGACGCGGAAGGCCGGGGGCTCGCCGGGAACACCTCCTGCTGTCATCCGTCCTCCAGGAGTCCGCGCTCGCGCAGCAGCCGTTCGATCCCGGCGACCACCCGCTCGTAGTAGGAGGACGCCAGGAACTCGGCCGGATCAGCCCGTTCCTCGGCGTCGCGCAGTTCGCTGGCCGAGCAGACGCCGTTCATGCCGAGGGCGATGACCAGGGCCCACACCCGGGCCTGCCAGTCGGCACCCCACGCGGTGCGGCCGTCGGGGCCGTACGCCTCCAGGATCGGCCGGTCCAGGGGGTGAGCGTCGGTGAGCGCGCCGAACCCCTCGGCGCCGCCGACGTCGTTGGGGCGGCTCATGAGGCCTCCCGCGGTGTGGCGAGGACCAGTTCGGCGAGTCCGGCGACGGAGGGCAGCAGAATGTCGGGGCCTTCCTCCGGGGTGTCCGGCAGCATGCGGCCGTTGCCGGTGCGCACCCCGACCACGACGGCGCCCAGCCGCCGGCCGAGTGCCACGTCGTCCGGAGTGTCGCCGACCACGAAGAGCCGGTCGCCGGTCCGGTGTCCGAGACGGTCCAGGGCACGGCGCGCCAGCGTCAGCTTGGCCTGGGTGTCGGACACCGGGGAGGGCGACACGGGCAGGTCGTCGCGGGTCAGGACGGGCCCGAAGCAGTCGGCCACCCCGTGGGCGCGCAGCAGCGCCCGCGTCTGAGGCGTGCCGATCCACGAACTCACCAGCGCCAGACGCACCCGGGCCGCCTTCAGCGCGCCCAGGGCGGGCACGGCACCCTCGTACAGGGTGCCGTGCGGCATGTACCGGCGTATCACGTCGTCCACCCTGTCCCGCACGCGGACGCGTCCGATGTGCAGCCGGCCGCTGGTGATCGCGGTCCAGTAGGAATGGCTCAGGATCTCCTCCCGGCCCGGCGGCGGTGCTCCCTGCTCACGGTGCAGGTCGAGGATGAAGCGGTGGAACATCTCGTAGAAGTCCAGCAGTGTGCCGTCGCGGTCGAGGACGACGGTGGTGGCGGTCACCGCGGGCCTTCCAGCGTGCCGGTCTTCTCTCCCTCGGCGGGCGGGAGTTCCCAGGGGAAGACCGTCCAGTCGTCGACCTCGGCGGCGTGGAAGTCCGGCCGGCCCCGGGAGCCGACGTTGCGGACCAGGACGCAGGAGCGGACCTCGGCCGCGCCCTGGTCGAGGACGGTCTGCCGGGCGAGGGCCATGGTGCCGCCGTCACCCATGATGTCGTCCACGATCAGCACCCGCTCGCCGGTCAGGGGCCGTCGCGGTACGACGTAGTCGAGGACGGCGTCGCCGCGCTCGCTGTAGCGGCTGTTGGTGGTGTTGCGGGGAATGCCGAGGATACGGAAGTCGGTGACGTCCAGCAGGTTGGACAGCGCGACGGCGGCCGGCAGCCCGCCGCGGGCGATGCCCGCGAGGACGGTGGGCGCGAAGCCGTCGGCGCGGACGTCCCGGGCCAGGGCGTCGATCATCCGGCCCGCCTCGGCCCACCCGATGGTGAGCAGCTTCTGGCGTCGCCATGTGGGAACGGCGTTCACTGTGCGCCTCCGGTCGGGTTCCAGCGGTCGATGAGGTGGTCGCTGCCCGGCCCGGTGCCGATCAGGTCCACCGGGCGTTCCAGTCCCTCCTCCACCTGTTTGACGAACGCGGCCGCCGCCTGCGGCAGTTCGCCGCTGTTCTGGCCGAGGACGTTCGGCGCCACATGGTCGAGGAAGGTCAGGGCGATCCTGGACGGCCGGTTGACGCGGACGGCCTCCCTGGCCTGGTCCATGTCGAAGCCGCCGACGCGGCGCCGTCGCCCGGTCACCGTGCCGTACTCCACGATCCCCATCCGTTCCGCCTCGCAGGGGTCGATCTCGGTGGGGAAGGGCCCGGCCCCCACCCGGGTGGGGTGGGCCCGCAGGACGAGGACGACGTCGTCGACGGCGAGCGGGCCGAGCCCTGCGTCGGCGGCGGCCGTGCTCGCCGTCGAGTCCTTGCCGACGGTGTAGGGATAGGTGCCGTACAGGACCGACAGGCCGAAGCCGTTCGTTCCTTCCACCAGGACCCCCTCGCCGGTGTCGACGGCCCGGTTGGCCTCGGCCGCGGTGTCGACGAGGTAGGGGCCGAGCTCGGGTACGTCCTGCGCGCGGCGTGCGGCGCGCATGGCCCGTCCGGCGAGCGCGGGGCCGTGACCGCTGCCGGTGCTGCGTACGGTCTCCCGCAGCCCGGTGTCGGCCTGTTCGGCGGCTATGTGTCCGGGTTCGATCACGGTGGCGCGGTAGTCGACGCCGATCCGGTCCGTCACGCCGGTTTCCTCGATCTCGCGCAGCAGCACCTCCGGGCGGATCAGCACGCCGGCGCCGAGCAGCAGCCGGGTGCGCGGGTTGACCACGGCGCTCGGCACCTGCCTCAGCCGCAGGGTGCGCCCCTCGTGGACCACGGTGTGCCCGGCGCCCGGGCCGAGGCCGGCGCGGACCGCGACGGCGGGATCGTCCCGCAGGGCCAGGTAGCTGGAGATCTTTCCCTTGGCCTCGTCGCCCCACTGGCCGCCGACCACGATCGTGCAGCGTGGGCGTGTCGTGCCGGTCTGTCGTGTCGTACGGGTCATGCCGCCCGTCCTTCCGCCGAGGGGGAGGCGGCCAGGGCCCGCTCCGCCCGTCGCACCGCGTCCTGGGCCAGGGCCGCGCTGGTTCCCACGCCCGGTGGCGCCGTGGCCAGCGCCGCCAGTTCGGCGGCCGGTATCCGGGCGGTGACGGCGGGGTCGTCCGCCAGGACCTCCAGCAGGTCGCGTCCGTCGCCGGCGGCGACGGCGCTGGCCCGCTGCAGTGCCCGGTAGCCGGTCAGCCGGTCCTGGCCGCGCTCGACCAGGGTGAGCAGCACGGCCTCGCTGACGTGGGCGTTGCGGGACAGGGCCAGGTTGGCCGCCATCCGCTCGGGTCTGACCCGCAGATCGCCGACGACCGCGGTCATGACGGTGAGCATCTCGTCCAGTAGCACGCCCGTCAGGGGCAGCGTGAAGCGCTCGTTGGCCGAGTTGGCGAGGTCCCGCTCGTGCCAGGTCGTCACGTTCTCCAGAGCCGGCCCCACCAGGGAGCGCAGGAGCCGGGCCAGGCTGCAGACGCGTTCGCAGCGGACCGGATTGCGTTTGTGGGGCATGGCCGAGCTGCCGATCTGGTCGCCCTCGGCGAAGGATTCGGCGACCTCGCCGATCTCGGTCCGTTGGAGGTTGCGGATCTCGGTGGCCAGGTTCTCCAGGCAGGCCGCAGTGAGCGCGGCCCAGCAGACGAACTCCGCGATCCGGTCCCTGGCCACCGCCTGGCCGCAGATCTGCGGTTCCGGAAGCGACAGTTGACGCAGCACATCACGCTCCACCTGCGGGCCGAGCGGGCCGAACCCGGCATGCGTGCCCACCGCGCCGGACACCTTGCCCATCACGGCACGCTCACGCAGCTCGTCGAGCCGGATCAGGCAGCGCGTCAACTGGTCGAGGTAGACGGCCAGTTTGCCGCCGAAGGTCACCGGCTGGGCGTGCTGCCCGTGGGTGCGGCCGATCATCACCTGGTCGCCGTCGGCGTCCATCCGCTCCCGCAGGGCCGTCATCAGCCCGGTCAGCCGGGTGCGCTGCAGGACGATCGTGCGGTCCGTCTGCAGGGCCAGCGCGGTGTCGAGGATGTCGCTGCTGGTGACGCCGTAGTGCACGTATCTGCCGTGCGGGCCGCAGGTCTGCGCGAACGCCTGCATCACCGCGAAGAGTTCGTGGTTGCTGGTCTGCTCGATCCGTGCGACGGCGGCCGGGTCGGGCACGTGCTCCCGGGCCCGCTGCGCGATGTGCTGCGCGGCTTCCCGGGGAATGAGCCCGTGCCTGCCCTGGACCTCCGCGAGGGCGCCCCAGACCCGTACGAAGAGCAGGTACCGGGCGGGGTCGGTGAACAACGCGCGCATCTGCGCGCTGCCGTAGCGGCCGGTATCCAGCACAGAGGTCATCCGGCGGCCTCCGCCGAGTAGTCCAGCGGCAGCTGTTCGGCACGCTGCAGGGCGTGGGGCCGGCTCTCGGCGAGCCCCGCCGGGGTGATCCGGACGAACTCGGCCCGCTCGTGCAGTGTGGCCAGGTCGTGCGCGCCGCTGTAGCTCATGCCCGAGCGCAGCCCCCCGAGGAAGGGTCGCAGGGTGGCCGCGAGGCTTCCGCTCCAGGCGAAGGTCGCCTCGACGCCCTCGGGGGTGTACGCCTCGAGTTCCTCGCGGCTGACCTGCCCGCCGCGGGCCCGCTTGAGCGTCAGGCGCATCCCGAAGGTGACGAAGCCCGTGCTGACCTTGCTCTTGCGCCCGTCGTGCTCGACCAGGCGGGCCGCGCTCTCGTCGGCACCGGCCAGGGCACTGCCCAGCATCGCCGTGTGGGCGCCGGCGGCGAGCGCCTTGACCAGGTCGCCGGGCGTCTTGATGCCACCGTCGGCGATCACCGGGACTCCGCTGCGGGCGGCCTCCTCGGCGCAGTCGAGGACCGCGCTGAGCTGCGGCACCCCGCTGCCCGCGACCAGGCGTGTGGTACAGATGCCACCGGGGCCTATGCCGACCTTCACCGCGTTCGCGCCGGCGTCGATCAGGTCCCGGGTGGCGGCGGCGGTCGCCACGTTGCCCGCGATCAGGGACGTACGGGGGAAACGGGCGCGCAGTTCCGCCACGGCCTTGATCACGTAGTCGGCGTGGCCGTGTGCCACGTCGGTGACCAGGACATCGGCACCGGCCGCGACGAGCCGTTCGGCGCGCTCGAGGTAGTCGTCGATCACGCCGACCGCGGCGCCCGCCAGGAGCCGTCCCTGCGCGTCGAGGGCCGGTCGCGGGCCTGTGTCCGCGGGTGCCTCGCCGGCCCGGCTCACCGGCGCGGCCTTCACCGCGGCGACCTCGGCGGCCTGGTCCTCGGCCGTCTGCATGCGGTGCACGATCCCGAGACCGCCCTGGCGGGCCATCGCCTCGGCCATCCGCGCACCCGTGCACCACGGGGTGTTGGCGGACAGCACCGGTATGCCCAGCTCGATGCCCTCGCACAGCTTGGTGTCCAGCCGGGTCATCGAGCGGCTGGCCACCGAGGTGCGCTGCGGCACCAGTAGGACGTCGTCCAGGCTGAGCCCTGTGCGGATCTCACGTTTGGGCATACGGAAGTACTCCTGTGTCGCGGGAAGGGGGTGGGGTGGGATGCGGCCGGGTGGCGGTGGACGGCACGCGCCGGCTCACCGGCCGCTGGGGAAGGCAGCGGCCATCACTTCGCTGCGGGCGGGGCCGTACTCCTTGAAGATGCCGTGGAAGGCCGTGGACGTCATGAGCGCCGGTGTGCGGATCCCCCGCATGCTCATGCACAGGTGCTCGCCCCGAGCCAGCACGGCCACGTCGTCCGACCCGGTCACCTCGGTGATCTCATCGGCTATCTCGCGCACGAGACGCTCCTGCACCTGGAGCCGGTGGGCGTGCCGGTGCGCGATCCGGGCGAACTTCGACAGGCCCAGGATCTTGCTCTGCGGCAGGTAGGCGATGGTGACCGTGCAGGAGAACGGCAGGAGGTGGTGTTCGCACAGCGACCACACCTGGATGCCGGAGACCACCACGGCCTCTCCGGCGCACTCCAGCGGGAACAGCGAGCCGATCTTCCCCGGGTCGTAGCGCGTGAACTCACGCCACCAGCGGGCGAAACGGGCCGGGGTGTCCTTCAGGCCGTCCCGGTCGGGATCCTCGCCGATCTCGACCAGCAGCCGACGGGCCACCTCCTCCAACGGATCGGTGCCCTGCCCGGCCTTGTCCTCGAGTCCTTCGGCTTCCTCGATGTCTCCGTCGGCAATCTGCTTCACGTCACACGCCTCTCCTGTCGCCCCACAGCGCGACATGCATTCGGGTCGTCAAGTTCCAGCCACGGGCCATGACCTCGTCGGTGAGCGCCGCCAGGTGGCGGTTCAGGTCGTCGGGTCGCTGTCCCTCGGGCATGATCCAGACCGGAGTGGTGCCGTGGCGCGCCACGACGTCGGCCACCTCGTCGAGGTCCTGGGTGGTCCGGCACACGAACTTGAAAGCGGTACCGGGCACCGCCGCCAGCGCTGCCAGCGCCTCGGGCACGAGCCGGCGTTCCTCCGGATCGCCGGAATGGGCCAGCTTGGGCGAGATGTTGAACCGCACACCGGTGGCGATCAGTTCGGGCCGGGGCACCACCGTTCCGTTGCTCTCGATCTCGATACGGTGGCCGCTGTCGGTCAGCGCGCGCAGCAGCGGCAGCAGCCTCGTCTGCTGGCTCAGCGGCTCCCCGCCGGAGACGACGATCAGCGGCACCCGGTAGGCGCTCAGCCGGTCGAACACCTCCTGCCAGGGCATGGGATGCAGTTCCTCGCTGGGCTTGTACGCCCGCCCGGCGTCGCTGCTTCCGGTCCAGTCCCAGGTGTAGGGGGTGTCGCACCAGCGGCATGCCAGGTTGCAGCCCCCCAGCCGTACGAATGCGCAGCGCTGACCAGCGGAAGGACCCTCTCCCTGCACGGTCTCAGGTGGGGCCGAAGATCTCGTTGACCACGAGCTTCGGCTCCGCCTCGGCACCACCTCCCTCCGTCCGGCGGTCCGCGGCCCCGCGCGGGCCGGTCACGGCCGGTACTCCGCCCACGTCTTGTCCGTCTCACTGATCCGCACGCAGCTCAGCTCGGGGTACCGGGGCACCCACCGTTCGTACAGCCACCGCGAAAGGTGCTCCGCGGTCGGGTTGGCGCCCTCCAGCACGTCGTTGAGGTGCCGGTGGTCGAAGGCCTTGTCCAGCCACTTGCTGAACTCGGCGAGGTCCCCGTAGTCCCTGACGAATCCGGTCGGGTCCAAGGCGTCACCGGCGGCGGACAACTCCAGCTCCACCACGTAGTTGTGGCCGTGCAACCGCCCGCACGGGTGCTCCGCGGGAAGCCCCTCCAGCCGGTGGCTGGCCGAGAAGCGGAATTGCTTGCTGATGCGAAATGTCATGTCGTACCTCCCGCCTCATATGGTGTGGACGGCGTGGTTCTGGAGCATCACGGCACCGACCGTGAGACGCCGCCGCCGGGCACCGAGAGAGGACACCGAAGGTCACCGAGACACCAGCGGTGCGGCCGGGCGCAGACCGCCCCGGTGGGCCGAGGTACGTTTCCCGGCCGGCCTGCCGGGCTGCGAGAGGGGCCGGTTGGGCCTGCTGGGCGGTTTCCCGGGCCTGCGGGCGCGGGTCCCGGCCGCGGCGCGCTCGAGACGGGCGCGCTGGACGGCGGTGACTGGGGAACCCTGACCCGGGCGAATGCCGCGCCGTGTCTTCCGTCCAGGGTGCGGGCACGTAGCGGTGTCGCCCGGCCGGCCCGGGAGTGGCCGGGCCGGCCGGGGGTACCGGGGTCAGGACTCCTTGAGTGTGTATGCCATGCGCTCGCACTCCTCGAACGGCGACAGGATCCCGAGGAGTGTCCGCAGGGAGGCGGCGATCTTCCGGCTCGGCCTGCGCAGCCGGCTGCTGGTCCTGCCGATCCACAGGATCATGGGCCCGAACTCCTCCACGGCGGTTGCCGCCTCGCGCATCTCCCGCGTCTGCTCGATCACCTGGTCGAGCAGGGGGTCGACGGTGTCCGGCCACTCGGCGCGCGGGGTGTCCCGGGCCCATTCCAGGAACGCGCGCAGCGCGCCGAGCGCCAGCTCCATCCGCGCGGCGAGCCGCCAGGCCGCCGCCTCCAGTTCGTCGGAGGGGCCCTCGATGGACTTGGCGAACCGGTTGACGGCCGCCAGCTGGGCGCTCATCGGGGCTCCCGGCATCGTGGCCCGCATCATGTCCTCGGCGGACAGCTCCCCCATCGCGGCGAGGTCCTGGAAGGCCGCCTCCACCATCGCCATGTCCTCCGCCATGGCCTCCATCTCGGTCTCGGCCGCGACCGCCAGCTCCAGCACTCCGGGACCGCTCTCCTCCGGCACTGCCGGAGCCCCGTCCGCGTCGGGCGCGGCCGCGCCGCCGTCCGCCGGCGCGGCGGGCAGGTCCAGTTCCTCGGCGAGGGCGGCCCGCAGCAGTGCGCGCGCCTCGGCCCGGCCGAGGGGCAGGGGCGGGAACTCGATGGCCGGGAGCGCGCCGAGGCCCGCCGGTACTGTCCCGGCCTGCCCCAGACGCACCGTGCGCCGGCCGGCGGCATGCCGGACACCGAGCCCGAGGACCACCGAGGGGTGGCCGCCGCTGAGATCGGCGACGACCACGTCCTCCTCGACGAGGTGCCGGACGAGACGTTCGCCGAGCGGGCTGGGGTCGGCGAGCTGGTCGGCCCGGATCAGGGACAGCTCCAGTTCTTCGCACACGGGCCGGACGACCTCCTCGTGGAAGAGCGCCGCGGGACCGAGGGCGAGACATGTGGGCATGACGAAGTACCTCCGTGGACGGAACGGTCGAGGAAGAAGAGGAAGAAGGGGTGGGTGTGCGGTCCGGGCGGAGCCCGCCCGGGCCGCTCAGTCGAAGAGGGTCAGCGCCACGCCGTCGCCGAGGTCGTCGGCGTAGACGGGCCGCTCCTCGATGCCCAGTGCGGACAGCAGGTGGGCGGTGAGGACGCGATGACGGCGGCCGACGCGGACCGTCTCGCAGGGGAAGGTGCCGAGGGCGATCAGCCGGTAGGCCGTGGCCATGCACATGCCGTACGCTCTGGCCGCCGTCCTCAGGTCGACGCTGACCGGCAGGTCGAGGACCTCCCGGAAGGTCAGGGGGGTCTGGACGTGTTCGGTCATCCGCGGCTCCCGGGGCGCAGGGACAGCGTGCCGACCCGGCGGCCCCGCTGGAACCGGCGGGCCGTGGCGACCCGTTCGGTCAGGCCCCATTCCCCGGCCAGGGCGCCGATGCGCACGCCCTCCGCCCGGTCGGCCGGAACGGTGAACCGCAGGGTCGCGGCGAGTCCGTCCGGCCGGTCGCGGCCGTCGAACTCCGCCTGCCACAGGGCTCCCCGGCCGGGAAGGGAATCCGCCGTGCACTGGATGTCCTCCACCGGCCGCTCGGGCCGGGCCGCCCGGGCGGCGTTCCAGGCGCGGGTGCAAGCGGCGCGCAGCAGCACGGATCCGGGGTCGGGGGTGTGCGGCCCGATCGTCCGCAGGGTTTCGAGACAGGCGGTGAGCATCTCCGCCTCGACGTCGTCCCGGTCGGTGCCGAAGCGGTGGACGATGGTGGAGGCGTGGCGGCGCAGACCGGGCAGCGCGAGCCACACCGCGCCCAGTCGCCAGCCGTTCCCGCCCGTGTCCTGGTGGGACAGCGCGGCGATCTGATGCCACAGCGCGGTCCGTACGGCGGCCGGCGCCGAGCGGTCGTAGAGCCACACGCGTGCCTCGGCGGGGGTCAGGGCCGTGCCCGGGGCACCGGATCCGTCGTCCAGCCGGAGCCCGGTCAGCGGCTCCCGGCCGCCCAAGTCCCGCTCCACGCGGGCGAAGAGAGTGGAGTACGGGGACGATGTCATCGTCGGTCTCCTTGTCGTGGGGCGTGGGTGTCCTGTGCCGCGGGGGCGGCTCACGCGGGCCGGCCGGCCGTGGCCGGACCGGTTCCGCCGCGCCACTCGGCGAGGGACCGCTCGGCGATCGCCTTGCCGGGAGTGGCCCCTGCGGCCCGCTCGATCGACATCAGCAGCCGCAGACAGCCGGGCCGGCGGCCGGCGACGAGCCGTGCGAACAACGCGTCCAGCTGTCGCTCGCGTTGCGGGGTGCCGGCCGCTCCGGCGCACCACATCAGCAGCGCGTCCCGCATGGCCGGATAGGCCGCGGCCTCGTCCAGGGCGGCGCAGACAAGGGCGCCGACGGGGTCCGCGGCGTCCCGGCCGGCCAGGAGCCGGTCACCGAACCAGCCCCAGTCCTCGGCGACGAGGGCGGGAAACACGAGGGTGGCCAGCAGCCCGGCCAGGTCCTCGGTGTGCGCCCAGGCGGCCAGCTCCCGCACGATCGCCTCCCTCGCCCCCCGCGCCCCGGCGAACCGCAGCACCAGCGTCCCCGACACGCGAAGGGCCGTCGCCGCGGCGTCCTCGTCGTCGCCGAGGGCGTCCACCACCCGGCGCAGCAGCCGCAGGGCGGCCTCGGCCGGCAGCCCGCCCGCAGCCGGCCGGGACGCGGCCACGACCACGGAGCGCACCGCGGGTTCGGGCGCGCCGCTCCACTCGTCCAGCAGCGCCTGCGCCTTGGCGGCGGCCGGGGCGAGGCCCGCGGCCGCGGCGAGGGCGCGGCCCGCCACCTCGACGGCCGTCTGCGGCCCGGTGCGGACCAGGGCCCCGAGGAGTTCGAGACTGCGCCCGCCCGTGCGGACGGCCAGAGCGGCCATCGCACGCCCGCCGCGCTCCGCCTGCTCCTCGTCCCCGGCCGTCGCGAGCCAGGTGTGCAGCAGGGGCAGCCACTCGGCCCGCTCCTGGCACACCTCGTCCCAGACGGCTTCGCTCACCACGGGCCACAGGAAGGTGACGGTCCCGTTCCCGTCGCCGTCCTCGGGGACGGCGCACCGCCCCCCGATGTCCGTCAGGAGATCCGGTGCGGCGGCCGTGCGCAGAGCCGGTCCGCCGTCCGGTGCCCAGGCGCCGGCGGACCGTGGCGGGGCGAGCCCCGGCCGGCTCGCGGCGCCCTCGTGCGGCGACGGCGGCGCCGGGGACCCGGGGCCGTGGTGGGCGCGGATCATACCGAGCAGTTCGGCCGCCCGGGCGAGGACCGTGTCCCGGTCCAGGCCCTCGTGGACGCAGAGCGCGAACAGATGGGCCGCGAGGGCGGGATTCCCCTCGGCGCGGGCCAGCAGCCGTGTGGCCTCGGCCCTGGCGAGCCGGGCCGTCAGCTCCGCGGGGCGCACCCGGCCGTCGGGGCCGGGGCGGGCCAGGGCGTCGGCCACGCGGACCGCCCGGCCCGGCGGGAGGCCGGGCGGCAGGAGAGCGGCGAGGGCGTCCGGCCCGAGCAGCCTCCGTCGGCGGGCCCGGTCCCGGGAGTCCGGGCACAGGCCCGCGAAGTGCACCGAGAAGACCTCCTGCGGATCCGGCGGCCGGTGGTGCAGCACCCGCACGTCGACGCGGTCCTCCAGGGCGCGTGCCAGGCCCGGCGCCTCCTCGAGGACCACGACCAGCCGTGCGCCGGCCTTCGCCAGGTGCGCCTCGAGGTCCGACACGTCCCACGGCCGCAGGGAGAGCGGGTCGCTCAGGTCCATGACCAGATAGCCGTCCACACCGCGCGTACGAGGCCGCCAGCGGGCCAGGTCCACGGCACCGTCGACCTGGACCAGTGCCGGGTCGGCGCAGCCGTGCGCCAGGAGATTGAGCGCGAGTGTCTGCCGGCCGGTGCCGGGCGCCCCGACGACGAACAGGACGCCGGAGTCGAGCGCGTCGAGGCCCGAGGTGTAGCCGGCGGGCCGCGCGAAGCGCTGCCGGGCCGCCTGGAGGTCCTTCGCCCGCACCGGCCCCTGGCGTACCAGTGCCACGTCCCGGCCGTCCTCCGCGGCCGCCCCGGTCAGCACATGCCGCTGATCGCCCTGCACCACACCGGTGTTGACGGTTCCGTGCGTGGCGACGATCAGCGTCCCCCTGCCGCGGGCGAGTTCCGGCAGCAGGCCGCCGAGGCTGTCGTCCGTACCCGTCTCAGGCCCCACGGTCGGCCTCCCGGACCGGACGGCCGGACACGTCGACGTTGGTGAGGTACTGCCCGCCGTGCACGGTACCGGTGTTGATGATGCCGCGCTCGGCCGTGAGCACGGTGACGTGTGCCGCCGTGGCTGCCGGCCCGGCGGTGGTGCCGGCCTCCGGTTCCGTGCGCTGTTCCGGGGCCGGGGTCTCGCCGCCGCCCTCGTCGTGCCGGTGTCCGTCGGCCGGGTTCGGCCAGGGGTGCGGCAGCCGCCGTTGCGGTGTGGGGGAGGGGGGCGTCCCATGGCGGACGCCCCCCTCCGGCTCGGCCGCGTGTGCGTGGTCGCGCATGGCTGTGTCCTTTGCTGAGAGGAGGGTGGGACTCAGTGGTGGTGGTTGCTGACGCTCTGGCCGCCGAGCGCCGTGCCGGTGTTGACGTTTCCGTGCGGGGCGGACGCGACGATCCGGATCCGGGCCGCCCCGTAGCGGCCGGCCGTGCGGCCGGGGCCCTCCTCCGGCGCCGCCGGGGCACCCGGGTCCGGCCGCGGGGCGGCGGGCAACGGCCCGTAGAGCCAGGCCCGTTGGGTGAACACCTTGCCGTCGACGGTCGCCGGGACCTCGGTGAAGTGGTCGGGGTGCCGCCCGGTGTAGCCGCTCATGACCGCGTCCTGGTAGCAGCGGTCCGACAGGATGGCCGCCACATGGGTGACGTTCTCGCTGGACTGCGCGAGTGCGGCTCTGACGGGGCGGGAGTCGAGGAGGCGGTGGGTGTCGGTGCGTGCCGTTCCGTTGCCGCCGAACGCGTCTTCGGTGTCGGGCAGCGGACCGATGTGCAGGCTGACCCGCAGCCTGATCCGGGCCGTGCCGAGGGCGTGGACGTTCAGTTCCGCGACGACGTCCTGGAGCGTGTCGAGCCAGGGGTGGATCACCAGGGGCATCAGCGCGGGGTCGAAGCCCAGGACGTAGCCGTCACCGGTGGTGGCGGGGAACAGCCGGCCGTTCCACACGTCCGCCAGCCCGGCACGCTCCAGTGAGGTCCGGATCAGTTCGGGCACCGCCCGGCCGATCACCTCGTGCTCGATGGCCGGGCGTTCGGTGAAGCCCTTCATGTCCACGGCCAGGATGCCGCGGTAAGGGGGGAGCGGACGGCTGCGGGAGTAGGGGACCGCGGTGGTCGGGGGCAGTCGGGAGCCGTTGTCGTGCATGGTGTCTCCTCCGCGAAGGCCCGCCGCGGGCACAGGAGGCGGACGTGCTCGCGGCGGACGATGGGGTGCCGGTGGCCGGCCCCACGAGCCTCGCGGAGGAACGGGGAGGGTTCCGCTCCCTCAGAACCGATGGAGCGTGACGGGCGTCACCCCCGGCTGCGGCGCCGGTTCCGGGGGCCTCGGTTCACGCGGCGGTCCGCTGTCGCAGCGCACGGTGCAGTCCCCCCTCGTCGACGATCGTGAGGGAGGTCCTGCCGACCCGCACGCAGCCCGGGCCGAGACGCCGCAACGCCTCGCTGACCGATCCGCGCCCCACGTCGAGGTGCTGGGCGAGTTCCAGCCGGGTGAGGCGGAAGGAGCGTGCGCCGGAGAGGGTCATGAGCCGCAGCAGCGTCGCCGTGAGCCGCTGGTCGAGGTCTCCCTCGCTCGCCTGGGTCTGCTCCCGCAGGCGGCTCAGTGCGATCCGGTTCAGCTTCTCCGTGAGGTCGTGGTCCTTCACGAGGGCCCGGAACGCAGCCGCCGGCACGCAAGTGACTTTGCATTCTGTAATGGTCTGGACGTCGGCGAGCCGGGTGTCGCCGTCCTGTACGGCCATCTCGCCCAGTACCTCTCCCGGTCCACGGAAGGACAACAGCCTGTCCCGGCCGTCCATGCTCCTGCGGACCACCTTCACCATGCCCTGAGTCAGCGCCAGTACGTGCGTTCCGGCTTCTCCCTGACGGAGCAGGGTCTGCCCGGCCGCATGCGTGCGGCCGGGGAAGTCCGTCAGTGTCCGCCATGCCTCGACGGGGGCCAGATCACGCAGGGTCGTGGGCGGCAAGAGAGGGCTCTGTTCGCTCATGCGATGAAAAGTAGAGGACGGATGGACCCCTCGGGGTCAAATGATCATTTCTGATTCCCGGCTTTTCCTCTCCTGCCGGATGAGGCCCGCTTGCGCTCGAACAACAGCTCTCGGCGGCGGTGCGCGACCGTACGAGCCCGATCACCTCCGCAGGTGCTCGATAGCCTGCTCGCCGACCGGACGAACCGAACGGCCCCGCCGGGGCGGCGGGCATCCAGTGGGCGGAGCGGATGCGGACCACGCGCCGAGGGCGGGGCCCGTCGACAGCGAGGTGAGAGATGCAGTTCACCACCCGGCCCACCCTGCAGGGCACCTTCGGCATGGTGTCCTCCACCCACTGGCTGGCCTCCCAGTCGGCGATGGCCGTCCTGGAGAGCGGCGGGAACGCCTTCGACGCCGCCGTGGCCGGGGCGTTCGTGCTGCACGTGGTGGAGCCGCACCTGAACGGGCCCGCCGGCGAGGTACCGATTCTGCTCGCCCCGGCGGGCGGTGCGGTGAGGGTGCTGTGCGGGCAGGGTGTCGCCCCGGCCGGTGCCACCGCCGCCCACTACCGGGGGCTCGGGCTGGACCTCGTACCCGGCACCGGTCCGCTCGCGGCAGCCGTGCCCGGCGCCTTCGACGCCTGGCTGCTGCTCCTGCGCGACCACGGCACGAAGTCCCTGGACGACGTCCTCACATACGCCATCGGATACGCCGAGCACGGGCACGCGCCCGTGGAGAAGGTCGGCGCGACCGTGGAGAGCGTACGGGAGCTGTTCGAGACGGAGTGGACCTCGTCGGCGGAGGTGTACCTGCCCGGCGGCCGGGCGCCCCGGCCCGGTGCGCTCTTCAGCAACCCCGCCCTCGCCGGCACCTGGAAGCGGCTGCTGGCCGAGACCGCGGGCAGCGGCGACCGGGAGGCCCGGATCGACGCCGCACGCGAGGTGTGGCGCCGCGGATTCATCGGGGAGGCCCTGGTACGGCAGTCCCGGCGGGCCACGCTGGACACCAGCGGGACGCGGCACACCGGCACGCTCACCGAGGCCGACCTCGCCGGCTGGTCGGCGGCCTACGAGACCCCGGTGACGTACGACCGGGACGGCTGGACCGTGTGCAAGGCGGGCCCCTGGAGCCAGGGCCCCGCGCTCCTGCAGCAGCTCGCCCTGCTCCCGCCGGAGCTGCCCGCCCACGGCCGCGCCGAGTACGTCCACCTGCTGATCGAGGGCTGCAAGCTCGCCATGGCCGACCGGGAGGCCTGGTACGGGGACGCCGCCGAGGTGCCGCTCGCCGAGCTGCTCTCGGACGACTACAACGCCGGCCGGCGGGCCCTGGTCGGCGCCAGGGCCTCCTGGGAGCTGCGGCCGGGCAGCCCCGGCGGACGTGCCCCGCGGCTGCCGGCGCAGGCGTACGCGCGCGTGGACGGCGGCGACCTCGGCTTCGACCCGATGGGCGCGGGCGAGCCGACGGTCGCGGAGATCCCCGGCGAACCGCACGTGGCCGTCGACGGCACGACCCGCGGCGACACCTGCCACCTGGACGTCGTCGACCGCTGGGGCAACATGATCGCGGCCACGCCCAGCGGCGGCTGGCTGCAGTCCAACCCGGTCGTGCCCGAGCTGGGCTTCCCGCTCGGCACCCGGCTGCAGATGACCTGGCTGGAGGAGGGACTGCCGAACTCCCTCACCCCGGGCCGCCGCCCGCGCACCACCCTCACGCCGTCCCTCGCGCTGCGCGACGGGGTGCCGGTCCTGGCGTTCGGCACGCCCGGCGGCGACCAGCAGGACCAGTGGCAGCTGCACTTCTTCCTCGCCGCCGCCCTGCGCGCCCCGGTCCGCGGCACCCTCGACCTGCAGGGCGCCATCGACGCCCCGAACTGGCACAACGACAGCTTCCCCAGCTCCTTCCACCCGCGCGGCCGCCGCCCCGGCAGCGTCACCGTGGAGTCCCGCATGGACGCGGACGTCGTCGAGGAACTGCGGCGGCGCGGCCACGACGTCACCGTCGGCCCCGCCTGGTCCGAGGGACGCCTGTGCGCGGTGGCCCGGGACCCGCGGACCGGTGTGCTGTCGGCGGCGGCGAACCCGCGCGGGATGCAGGGGTACGCCGTCGGCCGCTGACCGGCCGACCGGCACCCCTTCTTCATCCCGATTCCACCGGGTGTGCACCGGGCGGGCGGGGATTGTCAGTGGGGCGTGCTCTCATGGAGGCATGATCGAAGAGACGGAAACCATCGACGAGTTTCTCGACCGGTGCTCGGCCGACGTGGAAGAGGCCCTCCGCAAGGCGGCCGCAGCCGAGATCCTGCCCCGCTTCCGCCGCCTCGCCGAGCACGAGGTGGACCAGAAGAGCGGCCCCCACGACCTGGTGACGGACGCCGACCGGCTCGCCGAGCAGCGGCTCACCGAGGACCTCGGGGCCCTGTTGCCCGGGTCGGTCGTGGTCGGCGAGGAGGCGGTGCACGCCGACCCGGCGACGTACGCCGCGCTGCAGGGCGACGCACCGGTGTGGATCGTCGACCCGGTCGACGGCACCCGCCAGTTCGTGCACGGCGACGACGGGTTCTGCACCCTGGTCGCGCTCGCCCACCGGGGTGTCGTGCGCGCCTCCTGGACCTACGCCGCGGCGCGCGACCAGCTCGCCACCGCGGTCCGCGGCCGGGGTGCCTTCCTCGACGGCGAGCGGCTGGTCGCGGGCCCGCCCGAGCCGGGCCGCGACCTCGTCGTCGCCACGTCCCACCCGGACTACACCACCGACGAGCAGAAGCGCGCCCTGCGCGCCCTGTGGACCGACGGCCTCGCCCCCCGCCCCTGCGGCTCGGCAGGCCTGGAGTACCTCGCCGTCGCCCGGGGCGAGTTGGACGCCGTCGCGTTCTCCTGGGAGGCGGCCTGGGACCACGCGGCCGGCCTGCTCCTCGTCGAGGAGGCGGGCGGCACGCACCTCACCCGCGCAGGCGAGCCGTTCCGTGTGACCGGCGGCAACACACTGCCGTTCACGGCGGCCCGGGACACCGCGACCGCCCGCCGGCTGACCGGCCTGCTGCGCACACCCGCCTGAGCCCCGCCAACGGCCCCTTCCGCCCCTCGCCCCCGCCCGGTGGCCGGGCGGTGCTTGCCGGGTCGGCCGGGCCCACGCCCGCCCGCCCCGGTCACCGGAGGCCGGGAGGTCCTCACGGTGTGCGGTACGCGGTGGACGGCGAGGCCGTGGCGTGCCGGCCGCCCCGCTGGTCGCGGTGCGCCGTCCCCGGCGGACGGTGGGGCCGTGCCAGCCACTCCGTCCCCGTCACCACTGGCCGACCGCGGCGCTCGCCGTACCCCCGGCCCCGCCCGCCAACGGCCCCTTCCGCCCCCGCCCCCGCCCGGTGGCGGGGCGGTGCTTGCCGGGTCGCCGGTCCCCGCCGTCACGGTCGCTTTGGCCCCCGGCCTGCCACGGTCGCTTCCGCACCCCGCCTGGTGGCCCGGGCGGTGCTTGCCGGGTCGCCGGTCCCCGTCCGACACGGTCCCATTGGCCTCCCACCCGCCGCGGTCCCTTCCGCCCCCCGGCCCGCCACGGGACCCTTTGACCCCGGCCGTCACGGTCGTTTCCGCCCCCGCCCGTGGGCCGGAACCGGTCGTGCGGGTCGACCCGGCCGGGGGAGTGTCAGTTCTCCGGCATATCCTGGCCCCGAGTGGCCATCGGCTGACGAAGGGGTCCGAAGGTGCCGTCGATGCTCGATGCGGTCGTGGTGGGTGCGGGACCGAACGGACTGACCGCTGCCGTGGAGCTGGCCCGCCGCGGCTTCTCCGTCGCGCTGTTCGAGGCGAATTCCACCGTGGGCGGCGGCGCCCGCACCGAGGAACTGACGCTGCCCGGCTTCCGGCACGACCCGTGCTCGGCCGCCCACCCCCTCGGCATCAACTCCCCGGCGTTCCGCGCCCTGCCCCTGGACCGCTACGGCCTTCAGTGGCTTCACTCCGAGCTGCCGATGGCGCACCCCTTCCTCGACGGCACCGCGGCCGTGCTCTCCCGCTCGGTCGCCGAGACGGCCGCCTCCTTCGGCCCGCGCGACGCGGGCGCGTACCGCAGACTGGTCGAGCCGTTCCTGCGCCACTGGGACACGCTCGTACGGGACTTCATGTCCCTGCCGCTCAGCGCGCTCCCGCGCGACCCCGTCACCCTGGCCCGCTTCGGTCTGGCCGGGCTGCCGCCGGCCACCTGGCTGCTGCGCCGCTTCAAGGACGAGCGGGCCAAGGCCCTGTTCGCCGGTCTGGTCGCGCATGTGATCGCACCGCTGGACGGCCTGGCCACCGGCGCCATCGGACTGGTCTTCGCGCTGTCCGCGCACGCCCGTGGCTGGCCGGTGCCCCGCGGCGGCTCCCAGGCGATCTCCGACGCCCTCGCCGGGTACCTGAAGGACCTGGGCGGTGCCGTCCACACCGACTACGAGGTCAAGCGGCTGGACGACCTGCCGCCCGCGCGGGCGTACGTCTTCGACACCTCACCCACCGCACTCGCCCGCATCGCCGGTTTCGGCGACCACTACCGCACCTACCGCTACGGCCCGAGCGTCTTCAAGATCGACTACGCGCTGGACGGCCCCGTGCCCTGGACCGCGCCCGAGGCCCGCGCCGCCACGACCGTCCAGATCGGCGCGGACCAGGCCGAGATCTCCACCGCCCTGCGCGCCGCCTCCCGCGAGGGCCGCGCCCCCGACCGGCCGTTCATGATCACCGTGCAGCCCAGTGTCGTCGACCCGACCCGCGCCCCCGAGGGCAAGCAGGTCTTCTGGGCGTACGGCCACGTCCCGAACGGCTGGTCCGGCGACCTCACCGACGCCATGGAACGCCAACTGGAGCGCTTCGCCCCCGGTTTCCGCGACCGCGTGCTCGCCCGCGCCGTCTCCGGCCCCGCCGAGCTGGCCGCCCACAACGCCAACTACGTCGGCGGCGACATCGCCTGCGGCGCGGCGTCCGGACTCCAGCTGCTGCTGCGCCCGAGACCGTCCCTGTTCCCGTACCACACGCCGCATCCGGCCGTCTTCATCTGCTCCGCGGCCACCCCGCCGGGACCGGGCGTGCACGGCATGTCGGGGCACAACGCGGCCAAGGCCGTCTGGCGAAGGCTGAGGCAGACATGACCACCATCACCCTCGTCCAGGGAGACATCACCCGCCAGAGCGCCGACGCGATCGTCAACGCGGCCAACTCCTCCCTCCTCGGCGGCGGAGGGGTCGACGGCGCGATCCACCGGCGCGGCGGCCCCGCCATCCTGGAGGAGTGCCGCGCCCTGCGCGCCTCCCGGTACGGCAGGGGCCTGCCCACCGGCCAGGCCGTCGCCACGACCGCGGGCGCACTGGACGCCCGCTGGGTCATCCACACGGTGGGCCCGGTGTACAGCCGGAGCGAGGACCGCTCGGAGCTGCTGGCCTCCTGCTACCGCGAGTCCCTGAAGGTCGCCGACGAACTCGGTGCCCGTACGGTCGCGTTCCCGGCCGTCTCCACCGGCGTGTACCGGTGGCCGATGGAGGACGCGGCACGGATCGCCGTGGAGACGGTGCGGGCCGCGGACACCGCGGTCGAGGAGGCCCGGTTCGTCCTCTTCGACGACCGGGCGTACGAGGCGTTCGCCGCGCGGGTTCGCTGACGGGGGCATCGCCCCGGCGGACCGCACGGCCCCTCTCGTCGCCCATGACACGCCGCGCCTCGCCGCGAGCCCGGGACGCGTGCCGGCGCGGTACGTCGTCAGCGGCCGGGGACGGGCAGGAGGCCCTCCCCCTCCTCGCCGCGCCGATGACCGGCCAGGCCCTCGACGGTCCCCTCCACACCACGTCCGCGACGAGGCGTACGGCCACTACGCGCGCGAGGTGAAGGCGGAGGCCGACCGCTTTGATCCCCCTCGCCCCGGCGCCTCCCAGGGGCTCGCCGCTCGGCTGTGCGGACGACCCCCGCCTCTTTCGCGTCGCCGCGCTCGGTGTCAGGACAGCTCGCGCAGGACCGTGCCGAGCAGGGCCACGCCGTCGGCGATGGCTCCCGGCACGGTGGCCGCGTAGCCGAGGACGAGTCCGGGCGGACCGGGCGACTGCCGGTGCCAGGACAGCGGCTGGCACTTCACGCCCCGGGCCAGCGCGGCTGCGGCCACCTCGGTGTCGGGAACGTCCGCCGGGTACGTGACCGTCAGGTGCAGGCCGGCCGCGGCGCCGTGCACGGTCCCGCCGGGCAGATGCTCGGCGAGGGCGGTGATCATCGCGTCGCGGCGCTCGCGGTGCCGGCGCCGCGCCAGCCGTAGCCGCCGCTCCAGTTCACCGGAGTCCATCAGCCGGGCCAGCACCAGTTGCGGCAGCACCGGGTTGCCCAGGTCGTTGAACCGCTTGGCCTCGACCAGGCCGGCGCGATGGCGGGGCGGGGCCACCAGCCAGCCGATGCGCAGCGCCGGGGCGAGCAGCTTGGACACGCTGCCCATGTAGCACACCCGGTCGGCCAGCAGCGCCCGCAGTGCGGGGACCGGCGGGCGGTCGTAGCGGTGCTCCGCGTCGTAGTCGTCCTCCAGGATCAGCCCGCCGTCCCGTGCCCAGCCCAGCAGCTCACGCCGGCGCTCGCCGCTGGTCACCACCCCCGTCGGGAACTGGTGGGCCGGCGTGAGCAGCACCGCCGGGGCGCCGCTCGCGCGCAACGCGTCCACCCGGACCCCGTTCTCGTCCACCGGCACCGGCGGGGTGCCGAGGCCCCCGTTGCGCAGATGCTGACGGGCCCCGAGCGAGCCGGGGTCCTCGACGGCGACGGTGTCGATGCCGTCCGCCCGCAGCACCTGGTGCAACAGCGTGAGCGCCTGGGCGGTGCCCGCGACGATCAGCACCTCGTCCGGCTCCACCCGCACGCCCCGCATCCTCGCGAGCCAGTCGGCGACGGACCGCCGCAGCGCGGGGGCGCCCCGGGGGTCGCCGTAGCCGAGGTGCCCGGCGGACAGGTCCGCCAGGACGGCGCGCTCGGCCCGCAGCCAGGCGGTACGCGGGAAGGTGGCGAGGTCCGGCCGCCCGGGGGTGAAGTCGACGACGGCCGGGGCCTCCCGCAGTGCGTCGAAGACATCGGCCCCGGGGGCGCGGGAGAACGGTGTCGGCGGGGCGGGGCAGCGGGGAACCGCGGCGGGGTGCGGGGCCCGGGGCGCGCGAGGGGGCGGGGCGCTCCGCGCGCGGGAGGGCGGGGTACCGGGACCCCGAGAGGACGGTGCCGTCGTCCCGGACGCGGGGCGGGGCGACGCGGGATGGGGCACGGTGCCGGTGGAGCCGGGGAGTACGGTGCCGCGGGTGCGGGGGGATGGTGTCCCGGGAGCGGGAGCGGGAGCGGGAGCAGGAGGGGGAGGGGGAGGCCGAACGCCCCCCGACACTGGCCGGTGCGCTCGCGGGCCTGCTGGCGCTCGTCCTGGCCGTCCTGCTCG